>JBBSDJ010000006.1:0-47138 GCA_038249555.1 Caulobacterales bacterium
GGGCCGCTGGCGCCCCTGCCCTGCCTGTCCAAGATGGCCTACCGGCGCTGCGGTGACTGCGCCAACGAGAATGCCTGCAAGCTGCGCAAGGTGTTTGCCCGGGTGGCGGATGCCACGCGCGACATTCTGGATACGACGACGCTGGCGGACGTGCTGCAAGGCGGCGTGAAAAGCCTGCCGATGGAGATCTGAAGGCGGCCGGCTAGTTGGCCGGCGCGGTTTCTGCGATTGCCGGTTCGGACAGGATGAAGCCGTCTTCGCCGTAGATGGCGAGTTGGGTGAGGCGTGGCAGGTCCAGCACGTCGATGCGGCTGCGGCCGCGGGAGATCAGGCCGGCTTTCTCGAGGTGTTGCAGCAGGCGGTTGGTCCACTGGCGCGAGGCCATGATGGAGAGGGCGAGCTGGTCCTGCGTGATCGGCGAAATGGTGCGTGTGATGACCCGTTCGCCCTGCGCGTTGGAGGCGAGGTCCACCAGCCGGCGGGCGAGGCGCTGCAGCGGCGTGAAGGCGAGGTGTTCGATCATGTGCGAGTAGATCGCGCGCAGGGTCGCGATCTCCGGCGCGACCATGTGCGAGAGGGCGTCCACGTCGTTCATGAAGATGCGGCGCACGGCGGCAAGCGGCAGGTGGAGCACTTCGCAGGGCTGGCTGGCGACGACGTTGAAGGTGTAGTTCTGGCCATCGAGACAGGCGAGGAAACCAATCCAGTTCCCCGGGCGGTGGACACCGACGAGGATGTCCAGCCCCGCCAGAGTGGTGCCGACGACCTGGGCCTCGCCGCTGACGATGCCGAAGATGCCAGTGGGGGGATCGCCTTGCCGGAACAGGTGTTTGCCGCGCTTCAACTTGAGGCGGACGCTGCTGCGCAGCACTTCGTCCTGCAGCCGCTCCGGCAGGCCGGCAAACCACAGGCCGCGCGTGTGACCGAAGTGTTCTTTTTTTCGCATGGCCGGCGCCCTCCCCGGCACCGTTTCTAGCCCCGAAAACTAGCTGCTGGATAGTCTCTGTCAATCACACGACACACTGGTTTGTCCTTGAAAGTTAAAAGTGCGGCGGGGCACCCGGCGTGCCGGGGCGCTGGCATGGGTGTTTGTAACCCGGCCGCGCAGCCTCTAGACAGAGGGGAAGGCCGGGAAAATGAGGAACCAGAGAATGACCGCCTCCATCGTTCGCAGGAACTTCATTTTCCCGCTCTTTTCGCTGGGCGCCCTGATTGCGGCATCGGCGTGCACGTTACCAGGTAAGCCTGCGCCGGCTGAGCACGCGCCGCTGGCGAAAGGCGCAGCGGAACCGGGCCTCGACCGTATACGGATAAACTCGCCGCTGGCTGGGGGTGACTGGATCATCGCGTCCATCGGCGGCGTGGCCGTGACGGGCAAGCCGCCGGTGATCCGGTTCGGCGAAGATGGCCGCGTCAGTGGGTATGGCGGGTGCAACCAGTTTAACGGCGGCTACACGCTGGACGGGGAGACGGTGACCTTTACGCCGATCATGATGACAATGATGGCGTGCGCGGCGGCGAACCGGAACCAGATGGAAAACGCGCTCGGCGCAGCGCTGCAGGGGGATGCGACCTTTGTGGTGGACGGCGACGGGATGCTGACGCTGACCGGCGCGAACGGGACGGAGATCACGGCGATGCGGGCGCCCGAGCTGAAACTGGCGGGGACAGCCTGGCGCGTGGAGGGGATCGGCGGGGTCGCGGTCGTCTCCGGCAGCGAGCCGGAAATCACGTTCACGGACGATGGACAGATCAACGGCACCACGGGGTGCAACCGATTCTTTGGCGGCTATGCGCAGGACGGCGGGGCGGTAACCTTTTCCGGCACGGGGATGACCAAGATGGCATGCCTGGGCGACGGCCTCATGGCGCAGGAATCGGCCTTCGCGGGCATCCTTTCGGGCGCGTCGAAGGGCAGCGTCGACGGGCTCGGCAGGCTGACGGTCATGGGCGCCGACGGCGTCGGGTTTGTGGCGGTGCCGGCGCTGTCTGCGAAGGCGGCGCTGGACCCGGCCGTGCTGCTCGGCGCGGAATGGGTGGTGGAGGATATCAACCGGGGCGGCGTGATCGACAATTCGCGGCTGACGCTGATGTTCGGCAAGGACGGCCGCGTGAGCGGCTCGACCAACTGCAACCGGCTGAGCGGCCTGTATGCCGCAGATGGCGGCACGATCACCTTCACGCCGCTGGCGACGACGCGGCGCGCGTGCCTCGGCGAAGGGCTGATGTTGCAGGAGCGCAAGTACATGAGCGCGCTCGGCGGCGAGATGGCCTGGACCATCACCGCCGATGGCGCGCTGGAGCTGACGGGGGATGAAGGGCGGCGGGTGGTGCTCAGGCGGTAAGGTTTCGAATATTCCGTTCGAACTCCGCGTGTGCCTCGCCCCACCCTAGCCCTCCCCAAGATGGGGAGGGAACAGGTCAGTTATCGCCGCGAGCGAGTGTTGCAAAACAGGGCTACAGGTCGCCTCCCCCTTGTGGCGAGGCTCGCTCGGGAAATTGTATACGATTTCTCGTCCTCGCGAGGGGTGGGGGTGCCTAGCCGCCGATCACACCGCCATCCGTCCGTGTAATGACCATGACGCTGGGGCGTGGGGGTGAGGTACCGAAATCGGGCCAGCGAGTAGTGGGGGATTCGAAGCTGGCGCCTTCGCCGTCGCCGGGGTGCTGGACGGCGAGGAAGAGGGTTTCGCCGTCCGAGGTGAAGACCGGGCCGCAGAGTTCGGCGCCGATGGGGCAGCGGAAGAAGTGGCGGCCGGTGCCGCGGCGCTTGCCTTCGGTTTCGAGGGCCCAGAGGCCGTCGGCGGCGCCGGTATCATCATTGCCATCGGTGGAGACCCAGAGGCGGCCCTGGGCATCGATCGCGCAATTGTCAGGGCTGGCGAGCCAGCCGTTTTCTGTGGTGAAGGGATTCCAGGTGGCGCCGACTTCGGCGATGGACGGGTCGCCGCAGCGCACGAGGATTTCCCAGGTCGAGGTTTCGGAGGCAAAGTCGCCGCCGGGTTCGGTGATCTCGATGATGTGGCCGAAACGGTTGGAATGGCGGGGGTTGGCGGCGTTTTCCTCGCCGGGCTTGCGGCGGTCGTTGTTGGTGAGCATGACATAGACACGGCCGGTTTTTGGGTCGGGCTCGACGTCTTCCGGACGGTCCATGGGCGTGGCGCCGAGGAGATCGCCGGCGCGGCGGGCCTCGATGACAACGTCCGCCTGCGAACTGAATCCGTTAGCGGGGGTGAGAGGCCCTGTGCCGAAGACGAGGGGGAGCCAGGTGACAGTGCCGTCGTCGTTGAAGCGGGCGACGTAGAGCGTGCCGTCATCCAACAGGTTGGAGTCGGCATTTGTCTCGCCGGGGACGTAGCGGCCTGCCGTGACGAACTTGTAGACATAGTCGAAGCGCTGGTCGTCGCCGCAATAGACGACGACACGGCCATCCGGGGCGACGACGCTTTCGGCGCCCTCGTGCTTGAAGCGGCCTAGGGCGGTGCGTTTCTTCGGAGTTGAGGCGGGGTCTTTCGGATCGACTTCGACGATCCAGCCGAAGCGGTTGGGTTCGTTCGGCTGCTTCGAGACATCGAACCGGTCGACAAACTTGCCCCAGCCATACCAGCCGCCGGGGACGCCCATGCGCTTGTGATTGTCCGTCTCCGGATGACCGTCCGGGAGCGCGCCGAGGAAGTTTCCGTTGATGTTCTCCTCCGCCATCAGGTAGGTGCCCCAGGGCGTGATGCCGCCGGCGCAATTGTTCATGGTGCCGAGGACGTTGCGGCCGGTGGGGTCCTCGCCGGTGACGAGGCGCGGATGGCCGGCGGCGGGGCCGGTGATCTGCATCGGCGTGTCAGCCGTGAGGCGGCGGTTGAAGGGCGAGCCGAGGACGGGCTTCCAGCCCCCTGCCGTGCGGCGGATCTCAACAACCGTGCCGCCATGCGCGGCGATTTCGGTGAGCGCGATCTCGCGTGTGATGCCGGCTGGATCGTCTTCGCGGATGCCGGGGAACATCAGTTGGGTGGAGGTGTATTCGTGGTTGACGCAGAGCAGGCCGCGCGGGGCGCCGTCCGTATCCGGATCAAGCGGGACGAAGCCGACATAATCGCAATTGTAGCCGAACTGGCGGCGCTGGGCTTCGGCAGACTGGTTCAGCGGATCAAAGGCGGGACTGTCGGCCCAGAGCGGGTCGCCCCAGCGCAGGAGGATGTCGGCGCGGTAGCCTTCGGCGACATGGTGGGTCTGGTCGAGGCCGCGCGCGATTTCCGGGAAGCTGAACGCGGGCGCTGGGCGCTTCATTTCATGCGCGGCCGCAGCCGCAGCATCGACTGGGCGGCCTGCGCAGGCGGCGAGCGCGAGGCCGGAGACGGCGGTGAGCCCGCCGAGGAAGCCGCGCCGGGAAAGGCGGCGTTCGATGATGTCGGAAATGGTTTCGGCGCTGGCCGCGATGCGGGGGTTTGCCGTCGTGTTTTCTGACTGGTCCATGGCGAAGGCTCCTGCCGGGTGTTGGGGCTAGACCTTAGTTGCATCGCTACGTGACAGAACGATGAAACCGCGGCGTCAGGGAATGGGATAAGGTTCGAGTTCGGCGAGGTCGATCGAATAGGCGGCGTCGCCCGTATCGTTCAGGAACTTGCCCCGCCCGAAGGTGCCTTCGACATAATAGGGCACCCAGATGTCGTCGATCTTCACGCCCTTGTCCGCGCGCACAAAAATGATCTGGTTGGGGGGCGGCGGCGGCGTGTGGATGCAGGCGCCCATGTAGGGCACGAACAGGAATTCGGTGTGCGTCTTTTTCGGATTGAAGTCGAACGGGACAACATATCCCGGGATGCGCACGCGCATGCCGTCGAAATCCTCCACCGCGTCGAAGGTGCCGAACTGGGGCATGTAGTCCATCTCTGACCCTTCCGCGATCGTGCCGAGAGGGTCGGCCTCATAGAGGCTGGTGGCGTTTGCCTGGTAGCGCTGTTCCAGCATGGCGTAGAATTCGGCCTGCTGGCGGGCGAGTTCCTCCTCGGCGCCGGCGGGCAGCAGGTCGCCCCAGATGATCGGCAGGGCCTCGCCGGGCTCCAGCCCCCAGTATTCGGACGCGGGACGCTGCGGCGCCGCGGGATCTGCCCCAGCCTCGAAATCGGCTGTCTCTGCACCTGCCGGCAGCGGCGGCGGCTCTGTGACGGGCGCCTCTGCAGGCTTGTCGCAGGCCGCGAGGAGGAAGGCGGTGAGGACAAGCAGACGCCGCGCGGACATCAGGCGGCTCCTGCAAGGCTTGACGGAAAGGATCATGGGCGGCATCTAACGTTACAATATAACATATTCAACCCGGATTGTGAGCTTTCTGCCATGACACAAGCAACTCTGCCCGTGACCGTTCTGTCAGGCTTTCTCGGCGCCGGGAAAACGACCCTGCTGAACCACATCCTGAACAACCGCGAAGGCCGGCGGGTTGCCGTGATCGTCAACGACATGAGCGAGGTGAATATCGACGCAGACCTGATCCGGGACGGCGCCGGGCTGTCGCGGACGGACGAGACGCTGGTGGAGATGTCCAACGGATGTATCTGCTGCACGCTGCGAGATGACCTTCTGAAAGAGGTGAGCCGCCTCGCGAGGGAGGGACGGTTCGACTATCTTGTAATCGAGTCGACCGGCATTTCCGAGCCCCTGCCCGTCGCCGCGACGTTCGATTTCCGGGACGAGGCTGGCTTTTCGCTGGGCGACCTGGCCCGCATCGACACGATGGTGACCGTGGTGGACGCCGCGAACCTGCTGAAGGATTATTCGAGCGTGGACTTCCTGAACGACCGGGGCGAGAGCCTGGGCGAAGGCGACCAGCGGCCGCTGGTGCAATTGCTTGTGGACCAGATCGAGTTTTCAGATGTGATCGTGCTGAACAAGACGGACGCCGTCGCGCCGGGAGAGCTTGAGACCGTGCGCAAGCTGGTGCGGGCGCTCAATCCGGATGCAGACATTGTCGAGAGCAGCTTCTCGCGTGTGCCGCTGGACCGCGTGATGGGGACCGGCCGGTTCGACTTCGAGAAGGCCGAGGAGCATCCACTCTGGGCGAAGGAGCTCTATGGATCTGCCAATCACGCGCCGGAGACGGACACTTACGGGATCGAGAGTTTTGTCTACCGGTCGCGGCGGCCGTTCGATCCCGACAAGATCCACGCCTTCTTCAATGAGGCCTGGCCGAACGTAGTGCGGGCGAAAGGGTTCTTCTGGGTCGCGACGCGGCCAGACTGGATCGGCGAGGTGAGCCAGGCCGGCGCCCTGGTGCGCCATCAGGGCATGGGACGGTGGTGGGCGGTGACGCCGCGCGAGCGTTGGCCGGACAGCGAGTCTTTCAAGGCATACATGGCGGGCATCTGGGACCGCGACGTAGGCGACCGGCGGCAGGAAATCGTGTTCATCGGCATCGGCATGGACGAGGCGGCCTTGCGCAAAAGGCTGGACGAGTGCCTTACCGGTAGCCGCCATGGGAGCACGCCGGACCGGATGCGGGCGCGCACTGACCTGCAAGACCCCTTCCAGGCCTGGGGCCAGACAAAGGCGGCCTAGCCAGCCCCCTCTTGGAGCCGGTTACGGGACCCGTTAAGGCTTTCAGTCTCCTCCCGCTGAAAGCTGTGCCTCCCCCATGACTGACCCTTCCCGGACGCTGATCGGCATTGACCTTGGCACGACGAACTCGCTGGTGGCGGTGTTCACCGATGCGGGGCCGCAGCTGATTCCCAACAGCCTGGGGGAGCTGCTGACGCCGTCGGCGGTGGGCTATGGCGATGACGGGGCCCTGCTGGTGGGGCGGGCGGCCAAGGACCGGCTGCTGACGCATCCGGCGCTGACGGCGGCACGGTTCAAGCGCTACATGGGCACCAACCATGAGATGACGCTTGGCAAGAAACCGTTCCGGGCGGAGGAATTGTCTTCCTTCGTGCTGCGGGCGCTGCGGGCCGATGCGGAGGCGTTTCTGGGCCACGCGGTGGACGAGGCGGTGATCTCGGTGCCGGCCTATTTCAATGACATCCAGCGCAAGGCGACGATCACCGCAGCGGAATTTGCGGGCCTGAAGGTGAACCGGCTGATCAATGAGCCGACGGCGGCGGCGCTGGCCTACGGCCTGCAGGACCGGCAGGGAGAATCGACTTTCCTGGTGGTGGACCTTGGCGGGGGGACGTTCGACGTCTCCATCCTCGAGATGTTTTCCGGCGTGATGGAAGTGCGCGCCTCGGCGGGGGATGCGTTCCTCGGCGGCGAGGACTTTACCGACGCGCTGGCGCTGGAGCTTGGCCGGCAGCTGGGCGTGAAGCCGGATACCGTCTCGCGCGAGGACGGGGCGCGGCTGCGGGCGTTGGCCGACCGCATGAAGGTGCAGCTGACAGAGGCGGCGGAGGCGAGCGCGGACTTTGCGCTGAAGGGTGAGGCGCGGCGCGTGACGATCACGCGGGAGAAGTTCGACGAAATAACCGACCCGATCCTGAAGCGGCTGCGTCTGCCGATCCAGCGCGCGATTTCGGACGCGAGCCTCCGGGCGGACGACCTGCACCGGATCATCACGGTGGGCGGGGCGACGCGGATGGCGAGCGTGCGGGCGCTGGTGACGCGGCTTTTCAAACGGTTTCCGGAACATTCGATCGACCCGGACCATGTGGTCGCCCTCGGCGCGGCAGTGCAGGCGGGCCTCGCCGCGCGGCACAAGGCGCTGGACGATGTGGTGATGACGGATGTGTGCCCGTTCACGCTGGGCTTCGAGACGTCGATCCAGGTGGGCGAGGGAAAGTACGAGCACGGACAATTCTCACCGATGATCGAGCGCAATACGGTGGTGCCGGTATCGAAATCGGACATCATCTCGCCGCTGCATGCCGGCCAGCACGAGATCGTGCTGAAGATTTTCCAGGGCGAGAGCCCGTTCGTGAAAGACAATATCCTGATCGGCACGCTGCACATTCCGCTGCGCGGCGGGGCGAAGGAGGACAAGTCGGTGGAGCTGCGCTACACCTATGACACGTCCGGCGTGCTGGAAGTGGAGGCGACGCCGCTGGCGACGAAGAAGATGGAGCGCCTCGTGATCGAAGGCAATCCGGGAAGCCTGCCGCGCGCCGAGATCGAGAAGCGGCTGAAGGCGCTGAGCGCGATCAAGATCCACCCGCGCGAGCAACAGGAGAATGCGGCGCTGATTGCCCGGATGCGGGCGGCCTACGAGAACCTCTTGGGCGACAAGCGCCAGTCCGTGGGCAGATTGATCGCCGAGTTCGAGGGCGTTCTGTCGCGCCAGGACGCGCGCGAGATCAACGAAGCGCGCCGCAATATCGAAGCGATCCTCGGGAATTTCGAACGCGACGATGTCTTCTGATCCGTTTGACCTGCTGGAGCTGGACCGGGCGACGGCGACGGACGACGACGTGCGCCGGGCGTATGCAGCGAAGCTGAAGGTCACGCGACCGGAAGACGACCGGGCGGGGTTCATGGCGCTGCGCGCGGCGTTCGAGCAGGCACGCAATGAAATACGCTGGCGCCACGATTATGATGACTATGACGATATGGAGCAGGACGACAGCCCGGCGGATGACGATGGTCAGTCCACGGCGCATTCTGTCGCCGAAGACGTGAATGTAGCGGAAGCGCCGTCACCTGGCCTGCCAGCAGCCGATACGGAGATCACCTGGGCGCCGCACGAAATCGCGGTTGAACCGGCAGCGGCGGCGAGCGCGCCCCTGCCCGAGCCAGAGCTAGAGGCCGGAGATGAGCCTGAGCCAGAGGCCGAGGATGAGCTTGACCCGAACGAGGCGGACGCAGATGCGGCGGAGGTCCAGTTCGAAGACCGGGTTGGCGCGGCGATGGACCGGCTGGTCGATACTCTGACGGCGACGGGGCGCGCGCCGGCGGTTCGCGACATGATGGCGATCATCGACGGGGCGGACGTGGCGGGTATCGAAGAGTACCAGTCGATGCAGTGGCAGGTGCGCGAGTTCCTGTGCGACCGGACGGGGTATAATCTGGATCCGCCGGAGCTTCGCCTTCCGGATTGGCTGACGCTGGAAGTGTTTGACGCGCTGGACCAGTACTATGGCTGGACACGCCAGCCGGTGACGCAGATCTGGGTGCGCAGGCTGAACGACTGGATGGCGCGGGTGCGGCGGGAAGCGGCGCTCGGCGAGATGCCGCCAGACGTGCGCAAGCGCGCGGTGGTGGAAGAGAGCAAGGCCGCAGCGCCGCAGGAAAAGGGCAGCCAGATCTGGTTGTGGATCGGCGCCGGCATCCTGATCAGCCAGATCGTGCGGTTCATCGGCTCGGCAGGCGGCGGCTGACGCCGGGTCATGACTGTCGCCGAGGCGGCTTCGCGGTTAAATTCATGGCTGAATGCGGGAGACCGGCGCGACGAGACGCAGGCCCTGCCGATTTTCGGAGGAGTTTCCCATGGCCGATACCGGCGCGCTTGATCTTGGATTTGACCCGGCCGCGCTGAAGGCGCGCTATCTGGCGGAGCGCGACAAGCGCGTGCGCAAGGATGGCAACGAGCAGTATGTGAACGTGGCGGGCCAGTTCGCGCACTACCTGGAAGACCCGTATACGGAGCGTGTGGAACGCGCGCCGGTGAAGGATCACGTGGAAGTGGCAGTGATTGGCGGCGGGTTTGGCGGGATGCTGGCGGCGGCGCGCCTGCGCAAGGCGGGGTTCACGGACATCCGCATGATCGAGACGGGCGGCGCGTTTGGCGGGACCTGGTACTGGAACCGGTATCCCGGCGCGGCGTGCGATATCGAGAGCTATATCTACCTGCCGCTGCTGGAAGAGACCGGCTTCATGCCGAAGGAGAAGTATACGAAGGCGCCGGAAATTCTCGCGCATTCGAAGCGGATCGCGGAGCGCTTCAACCTGTTCGACAAGGCCCTGCTGGGCACCGGCGTGACCGGCCTGACATGGAACGAGAAGAAGAAAGCCTGGGTGATCGAGACGGACCGGGGCGACAAGTTTACCGCGCAGTTCGTGGTGATGAGCAATGGTCCCCTGAACCGGCCGAAGCTGCCCGGCATCCCGGGCGTCGAAAGCTTCAAAGGTCACAGCTTCCATACGAGCCGGTGGGATTATCAGTATACGGGCGGTGGGCCGGAGGGCGGACTGACGGGCCTGAAGGACAAGGTGGTCGGCATCATCGGCACGGGCGCAACCGCCGTGCAGTGCGTGCCGCATCTGGCCGCCGGGGCGAAGCACCTCTACGTGTTCCAGCGCACACCTTCCTCCATTGATGTGCGCAATGACCGGCAGACGGATCCGGACTGGGCGAAGAGCCTGGAGCCCGGCTGGCAGCGCCGGCGGATGGAGAATTTCAATACGCTGGTCTCGGGCGGGTATGAGCCGGAAGACCTGGTGAATGATGGGTGGACGGACATTATCCGCAACATCCTGTTCATCGCCTCGAAAGGCGACCAGCAGGGCCTGACGCCGGAGCGGCTGGCAGAACTTGCCGAGATTGCCGACTTCAAGAAGATGGAACAGGTGCGTTCGCGCGTCGACGAGATCATCAAGGATCCATCGGTGGCAGCGGCGCTGAAGCCCTGGTACCGGCAGTTCTGCAAGCGGCCGTGTTTCCATGACCAGTATCTCGACGCCTTCAACCGGCCGAATGTGACGCTGGTGGACACCAATGGCCAGGGCGTGGACCGGATCACCGAGGATTCGATCGTGGTGGACGGCAAGGCCTACAAGATCGATTGCCTTGTCTATGCCACGGGCTTTGAAGTGGGCACGGACTATACGCGCCGCGCGGGCTATGATCCCGTCGGGCGCGGCCGCATGACGATGAAGGATTACTGGGCGGACGGCATGCGCAGCCTGCACGGGCTTTCCGTGCACGGATTTCCCAACATGTTCCTGATGGGGCCCGGGCAGGCTGGCTTTACAGCGAACTATCCGCACCTGCTGGACGAGCAGGCCGAGCAGATCGGCTATACGCTGGCGGAAGTGAAGGCGCGGCAGGCCGGAACGTTTGAAGCCTCGGCCGAGGCGGAAGCGGAGTGGGTGAAGCAGATCATCGACAAGGCCGTGATGCGCCAGCAGTTCCTGGAAGAGTGCACGCCGGGCTATTACAACAACGAAGGCAAGCCGAGCGACCGGGCCGCGCAGAACAATTCCTATGGCGACGGGCCGAATGCCTATTTCCGAATCCTCAAGAAGTGGCGCGAGGACGGCGAACTGGCAGGGCTGGAGCTGAAATAGCGCAATCCGCGGGTGGGGCTTGAGCGCGCGCGCGTTTGAGCTAACTATCTGCGGATGGACACAGGGACGCTGCAAAGCTGGATTGGCCGCACCGAGGTGCAGATCGATACCGTGCATCCGGGGCCCGCGCGGGCGCTGGCGGCGACGCTCGATCAGAACCCGGATGATTTTCTGCTGAAGGCGGAGTTGCCGCCGCTCTGGCTGTGGCTTTACTTTCTGCCGGTCGTGCGCGCCTCGGCGGTGGGCCCGGACGGGCACCCGCAGCGCGGCGGTTTCCTGCCGCCGATCACCCTGCCCCGGCGCATGTGGGCGGGCAGCCGCTGCCAGTTCTACGGTCCGGTGCGGATCGGCGACGAGCTGACCAAGGTGTCCTCGATTGCCAAGGTGACTTCGAAGACCGGGCGGACGGGCGAGATGGTGTTCGTGACCGTGCGCCATTCCTATTCCCGCGGCGGCGCGGGGCTGATGGAGGAAGAGCAGGACATCGTCTACATGCCGATCCCGGACGTGTTCAGCCCGCCGGAGCCGACGCCTGTGGGCACTTGTGCGTGGACGGAGCGTGTGGCCGTGGATCCCGTGCTGCTGTTCCGCTTTTCGGCGCTGACGTTCAATGGCCACCGGATCCACTATGACCGGCCCTATGCGATGGAGACGGAGAAGTATCCAGGCTTGGTGGTGCATGGGCCGCTGCAGGCGATCCTGCTGATGGAGGCGGCGCGGCGCTGGCAACCCGGCAAGCGGCCCGCGAGCTATACGTTCCGGGGGCTCAGACCGCTGTTTGACTTTGACGCCGTTTCCGTCTGCGGGCGGACGAATGAGGCGGGCGGGCTGGACCTGTTCACCGCCAACGGCGACGGCGCGGCCGGCATGCAGGCCAATCTCGGCTGGGCGGACGGCTGACGCGGCCTAGATGACTCCTGATGAGGCCGGAAACCGGCCCGTGGGAGGACAAGATGGTCAAGATTCTCGAGGGTCTGCGGATTGTCGAAGGCTCGGCCTTTGTGGCGGCGCCGCTGGCGGGGATGACACTGGCGCAGATGGGCGCGGACGTGATCCGCTTCGACCGGATACGCGGCGGGCTGGACAATGGCCGCTGGCCGGTGACCGAAAAGGGGCGGAGCCTGTTCTGGGCCGGGCTGAACAAAGGCAAGCGCAGCCTGGCGGTCGACATGACGACGCCGCGCGGACAGGAGATCGTGACGCGGCTGATCTGCGAGCCGGGCGAAGGCAAGGGCATTTTCCTGACCAATCTGCGTGTACGCGGATGGATGGACTTTCCAGCGCTGAAACAGCACCGGCCGGACCTGATCATGATGTCGGTGACCGGGGATCGCAGCGGGGGGCCGCAGGTGGACTATACGGTGAACCCGGCGGTGGGCTTTCCGATGGCGACGGGGCCGGAGGGATCGACCGAGCCGGTGGGGCATGTGCTGCCGGCCTGGGACTGTATCACCGGGCAGCAGGCGGCGCTGGGCATCCTTGCGGCAGAGCGGCACCGGCGGCTGACGGGGAACGGGCAACTCGTCGAGCTGGCGCTGAAGGATATGGCGCTGGCGATGCTCGGCAATCTGGGGATCATCGGCGAGGTAACCGTCAACGGTTATGACCGGCCGAAGATGGGCAATTCCCTGTACGGAGCTTATGCGCAGGATTTCGTGTGCAAGGGCGGCCGGCGCGTGGTTGTCGTCGCGCTGACGCAGCGCCAGTGGGACAACCTTAAGGCCGTGACGCATACGCAGGTGGCGTTCGAGGAACTCGCCGTGAAGCTGGGCGTGAACCTGAACCTTGAAGGCATGCGGTTCCAGCACCGGCATGCGATCACCGCTGTGCTGAAGCCGTTCTTTGACACGCGGGCGGTGGAGGAATTCGAGGCGGCGTTCACCGAGCGCAGCGTGACGTGGGCGCGCTACCGGACGTTTGCGCAGGCGGTGCGCGAAGACCCCGACATTTCAATAGACAATCCCATGTTTTCAATGCTGGAGCATCCGGGAATTGGAACCTATCTGACGCCGGGAAATCCGATTGCTTTTTCCGACGCCGAGCGGATTGCGCCGGTGCGGGCGCCCAGCCTCGGGGAGAATACCGACGAGATACTGTCGGGGATCGGATATTCGGATGGGGAGATTGCGAACCTGCACGATGATCTGATCGTGGCGGGGCCGAGATAGTCTACTCTTCCACCAGCATCACCAGCACATCGCCGTCGGCGACCTGCTGACCGGCGGTGGCGTGGACGGCTTCGATCACGCCGTCGCGGGGCGCAGTCAGAGCGTGCTCCATTTTCATGGCTTCGAGGACGGCGAGGGTTTCGCCGCGGGTGACGGGAGCGCCGGCTTTGGCCAGCACACTGAGCACCTTGCCGGGCATCGGGGCTTTCACGACATTGCCGCCGAGGGCGGCGTCGGCGTCGGCGCTGAATTCGGGGATGGTGACGAGGAAGGTGTCGCCGCCGCAGGTGACGGCGAAGCGGCGGGGTGAGAGATCGGTGATCAGCGGGAACGGGGTGTCGTTGCTGAGAGGGGCGTCCGGATCGACGAGTTCGGCGGCGCCGTCGGCGGCGAGGAGGACATCGCGGCGGGGGACAGAGTTCAGGCGGAAGCCGTCGTGCAGGTCCCAGGGGGAGACAGCGCCTTCATCGTCGAGCAGGAGTGTTGCGACGGCGGAGAGGGAGGCGGCGCGGTGCGCCTCGGGCACACCCGCGAGCGCATCCAGATTTTCGCCGATCCAGTTGACGTGGTGCGTGCCGGAGGTGAACTCATCAGAGAGGGCGCAGCGGCGCAGGAAGCCGGCGTTGGAGGGCACGCCGCAGAGCTGGGTGTGGGCGAGGACATCGGTCAGGCGTTCCAGCGCGGCGTCCCGGGTTTCTCCGTATACGATCAGTTTGGCGATCATGGAGTCGTAATTGGACGGGACGCGGTCGCCGGATTCGAAGCCGGCGTCCCAGCGCAGGGATTCGCTGTCCGGTTCTTCGAGCAGGCCGAATTCGAGGATGAGGCCGGCGCCGGGGCGGAAATTGTCGGCAGGGTCTTCGGCGCAGATGCGCGCCTCGAAGGCGTGGCCAGTGAGCTTGATGTCCTTCTGCTTCAGCGGGAGCTTGCCGCCGGAGGCGACGATCAGCTGCCATTCGACAAGATCGGTGCCTGTGATGGCTTCGGTGACCGGGTGCTCGACCTGCAAGCGGGTGTTCATCTCGAGGAACCAGAAAGTGTCCAGCGCGAGCGGCCTTGATCCGTCCACGATGAATTCGACGGTGCCGGCGCCCTGGTAGCCGACGGCTTTCGCGAGTTTCACGGCAGCGTCCGTCATCGCCTTGCGGACGGGTTCCGGCATGCCGGGTGCAGGGGCTTCCTCGATGACTTTCTGGCGGCGGCGCTGGAGGGAGCAGTCGCGCTCGAACAGGTGGACGACATTGCCGTGCTGGTCGCCGAAGACCTGGACTTCAATGTGGCGTGGGCGCTCAACGAGTTTTTCGAGCATGACGCGGCCGTCGCCGAAACTGGATTCGGCTTCGCGCACGGCGCTGGTGAGTTCGGCCTGCAGGTCAACGGCGCGCGAGACCTGGCGGATGCCCCTGCCCCCACCGCCGGCGACGGCCTTGATGAGAAGCGGATAGCCGACCTTTTCGGCGGCTTTCGTCAGGGTGCTGATGTCCTGCGCTTCGCCGCGGTAGCCGGGGAGGACGGGGACGCCCGCCTCTTCGGCAATGCGCTTGGCTTCATCCTTCGGGCCCATCGAGCGGATAGCAGCAGGCGGCGGGCCGACCCAGGCGAGGCCGGCGGCGAGGACCGCTTCGGCGAAGGCGGCATTCTCGGACAGGAAGCCGTAGCCGGGGTGGATGGCGTTGGCGCCCGTCGCAGCTGCGGCGGCGAGGATCGCCTCTACGCGCAGGTAGCTTTCAGCGGCGGGGGCGGCGCCGATATGGACGGCTTCATCCGCCTCGCGCACGTGCATCGCGGCGCGGTCGGCATCCGAGTAGACGGCGACGGTTTCTATGCCGAGGCGGCGGCAGGTGCGGAAGATCCGGACGGCGATCTCACCCCGGTTCGCGACGAGGAGTTTGGTGATTTTCACGGGCGGCCTCTCCCCTGCCCCGGTGCACGGTGGCGACCAGGACGAAACTGATGATCATCAGCAGATACCATGATCCGAGCTTGGATAAAGACACCATCTCCCAGCCGGTCTCCTGGCCGGGATAGGACCAGGCGCGAGCGAAGGTGCCGAGGTTTTCGGCGAACCAGATGAAAATGGCGACTAGAAAGAAGCCGACCAGCAGTGGCATGGGGCGGTGGACCTCGTCCGGGCGGAACCAGACGACGGTGCGCAGGTAGAGCACGGCGGTGGCAGCGAACAGGCCGAGGCGGATGTCGGGCAGCCAGTGGTGGGCGAAGAAGTTCACGTAGATGGCGGCGGCGAGCAGTCCTTGCAGCCAGAGCGGCGGGAACCGGTCGTACCGGAACTCGAAGATGCGCCAGACGCGGGCGAGGTAGGAGCCGACGGCGGCGTACATGAAGCCGGAGAAGAGCGGCACGGCGCCGATGCGAAGGTAGCTGTCTTCCGGGTAGATCCAGCTGCCATGGGCGGTCTTGAAGAGCTCCATGATGGTGCCGACCACGTGGAAGACGAGGAT
Source organism: Caulobacterales bacterium (assembly GCA_038249555.1). Lineage (GTDB taxonomy): Bacteria > Pseudomonadota > Alphaproteobacteria > Caulobacterales > Hyphomonadaceae > Hyphomonas. The sequence goes on from JBBSDJ010000006.1 coordinate 15,827, forward strand.
AACGCGCGCCTCCTCCCAGGTTTCCAGGCCGGAGAGGATGAGCAGGACCTGCAGGGCGAGCGCGGCGAGGACGAGGAAATCGTAGCGCGAGAGAGCAGCGCCCTCCGGGTAGAAGAAGTGGGTGAGCAGCAGGAGCGCGAGCATGACGCCGCCGAACAGGCACGCCCAGGCCTGCTTGATGCCGAAGCTGATGAACTCGAACAGGCCGAGGCTCCACGGGCCCTTCACCCAGCGGGCGCGGAGGGCTTCGCGTTCGGCGTGAAGGCGGGCGCGCAGGCGCGCGGAAGCAGGCACCGGATTTGTCATCGCCGACGGGAATGGCCGGGTTTCCGGGCCGAAACAAGGCCGGAGCCGGCGCCGCCCGGCGGTGATTTTGAGGCTTTGTCAGGCCCGCCGGATGGCGTAAGCATGGGGGGTGACCATGCAACGGGGGAGTCCGATGGCTTACAATTCAGGCGTTCAACTGGCCGGCATTGCCGGTATCGTCGGCGGCGGACTTGGCGCCTATTTCGGCTACAACTACGCCATCGTGGAGGGCATGCCGCCGGTCCAGGGCGCGCTGATTCTCGGTGCGATCGGAATGATCGCGTTCAGCGCGGGCGCGTTCGTGCTGAAATCGGTGCTGCAGTTCATTGTCTATGTGATCATGCTGGGGCTGGTCGTGTACATATTCCGGGAGCCCATAGAGGGGCTGACCGGGATCAACCCGGTCGAGGCCATCCACGCGACGCTGACCGGCTGGGGCCTGCCGCTGCCGCCGCTGGAATAGCTTACGCCTTCCAGCTGGGCGGGCGTTTCTCGAGGAAGGCAGCGATGCCTTCCTTTCCTTCCGCAGAGGCCCGGCGGGCCGCGATGCGCTTCGCGGTCTTGTGCGCGAGCTCACGGTCTATGGGGAGGCCGGCAACATCCCGCACGAGTTTCTTGGAATCCGCGATGGCGCCTGGGGCGGCGGCGAAGACAAGCTTGGCGATGTTCTCTTCCATCTCCGCCATTTCATCCGACGTCTGAGCAACATATTGCACAAGGCCGATGCGCTCTGCGTAGGCCGCGTCAAACGATTCTGCCGTGACGAACAGGGCGCGGGCCCAGCGCGGGCCGATGGCGTCGATCACGAAGGGGCTGATGGTGGCCGGCGTCAGGCCGAGGCGGACTTCGGAGAAGCGGAAGGACGTGCTGGCCATCGCGATGGCAACATCGCAGGCGGCGATGAGTCCTGCCCCGCCGCCCATAGCGATGCCCTGAACGAGGGCGAGGGTCATCTGCGGCATCTCGTAGAGACGCTGCAGCATCTCAGCGAGACGCTCGGCGTCCGCTTCGTTTTCCTCGCGCGTGTGGGTGGCGGCGCGCTTCATCCAGGCGAGGTCTGCGCCGGCCGAGAAGGACGGGCCTTCACCGCGCAGGATCATCATGCGGATGGAGGACTGGTCGGCGATCATCGTGAACACGTCCGTCAGCTCGGCGATCAGTTCGGCGTTGAAGGCGTTGTGAACATCTGGCCGGTTGAGCGTGACGATGGCGACGCCGGCGCGGGTCGCATCGAACTTGATCAGGTCATATTCGGAGTCGCGCATGGCGGTGTTTCCTTTGGGTGGTCTCTTGTGGCGCTATCTTGCGGTAGCCGCCGGGCCTACGCAAGGCAGGCAGAACGGCGCAGGCGTGACCACGATTTAAGTCAGCCACGAGGGAACGGCTTGGGATGCAGGGCGTTCATTGGGTAGATAAGGAGACCCCCATGGCTGACCTCAAGAAGTTTGACGAAAATCCGCAGCACCAACTGCTCGAAGAGATCAAGGGTGCGCGCTGCGTGATGCTCGGCTCGCCGGATCATGACAAGCATATGCAGCCGATGTCCCCGCAAGTGGATGTCGATGCCGGCGTGATCTATTTCTACTCGGACAATACCAGCGAACTGGGCAGCACGATCCTGGCGCGGCCGTCATCCGTACACATGTGCCACGTCGACAAGGACTATCAGGCCTGCGTGAAAGGCATGCTGTCGCCGCACAATGACCCCGCGACGATCGACAAGTTCTGGAACCCGATGGTTGAGGCCTGGTATCCGGGCGGCAAGACGGACCCGAAGATGCTGATGCTGAAATTCGAACCGCATGATGCGGCCGTCTGGGCATCGGACAAATCGTCGATCGGATTCCTGTTCGAAGTCGCGAAAGCCCACATAAAAGGCGAGATGCCGAACATGGGCAAATCGAAGGAGATTCAGCTTTAGGGTTACCTACAGGCGAATTTTGAAAGATCACCCTCGGCGCCATCTGCGCCGGGGGTGATTTTACATCCGGAACAGGCCGAAGCCGCGCTCGCCGAAGGGGGCATTGAGGGCGGCGGACATGGCGAGGCCGAGGACGCGGCGGGTGTCGGCGGGGTCGATGATGCCGTCGTCCCAGAGGCGGGCGGTGGAATAGTAGGGGTTGCCTTCGGCCTCGTAGAGGTCGCGGATCGGCTGTTTGAAGCTCTGCTCCTCCTCGGCGCTCCATTGGCCGCCCTTGCGCTCGATGCCGTCGCGCTTGACGGTGGCGAGGACGGAGGCGGCCTGTTCGCCGCCCATGACGGAGATGCGGGCGTTCGGCCACATGAAGAGGAAGCGGGGGGAATAGGCGCGGCCGCACATGCCATAGTTCCCTGCCCCGTAGCTGCCGCCGGTGACGACGGTGAACTTCGGCACAGAGGCTGTGGCGACGGCGGTGACCATCTTGGCGCCGTCCTTGGCGATGCCGCCGGCTTCGTATTTCGAGCCGACCATGAAGCCGGTGATGTTCTGCAGGAAGACGAGCGGGATGCGGCGCTGGTCGGCGAGTTCGATAAAGTGCGCCGCCTTCTGGGCACTCTCGGAGAAGAGGATGCCGTTATTGGCGAGGATGGCGACAGGCATGCCGTAAAGGCGCGCGAAGCCGCAGACGAGGGTTTCGCCGTAGAGCTGCTTGAATTCGTGGAACTCGGAACCGTCGACGAGGCGGGCGATCACTTCGCGGGCATCGTAGGGCTCGCGCACGTCCTGCGGGACGAGGCCGTGTATCTCGGCGCGGTCGTAGAGCGGGGCCTGCGGCTCGGTCAGCTCGAACGGCTGGGCCTTCGGCTTGTTCAGGGTGCGGATGATCGAGCGGACGATGGCGAGGGCGTGGGAGTCGTGGGCGGCATAGTGGTCCGCGACGCCGGAGCGGCGGGCGTGGACGTCGGCGCCGCCTAGGTCTTCCGCGCTGATCTCCTCACCGGTGGCGGCTTTCACCAGCGGCGGGCCGCCGAGGAAGATGGTGCCCTGCTTGCGCACGATGATCGTCTCGTCGCTCATTGCAGGCACATAGGCGCCGCCGGCGGTGCAGCTGCCCATGACGGCGGCGATCTGGGGAATGCCCTTCGCGCTCATCTGGGCCTGGTTGTAGAAGATGCGGCCGAAGTGTTCGCGGTCCGGGAAGACTTCGGACTGGTGCGGCAGGTTCGCGCCGCCGGAGTCGACGAGGTAGATGCAGGGGAGATGGTTTTCCATCGCCACTTCCTGCGCGCGCAGGTGTTTCTTCACGGTGACGGGGAAGTAGGCGCCGCCTTTGACGGTCGCGTCATTGCAGACGATCAGGCATTCGCGGCCTTCGACGCGGCCGACGCCGGTGATCAGGCCCGCGCCGGGGGCTTCGCCGTCATACATGCCGTTGGCGGCCAGCGCGCCGATCTCGAGGAAGGCGCTGCCGGGGTCGATCAGGCGCTCGACGCGCTCGCGCGGGAGCAGTTTGCCGCGTTCGGTGTGGCGGCGGCGGGAGTCCTCCGGACCGCCGAGGGCGGCGTGCGCGGTTTTAGCCTGAAGCTCCGCCAGCAGGGCCTGCATGGCCTTCCGGTTGGCGGCGAACTTCGCTCCCGACACATCCAGCGCCGATTTCAAAACAGGCATGCGATCTTCCTTAACACTTCCGCCGAGGATTAGCCCCCGCTCACTGGACTGTCACCGGTTCGGTAACGGATTTATGGTAAACAGGGAGCATGGACGGCTTTCAAACCACAGTCAGAACGCGCAAGAAACGGGTCATGCAGATCCCTCCCAATCCTGATCTGAAAGTGATTCCCTTGCTGAAGGATGTCTCGCAGCGCGCGATGCGCACGGCGGGCAAGGAAGCGCGCTGGTTCTCGCTGCCGGCAGGCCAACCCCTTTTCCTGGCCGGGGAACTGGCCGAATCGATCTTTTTCGTCGTGTCGGGAACCCTCGGTGCATTTGGATCCAACAACGAGTTCGTGGGCCATATCCGGCCGGGCGAGCCGGTGGGCGAGATGGCGTTGTTCCTGGGCGGCGTCGACCTCAACGGCGACGGCGTGGCGGAGGACAAGCCGCATACGGGCTCGGTCTACGCACTGCGCGATTCCGAAGTGGTAGCCCTGTCGCGGGCTGGCTGGAACCGGTTGGTGAAGGCAGAGCCGGAACTGCTGGAAGGCATGATCCGGATCATCCTGCGCCGGCTGGGCCGGACCGGGCAGCGCAATGTTGCGACGGTGCCGAAGGTCTACACGCTGATCGCGACCTCGCCGACGATCGACCTGCGCCTGCGGGCGCGGGCGCTGCGCGACGCGCTGATGAAGTTTGGCCAGAAGGTGGCCATCATTGACGAGATACAGGGCGACGAGAAGCCAGCCGCCTTCTTCGATGAGCTTGAGCAGAACAACGACACGGTGATCCTGATCACGCCGATTGGCGATACGTCCTGGTTCAGGCTGGCGACGCGGCAGGCGGACCGGATCTGGGTGCTGGCGCGCGGGGACGCGCGGCCGTCCGTGCCGCTGATGCCGGAAGACAGCTCGCCGGCACAGCGGCTGAAACTGGTCGATGTGCTGCTGATCCATCCGGGTACGGAGCGCCGGGCTGCCCGTCCGCAGGAATGGCTGGACGCAGCCGGCGCAAACCGATTGTTCCATTGGTACGGTGACAGCCAGGGCGACGCCATGCGGCTCGCCCGCGTGATGACGGGCCGGTCGGTCGGCATCGTGCTGTCCGGTGGCGGCGCGCGCGCCTACAGCCATATCGGCGCTGTCCGGGCGATCCGCGAGGCGGGCATACCGATCGACTTTGCCGGCGGCGCCTCAATGGGCGCGGTCGTCGCGGCCTGCGTGGCGATGGGCTGGAGCGATACCGAGATCGACTGGCGCATCCGCAAGGCGTTCGTGGAGTCCAATCCTCTGGGTGACTACACCCTGCCCGTCGTGGGGATGGTGCGGGGCAAGCGCGTCAATGCGCGTCTCGAGGAGCATTTCGGCGAAACCGACATCAGCGATCTGCAGATTCCGTTTTACGCGCTGTCGACCAACCTGACCTCTGGCCGTGTGCATGTGCACCGCAGCGGACATCTGCGCACCGCGCTGCGGGCGACGATTTCGCTGCCCGGCATCCTGCCGCCGGTCGTGGACGGCGAAAACATTCTGGTTGACGGCGCCGTGCTCAACAATTTCCCTGTCGAGATCATGCGCGAGCTGCATCAGGGCTTCGTGATCGGATCGGACGTGTCTGGACAACCGGAAGGGCTCAACCGCGAGGAGTTTGTCCGGCCCCTGAACTTCTGGCAGTGGGTCGCGCGGAACGGTTTTTCATCGCCGCCGCCGATTGCAGGCCTGCTGATGCGGGCGGCCACCGTGCGCAACGATCCGGCCTATGGGCGGGATATGACCGACGTGATGATCCTGCCGGAATTGCCGGGCATCGAACTGCGCGACTGGTCCGCCTATGATGCTGCCGTCGAAGCCGGTTATGTGGCCGCCAAGGCGGCTCTGGAGTCCAGCGAAATCCCGAAACTCTGCTGCCCGGCATGAGCCGCAACCTGTAGTCGTATAAACAGACCCTTAAGCATGTTGGGTCAGGATTTCCCAAGATTCTTGGAATTTCCTGGAGGGCTCAGGATATGGATGCAAGTCTTCTCGACATGCTGCCGATCGCCATTTGCGAGACAGCGCCCGTTCGGAACGAATTTGGCGAGATTGTCGACCTCGAATGGGTCTCCGCCAACAAGTTGATGAACGAATCCATCTTGCCGGACGGTGGCAGCGTCGTCGGCATGCGGATCTTCGAGTTCGATCCGGCCTACCGGGACTCGAAGATGGTCCAAAGTGTCATCGAGGTGATAAACACCGGCGAGCCGCGCACGCTGATCACGCAGCAGGGCCGTGTCGCAAAGATGCTCGGCAAGGTCATGAAGACCATGATCATTCCGTCACCGCGCGGGGCTGTCTCCTGCTCGCATGAAATCACCGACATTGCCGCGGAGCGCGACGATGCCCGCCGCCGGTTCGAGCTGGCCCGCGCTGCTTGTGACAACGCGTTGAACGGCATCATCCTTTCGGACAGCGACAGCAAGGTCTTGTACGTGAACCGCGCGATCTGCGACCTGCTGGGGTATACGCCCGAAGAAGTGGTCGGTCAGAATATCGGCATCCTGTTTGGCGTGAAGACGCTGGATGCTGTGCGGGCGTTCGGAAAGCACACCGTGAGCGAGATCGAGCGCGGCGAAAACATCCGCGTCGAGCGTGATGCGGAGGCGGTGTCCAAGTCCGGCGAACGGATCCGCACGCAATTCTCGACCTCAAGCACGCCCTGGGGCGACACTGGCCAGACGCTGTTCATTACGGTGCTGCGCGACGTGCGCGAGGAACGTGCCAAGGCGCATGAGCTGCGCGACGCGCTGCACCGAGCAGAACAGGCGACGCGGCTGAAGTCCGAGTTCCTGGCAAACATGAGCCATGAGATCCGTACACCGCTCAACGGCGTGCTGGGGATGGCGCAGGTGCTGGCGCACAGTCCGCTGACGCCGGTTCAGGCCGACCAGGTGTCGGTGATCCTTGATTCCGGCAACACGCTGATGGTGCTGCTGAACGACATCCTGGATCTGTCAAAGATCGAAGCGGGGCGGATGGAAGTCTCCTCAGTCGCCGGTGACATTCGCCACAAGCTCAGCGGTCTGTTCAAACTGTATGAAGCCTCAGCGCGCGAAAAAGGTATCGGCGTCCAGCTGTTCGTCCACCCGAGCGTGCCATCCAGGCTCGTGTTCGATCCGGTGCGCGTGCGCCAGTGCGTTGGCAATCTCGTCTCCAACGCGATCAAGTTCACTTCCGAAGGTGAAGTGATGATCGTGGTCTCCAGCGATCCGTCCGATGACGGGGATCACAAGGTGACAGTCCACGTGTCCGACTCCGGCTGCGGGATTGCGGCGGACAAGATGGACCGCGTGTTTGAATCCTTCGCGCAGGAAGACGGATCGACCACGCGCCGCTTCGGCGGCACGGGCCTTGGCCTGTCGATCACGAGGAAGCTGGCACAGATGATGGGCGGCGACGTGACTGCGGTGAGCCAGGTTGGCAGGGGTTCCGTCTTTACACTGACATTCAAGGCGGGTGTCGCGGTGCCGGCCATCCTGGAAAGCGGGGACAAGGTTGTTGCCGCGCCGGTGCGCAAGCCGCGGGCCGGGCTGACAGGTTGCCGGGCGCTGGTGGTTGACGACAACAACATCAACCGGCGCGTCGCGCGCTCCTTCCTGGAAATTCACGGACTTCAGATCAGCGAAGCGTCGGACGGCAACCAGGCGCTGGACGTTCTGGCGAAAGACAAGTTCGACATCGTGCTGATGGACATCCACATGCCGGGGCTTGACGGCGCCGAGGCGTTCAAGCGGCTGCGCAATTCCGGCAGCGTCAACCGCCTGACGCCGGTGATCGCGCTGACCGCCGACTCGATGCACGGCGACCGGGAGAAATTCCTCGCCAAGGGCTTCGACGGGTATGTGTCCAAGCCGATCGACGAAAGGTCACTGGTGACCGCGATCACACAGACCTTGAGCCTTCCGGATGAAAAGACCCGGACGATGCTGCAGGCTTGCTGACGCTGGGTGAACTCGCGGCAAGCCTGATTATCCGTAGACGGTTTCAACAATTGATGGCACCTCCGGCGGCAGACAGCTGAAGGAGCGCGCCATGGCCAAGACACCGAAAGCCCACAAGCAGGTTGGTGAGGAATACCTCGCCACGGCGAAGCAAGCGAGCGCGGTGCACCGGTTCCCGTTTCCGCCGCAGATGGTTTGGAACGCGCTGCTGGACGGGCCGGCCTGGACCGAGTGGCTGCCGATCACCAAGGTGACCTGGACGAGCCCCAAGCCGTTCGGGCCGGGCACGACGCGCACGGTGGAAGTCGGCGCTCAGGTGATCGAGGAAACCTTCTTTGCCTGGGAAGAAGGCAAGCGGATGGCGTTCCGGTTCGAGCGCTCCACCCTGCCCGTCTCGGCGGCGGTTGAAGACTACCGCATCCTGCCGGTCGAGGGCGGCTGCGAGCTGCGCTGGAGCGGTAAGGCGAGCGCTCCGCTGTTCCTGGGCGGCATCGTGACGGGGCAGTTGACCAAGGGGCTGGTGGACGGAATGCCGAAGCTGGAGGCGCTGATCGCGAAGCAGCCGGAGCGGTTCAAGTAGGGCGGCGAAAGCCTCAGTTGTCAGGCGCTTCACTGCAACGGTCCGCGCTATACGCCTCCTGATAGCTTTGCCCGAAACAGCGCACGAGACGGTCCACGACGGTCAAGTTTTGACTGACGATTGGTCCGAATCTGTGCAGCGCCTTGCGTTCGTTTTGCAGCGCCGCGAGATCGCCCGAAAGGAATGCGATGCTGGCGCGAACGTATTCATTCCAGCCGCCAAAGTTCTCTTCCGCAGGCTTCAGTGAGAGCCTGAACAGACGGATCGCCTCCGACGTTTGGCCGGCCATGGCCCTTGCCTGACCTTCGTGCCAGTAAAGGATGGTCAATTCGCCCGTGCTGCTGAACATCACCTCGCCTTCTGGAAAGGTATGTTTGACAGGCTTTTCCTCGGCGCGCAGGGCGGCATGAAAGTCTCGGATCAGAGCCGCTCCGGCAATTTGGCAGCCCGGCTTGTCCAACACGGCGCGAACACCTTCCGGAGACTGATCAAATTCCCAGTATCCCAGCGCGAGCAACGCGGCACGATCGTCTATACAATCCGCGCCTTCCGCCGAAACGTGTTCAATTCTGGACGCGGGCGCGCTTGTGCAAGCCGCGATGACTGCCAGAAGCAAGATCGTCAGCGAACGGATCACGCCGTTTCGCTGAACAACTCCCGCCCGATCAGCCAGCGGCGGATTTCGGAGGTCCCTGCCCCAATTTCGTAGAGCTTGGCATCGCGCAGGAGGCGACCGGTGGGGTATTCGTTGATGTAGCCGTTACCGCCCAGGAGCTGGATGGCGTCGAGGGCGAGCTTGGTGGCGGTTTCTGCCGCATACAGAATGGCGCCGGCGGCGTCCTTGCGGGCCGTCTCGCCGCGGTCGCAGGCTTTCGCGACAGCGTAGACATACGCCTTGGCGGCGTTCATCTGCACGTACATGTCCGCGAGCTTGCCCTGCACGAGCTGGAACTCGCCGATGGACTGGCCGAACTGCTTGCGGTCGTGGATGTAGGGGATCACGACATCCATGCAGGCCTGCATGATGCCGGTCGGCCCCGCGGAGAGGACCGAGCGCTCATAGTCAAGGCCGCTCATCAGGATGCGCGCGCCGGCGCCGACGGGGCCCATGACGTTTTCCTGCGGCACTTCGCAATTGTCGAACACGAGCTCGCCGGTTTCCGAGCCGCGCATGCCGAGCTTGTCGAGCTTCTGGGCGACCGAGAAGCCCTTGAAGCCGCGTTCGATCAGGAAGGCGGTGATGCCCTTGGAGCCAGCGTCCATGTCGGTCTTGGCGTAGACAACCAGAGTGTCCGCATCCGGAGCATTGGTGATCCACATCTTCGTGCCGTTGAGGACGTAGCGGTCGCCCTTCTTGTCGGCGCGCAGCTTCATCGAGATGACATCGGAGCCGGCGCCGCTCTCGCTCATCGCGAGGGAGCCGAGATGTTCGCCTGAGATCAGCTTCGGCAGGTAACGGGCCTTCTGGTCGTCATTGCCCCAGCGGCGCAGTTGGTTGACGCAGAGGTTCGAGTGGGCACCGTAGGAGAGGCCGACCGAGGCGGAGGCGCGGGAGATTTCCTCCATCGCGACGACATGTTCGAGATAGCCGAGACCGGTGCCGCCCCACTCCTCTTCGACCGTGATGCCGAGCAGGCCGAGCTCGCCCATCTTCGGCAACAGGTCGCGCGGAAACTTGTCCGTCCGGTCAATCTCGGCGGCGCGGGGCGCGATCTCGTTCTGGGCAAAGTTTTTCACGGTTTCGCGGATCATGTCCGCGGTTTCACCGAGATCGAAGTTCAGCGTGGGATATGTGTTCGGAATCATAGGGCTTCCCTAGCAAGGGCGCCCCGGCCTGTCACCGTTTGTCAGTCCTGACGGGTGAGGGCGCGGTAGAGATAATAGCTGGCGATCAGGAACAGGAAACCGCCGCCGAGGGCGAGTACGGGGCCGGCAAACGCGTCACTCTCGCGCAGCATCGGGCGGGCCGTGTGCGACAGGAAACGCTCGATGCCGGCGATGAAGCCGACGAGGCCGAGGCCCGACAGCAAGGCATAGGGCACCCAGGCGCCGAGATTGTGGATCGCGGCAGTGTCGAGATCGCCGTTCTCCTGGATGGCGCGCTCAAGGTCGCGCGGGTCGACCTGGACGATTTCGAGGTCATCGACGACCACGCCTTCGGCGAGCGGCAGCGGCGGCAGCCCTTCGTCGGAAGGAGCGGCGGATGCAGGGCGCGGCATGCGGCGGCGCTCGATGCCTTCCGGCGGGCCCTTGGACCGCTGGGGCGGCGCGGCGGGCGTCAGCGGGGCGGCCAGGGGCTCGTCGCCGACCAGCGCCTTCACGGCGTCGGTGATTTCTTCAGGGGTGGGGCCGTCGCCGGGCGCGGCGGGCGGCGCAGGCGGGGCCGGCGGCTGGGGCGGCGCTTCGCCGAGGATGCGAGCGATGCGCTCGCTGACCGCGCGGGCGGCGGCCTGGGTGGAGTTTTCCGGCGTTGCGGCTGTTGCGGTGTCGCTGGAGACGCGCGGGCCGATGGTGACCGAGCGGGCGCCGGGATCGGTTTCTTCGTCGTCATGGCCTTGCTGGGCGAGTGGACGCACCAGCGCGCCGGGAATGGCGGCGCGGCCAGCGGGGTGTTCGAGGAAGTGCGCAATCTCGGCGGCGCGGCGGCGGGCCAGCGCGTCCACGACGCGCAGTTCACCGGAAATGTTCGCGAGGCGCCAGGCCCACATGGCATTGGCCGCCAGCGCGCGGTCACCGGCATTGAGCGCGGCCACGACATCCGAATTCGCAAAGGCTTCGCTGCCGATGTTGAAAGCGAAGGAGACCAGCGCGTCGAACTCGTTCTGGCTGAGCGGGCTCAGCACCTGTTCGGCGATCTGCTGCTCGATCTGGGGCAGATCATGGTGGCGCAGGATCAGCGTCGCATCACGCGGCGAAATCTGCAGGCCGGCGCGCGCGGTGGCGGTGTGGCCATAGCCGATCAGCCAGCCGCCACCGGGCAGACGCGCTGCCCGCGGGCGAAAGCCCTCGAAGCTCTGGATGAGCTCGATACCCTGTGCTGACGTGCGCATGGGACGGGCCAAACCCACTAGCTCCCGTTGTGGTACATCCGGCGAATTGCCTACAGGTGGACCCTGCAAAACGCGCGCCCATTCGCCTGCAAAGCGAGATTCGGCCGAAAATCCGTCTGTTTACAAGAGGACGATCGTGGCGAGGCCGAGAAAGCTGAAGAACGCCATTACATCGGTCAAGGTTAAGACGAAAACCGACGAGGCAACAGCGGGGTCTGCGCCGAGGCGTTTGAGGCCCAGCGGCACCAGGATTCCGGACAGGCCGGCCCACAGGAAGGTGCCGAACATGGCGAAGGCGATGACGAGGCCGAGACGCGTATCCCCGAACCAGAACAGCGCTATCAGGCCCACGCCGACGCCAATCAGCAGGCCGTTGAAGGCGGCCGCCATGAATTCCCTCAGGATCGCGCGGCGGGCCGAGGCGCCGTCCAGCTGACGCGAGGCGATAGCGCGCACGGCCACGGCGAGGCCCTGACTGCCGGCATTGCCGCCGAGCGCAGCAACCACAGGCATGAGGATGGCCAGCGCGACGACTTCCTCGATGGCGCCTTCGAACATCGAGATGATCGCCGAGGCGATGAAGGCGGTGAACAGGTTGATCGCCAGCCAGGGCAGCCGCGCCTTGACGGTTTCGAACACGGTGTCGGACGCGTCGGCGGAGGACACGTTGGACAGGGCCAGCAGGTCTTCGGAATGCTCCGAATGCATGACGTCGACCATGTCATCGACCGTGATCATGCCGACGAGGCGGCCGGCCGTATCGGTGACGGGGGCCGAGGCGAGCGAGTATTTCTGGAACTGGTAGGCGACGTCTTCCTGGTCGCTGGACGTGTCGAGCGTCATCGTCGGCTCGTTCATGATGTCTTCGAGCGGCGTTTCCCTCGGCTGGCGCAAGAGGCTGGCCAGCGGGACGATGCCGAGCAGACGGTGGGCCGGGTCGATCACGTAGATCTCGTGGAAAACTTCCGGCAGTTCGGTGCCGAGCGCGCGGGCATGGTCGATCGTCTGGCCGACGGTCCAGAATTCGGGCACGGCGACGAATTCCGTCTGCATCAGACGGCCGGCGGTTTCCTCTTCATAGCCGAGGCTGCGTTCGAGTTCCGCCCGGTCCACCGGGGCGAGGTCTTCGAGGATGCGCTCGCGGCGATCATCTTCGAGGTCTTCGAGAATGGTCGTCGCATCGTCTGAATCGAGTTCGTCGAGGGCCTGCGCCACCGCCTGGTCGGGCAGCATGTCGACGGCGTCTTCGCGGTAGGAATCGCGCAGCTCGATCAGGATTTCAGGCGGCAGCTCGCCGCCGAGGAGTTCGACGGCTTCCTCGAACGTATCGTAGTTGAGGGCTTCCAGCGCATCGGCCGCGTCGGCAGGGTGCATGCGCTTCAGCGTGCGCGCCAGCCAGCGGATATCACGCTCGTCGACGGCGTCGGCGAGGTCGCTGAGGAAGAGCGGGTCGATCTTGCCCTGCTCGGCAAGCGTGGGGGCGCTGGTATCAGTCATTGGTGCCTCTCATGCCGGGGTTGCTGCGCCGCGGCAAGAGAGGGCCAATCAGGCCTAAGGTCAGCTGTAGCGGAATTCCGGCGCGTCGAGATCGACCAGCGGGAGTTCGTCCTTTTCCTTCCAGTAGTTCTGGGTATGGGCCCATTCCGGGTTCGCCCCGCGTTTGGGCATCAGGGCCATGGAGCGGGCGAGGTAGCCCGGATTGAAGTTGTCCTCGTCGATCCAGGGCAGGATTTCCATGTTGTGGTCCTGCGGGCGGAGCGCGACTTCGACCTGCTTGGCGCCCTTGGCATCCATGTGCTTCAGCAGCCGCGCGACGAAGTCTCCCATCATGTCCACACGCAGCGTCCAGCTGGCCCGGAAGTAGCCGAACACCCAGACGAGGTTCGGCACGCCGGTGAACATCATGCCGCGATAGGTGATGGTCTCGGCCCAGTTGACCGGCTTGCCATCGACTTCAAACGGGATGCCGCCGAGGACAGACAAATTGAAGCCGGTGGCCGTCACGATCACGTCGGCTTCCAGTTCGCGCCCGGACTTGAGCAGGATGCCCTTTTCCGTGAACCGCTCGATATGGTCGGTGACGACGCCCGCCAGCCCTGCCTTGATGCCTTCGAAAAGGTCCGCATCCGGAACAAAGGCGACGCGCTGCTGCCAGGGGCGGTAGCTCGGCGTGAAGTGCTTCATGTCGTAGCCTTCCGGGAGGCAAGCCTTGACGCCTTCCAGCAACTCGTTGCGCAGGAGTTCGGAATCCTCGAAGGAGCGCCGCGTGAATTCGGCCTGTTCGAACAGGTATTTGCGGCGGACGATCTCGTGGATCCACTTCTCGTCCACACCCAGCACGCGCAGCTCGTCGGCGAGGACGTTCTCGTTGCGGGCTGGGATGAAATAGGTCGGCGAGCGCTGCAGCAGCGTCACGTGTTCGCACTTGCCGGCGATAGCCGGCACTACGGTCGCGGCCGTCGCCCCTGATCCGATCACCACGACTTTCTTGCCCGTGAGATCGAGGCCTTCCGGCCAGGTCTGCGGGTGAACGATCTGTCCACGGAAGGTGTCGATGCCCGGCCATTCGGGCGTGTAGCCTTCAGAATGTTTGTAGTAGCCCTGGCACATCCAGAGGAACTTGGCGGTGAAGGTCAGCATTTCGCCGGTATCAAGGCGCTCGGCCTTGACGGTCCAGCGCTTCTTCGTGCTCGACCAGCTGGCGGACGTGATCTTGTGGCGGTAACGGATGTGGGCCGCGAGATCGTTCTCCGCGATCACCTCCTCCATGTATTTCAGGATCTCTTCGCGGCTGGCGATCGGGGGGCCGACCCAGGGCTTGTAGCGATAGCCGAAGGTATACAGATCGGAGTCCGAGCGGGTGCCGGGATACTTGTGCATGTGCCAGGTGCCGCCGAAAGTGTCGTAAGCTTCCAGGATGACGAACTTCTTTTTCGGGTTCTGGGTTTTCAGGTGGTATCCGGCGCCCACGCCGGAGATGCCGGCGCCGACCACCAGCACATCGAAATGCTCGGTCTTCGCCCTGGTCTTTGAAGCCTGAAGGGTTGCTGTATCGGCCATGTTATTCCTCCCACTTGCCGCGTGTGCCCGCGAGCCAAACGTATGATGCATGCAAGTGTCGCCCGGGAGGAAGGCGCCTCAATACGTAAACGACCGGATCTGCCGCAAAGGCAAGCAAGGGAAAACCGACAGGGAGGCGGAGTTAGTCGTTTGCCGGAGCACGCTCGACGGCGCGGCGTTCGGGAAAGTCTTCCTCGAAGTCGGTCACTGCGTGGGCGCGGCGGTATTCATACAGGGAGCCGCGCGCCAGCCCGAGGGCCCAGGCTTCGTGGAAATCCTGCAGCAGTGGATCCGCGAAAGGCATCAAGGTTCGGCGCAAGCGCGCCGTGCACACGCCCCTCACCGCCTTGGACATGCTGATCAGCATCCGCAGCAGTCCGGCATGGCGCTGCCGGCGCCAGCCCACACCGTAACCATGACGGAAGGCACGCTGGATGACACTTTGGGCGTCGAGCTGGGAAGACCGGATCATGTGGCGCACACAGGCGCGCTCCGCGAACCAGGCCCTGTGGCCGGCTGCCTCGAGGCGCTCCATCAGTTCGGTTTCGGAGCCCATGGGATAACCATCGCTACCATTCGGCCCGAACTTGGGATCAAAGCGCACACCGCTTTTGAAGACATGCGCGCGGACCGCCATGTTGGGCCCCCAGGCAAGTTCGCATTTGACCGGGCCTTCGCTTTCGGACGTCAGCGAGAACAGGATGCCGAAATGGTGGCGAACGGGATCGAGGTGGACGATGCCACTGCTCGGCCAATGCGGCAGGATGCGGCCGGCGAACACATCCCGGTCCGGATGCGCCTTGCCGGCGGCTTCCAGCTCTTCAAGCCATTCAGGGCTCGGGAGAATGTCGTCATCTGTCAATACGACCAGTTCGGTGGGTTCAAGGCTGGCGCTGACCGTATCGAGAACGAGGTTGACGCAATGGTTCTTGCCGCGGACCGGTTGCTTGTACACGACCAGCGGCAGCCGGTCCGAGAAACTGTCGAGCAACTCCAGCGTGCCGTCTTCGCTGCCATTGTCGACGACATGGAACCGCGTGCCGGGCGGAATGCGGACGCGCAACAAGGCCTCCAGCATCTCCCGGAGCCGGCCGTTGCCATTGAGGGTGGAGAGGATGACGATCATGAGGCCCCTGCCCCTGCACAGAACGGGCCAGATGGCTCAGAACGCCTCCCGGCCTCCGTCCATGCCGGATCCGGCTGCAGATGCAGGCGCCGCGCGCAGAGAACAGGCCGGTTCGTCACAAAACAGAGCGTCCCCAAATGCTCCGCGAAACCAAACAACCAAAGCGGGACAAAATCAACACTTCCCGCGTCTTGGCGAAGTTTCACCGAAATCAGATTCGAAACTACACCTGAACTTGCAAAATCAGGTGAAGTTGTTGTCCCCCAGTTTGATGTATTAGTTTAATTGGTCATGTAAAGTACGGTTGAATATCCAAACGTGTCTGCAGCAGCTCCGCGATCTACTGGCCCCCCGGACCGAAACCCTGGACGGGGGGCGACCGGATCATTTCCCGCGCTTTGCCCACATCTTCCGGATATTCCCTGACTGCGCAGCCTGGCGGACCCAGGGGTCCAGCAGCCAGAGCGCGGCCGCGTAGATCACGACACCGGTGGCGATCAGGATGACCAAGGCGCCCACCGGCGGCAAGTATGGCTGCAGGGCTGCCGAAAGCGCGTAGACGGCGCCGCCCATGACCAGGCTGGCCGCAATCGGCGGCACCAGAATCGACGCCTGCCGCAGCATGCCGAAGCCCGTTGTCGCCTTCACGAACCAGGCCGCGAAGGGCCAGGTGATCCAGCCGCGCAGCAAGGACGCCGCCGCGATGGCGATCACGCCGAGCGGCGCGAAAACAAGAAGCAGCAGGATATGCGTCACGACACTGACTGCGATCGACGCGCTGGCCGTCAGAGATTTCCCGGCGGCCTGCGTCGCGGCAATGTTCACCTTCGAGGCGACGACGCGCAGGTTTGCGAGCACGGTGATGGCGGAGATAACGCCCACGCTGGTGAACGCGCTACCCACCGCCATCGGCACAAGCAGCGGCGCAATCGCGGCGAAGCCGGCGAGCATCGGAAAGCTGGTGATGGCGATGGCGCGCCAGGCGTCCGTCATCAGCGCGTGGAAGCGGACGGGTTCGCGCGCCGCGTCCGAGAGGACGGGCAGCGCCATGGCCCCGACGGGCTGCGCCACGAAGGACTGGATCTGATCCGCGATGCGGGTCGCGACCGACAGGAGGCCGAGCCCCTCGGGTCCGAAGAAAACCGTGGCGGCCACCTGCGGCGCGAGCCGGTCCACCCGGCCGAGGGCATTGGCCGCCAGCATGCCGGAGACGAACGGCAGCGCGGCGCGGATTGATCCCGCGTCGAGGCCGCCATTCGGCAGCCAGCGGGCGAACACGAAATTCGAAGTGACCAGGATGGCCCGGCGCACGACCTCAAGCCCGATCAGCGACCAGACCCCTGCCCCCATCAGCGCGAGCCCGATGGCCGCAGCAAGTCCGGTCAGCGCGGCCACCATGCTGACCTTTGACAGGAGACGAAACTGCTGGCGGCGGCGCAGCAGGCTTTCCGGCACGATGCCGAACGCCGTGATCAGCATCAGGCCGCAAGCAGCCGCAATAACCGGCATGGCTTCGGCATATCCCAGGGATTCGGACACCAATGCGGCAACCGGCAGCGTGATGGCCGCGCAGGCGAGCGCCAGGCCGGTATTGGCCCAGAAGGCCGAATTGAGATCGGCGCGGGAAATATCCACTTTCTGTTCCACCGGGCTCGACAGGACCCCGCCGGTGAGCACTTCGCCCGCCGCGATCGCCATCAGCGCAATGCCGTACAGTCCGTAGTCGGACGGCAGCAGGAAGCGCGTGAGAATGATGACCGAGGCAAGGCCGGCGAGCATCTGCACGATCGAGGCGAGGCTGGTCCAGCCGAACTTGCGGGCAAGATCGCGGCGGCCACGGCCTGCCGGCGCGGGCATGGCGAGGCTCATGAGGCCAGCCGATGTGGCAGCGCCGCCCAGAGGCACTGCGCCATCCAGTCGAACGAGGCGTTCACCCGCGCCACGGCGTTGCGCTCGGCGCTGAGTACGCTTTCTTCCCCGCGCGGCAGACAGAAATACGGATTGGCTTCCCACAGGATTGGTGTGCCGTCGGGCCGGAGGCTGTAGTCCACGGCCGCGACATCCAGGCCAAGGGCGGCGACGGCGCGCACGAGAACATCCTTGTACGGAACTTCGGACTCGAAATAGGTCAGGTCGTCAGCGATCAGCTCATCGAAAAGGTCGCAGCGAAAACCGATAGACCGAAAAAACCTGCGCTTCGGGCTGGCTTCACGGACGAACAGGCTGTTGGAGAGGCCGACCACGAGTTCGCGCGAGAAGAACAGATGGCTGGCCTTGACTTCGCCCCGGAACACGAAGGCGCGGGCCTTGTGATGGAAGCGGCTGTAGAGGCTCGACGGATCGGCGCCGGCCGCGCGGTGCTCGGCGCGGACATCGTGGATCCGTACCAGCGCTGCCGGAGAGCAGAGCTTGCGTGCCGCGCGTTCCGCATCAGCCTGTGTCGACAGGACCCGGATGCCGCGCTCAGCATGGGTTTCATTCCCGCGCAGCAGGCTTGGACCCGCCATCTCGGCAAACGCCGCAGGCAATTGGCGGGCGTCTTCGATGCAGCGCACGGGCGCGCTCGGGATACCGGCTCTGGACCAGATGGCGGATTGGAGTGCCTTGGCGGTATTCGACAGGGCATCCGGCCGGTTCAGTACGGCAATCCCCCGGCGGGCGGCGGACTGGGCGATGGCCGATGCTTCGGCATAGCAGTCCGGATATTTCTGGCGCAGCGGGTCGCCCAGCCAGAACACGACGAGACCAATCCCCGAGAGGCTGGGTGCGGGTTGGCCGGTCTCGTGGAAAACGAGCCGCGCTGCCAGTTCAGGGTCACGGATCTTGAGGCGCGCCAGGAACACGTCCCCCGTCGGCACGGTGCGACCGCGCCCCGGACCATGTGTTACTATCAGTACATTCCCCAGCGCTCCGGTGGCCATATCGGTGCCGTTTGTCCCAATCCGCGTCAGGCGCCGCTACATTGGCGGCGCTTCCCGGGACTGATGCGGCAACTACTGTGCCAGCAGGCGCGATGGTTAAGGGAAAGCGGAAACTACCGGCAGCCGTCCCGCATCAGCGTGGAATTTCGCCTTTGACATCTTTCATGACGCCGGAGAAATCGAGGCCTGCAAAGCCCCTGTCGCACAAAGCCTGGTAGATCTTTTCCGCCTGCTCGCCAAAGCGGATTTCGGCGCCGGAGGCGTAGGCGGCGTCGGCTGCCAGGTGCAGGTCCTTCGCCATCATCGCGACCGCGAAGCCGGGTTTGTAATCCCGGTTGGCGGGAGACGTGGGTACCGGGCCGGGCGCCGGGCAATAGCTGGTCATAGACCAGCACTGGCCGGAGGAGACCGACGAGATCTTGTAGAAGGTTTCTGCATCCAGCCCAAGTTTTTCGGCAAGATTGAAGGCTTCGCAGGTGGCGATCATCGAGATGCCGAGAAGCATGTTGTTGGCGATCTTGGCGGCCTGCCCGTTGCCGGGGCCGCCGGCATGAAAGATGTTTTTGCCCATGCCCTTGAGGACCTGCTCAGCCTTCTCGAATGCCCTGCCCGTTCCGCCCACCATGAAGGTCAGCGTGCCCGCTTCGGCCGCCGCGACGCCGCCCGAGACCGGCGCGTCGACCAGGATCAGGCCGGAGAGGTCCGCCTGGATGTGCGCCTCGCGCGCATCGGCGACGGCAATGGTGGAGCAATCGATCAGCAGCGTGCCGCGCTTTGCGTGATGCTTGACGCCGTCCGGACCAAAATAGACGTTGAGCACATGCTTCCCGGCGGGCAGCATGGAGACGACGACGTCGGCATCCTTGACAGCGTCCGCGACGGACGAAGCGGCGCGGGCGCCCTTCGCGGCAACGGCGGCGACCGCTTCGGCGCTCAGATCAAATGCTGCGACGGTGTGGCCGGCCTTCACGAGGTTGGCACACATGCCGCCGCCCATGTTGCCGAGGCCGATGGAGGCGATGTTCATTTATTACTCCCAATCTTTTCCTGTGGGCTTCTGCTTGCATTCTTCCTGGAGAGACAATTGCTCCTTTGACGGAGACTCTGAGTAAGTCCCCCTATCAGCATATGAGCAGACACACATACTTCTGCTGTGAACCCAAGCACCACCACTATCCAGGCAGCTGTCAATTTTCGACATCGGCCAAAATAAAAAGAGTGCAATCAGGGCCAGAACGGGCACCGCCAATAGCAGCAACCACCGAGCAAAATTTCTCCCCGATTTGACTACTTCTTCCGTCACTTGTCCTCGAATTTGGCGGGGCGTTTCTCGCTGAAGGCGGCCATGCCTTCTTTCTGGTCGGCGGTTCCGAACAGGCCCTGGAACAGGCGGCGTTCGAACTTCACACCCTCCGTGGTCGGAAGTTCCAGCGCGCGGGCGACCATCTCTTTCGCAGCCATCAGCGACGGCAAGGAGAAGCCAGCGATCTCGTTCGCCGCAGCGAGCGCGACCTCCATCAGCGTGTCGTGCGGCACGACGCGGGAGACGAGACCGATCCGGTCGGCCTCAGCCGCGTCGATCATCCGGCCGGTCAGCACAAGGTCCATGGCTTTCGCCTTGCCCACGGCTTTCGTCAGCCGGATCGAGCCGCCCATGCCGGGCGTGACGCCGAGCTTTATTTCCGGCTGGCCAAACTTCGCCTTGTCGGAGGCAATGATCAGGTCGCACATCATGGCGAGTTCGCACCCGCCCCCGAGGGCGAAGCCGTTGACCGCCGCGATCACCGGCTTGCGGCTCGCGGCGAACCGGTCCCAGCCCGCGAAATAGTCCTCGACATACATGTCCGAGAAGGATTGCGGCTGCATCTCCTTTATGTCGGCGCCCGCCGCGAACGCGCGGCCCGCACCCGTCAGCACACTGACGGCAATATCCCTGTTCCGGTCGATCGCAGCAAAGCACTCGACGACCTCAGACATGATCTCCGCATTGAGCGCGTTGAGGCTGTCCGGCCGGTTCAGCGTCACGATCGCGACGCGGCCCTTCTGTTCGAAGGTGATCGTCTTGTAATCGGTCATCGGTTCGGGGTGGCCTTTCAGGTTGGATGGCGCCTGGGCGCCGGAAATTCTGGCTCAGGCGCCAGGCGGCGGTCCGGGCGGTGGCGGGTAATCGAGTCCGCTCGTTCCGGCGAGAGGTGTGCCCGCAACGACTGCGTCATAGACCGCCTCGCCCACAGCCGAGAAGCCGATGACACGGGCCAAGACGGTAACAGCCAGCAAAACGCCGATACCCCAGAACCAGGCGGGATGCGGACGGCCATGGGTGCGCCAGTCGTAGAAGATGCCGATGGCGGGGAAGATCAGTGCGACCAGACCCGCGATCTCGAAGGCATACGGCGGCAGCAAAGGCATCGGCAGGAGCCGTCCAAAACCGGGGCCCATCAGCAGAACGAAAGAACTGATTTGCAGGCGCGCATGCCAGTCGGTCTGCTTGCGCAGGACATAGGCCGCGACCAGCAGACCGATGGCGGCGTAGAGCGACAGCGGATTGGCGATGATGAAATGCTGCGGCTGGAAGAAGAAGGGCGTGCGCCCGGTCTGCACCGCGGCGACAGTTATCCAGGTTCCGAACACGAGGAGGCCGAGCGCCCAGATGGCGGCCAGTTTGCCGACAGTCCGGTGAAGCGCGATGTTGCCCGCCCCCGCGAGCCAGACCTGAGTCAGCACAATGCCGACCCAGCCCATGAACACGACGGCATGGGCATGGACGATCAGCGGCGCGCCGAAGCTCGACCGGCCCATCGCAAGCTGGACAACGAAACCCGCCACCAGAATGACGGCCATGCCCGTCGCAAGGTTACGGATAAAGCGGCGGTCATCCGCCACGGGGGCAGAAATATTGGCAGTCGTCATGAAACCCTCCCCGGTTTCGATAGATGGACCGGTCCGAAATACCTGACCTGCGATTTGGCTACAAGCGCCGCGTCGGGGCTCAGCCCATCGTTGGGATGACGAAGGCCTGGTCGCCGACATCGCCGTCCGGCCAGCGCTGGGTGACGGTCTTGATCTTCGTCCAGAACTTGATGCCTTCCGGCCCATGCTGGTTGGTGTCGCCGAACGCCGAGCGCTTCCAGCCGCCGAACGTGTGATAGGCGACCGGCACCGGGATCGGCACGTTGATGCCCACCATGCCGACATTCACCTGCGCTGCAAACTCGCGCGCGGCGCGGCCGTTGGAGGTGAAGATCGCGCAACCGTTCCCGTACTGATGATCCGAGGCATAGCCAGCCGCTTCCTCCAGCGTCTCGGCGCGCACCACTTGCAGCACCGGCCCGAAGATTTCCTCATGATAGGATTTCATGCCCGGCTTCACATGGTCGAACAGCGACGGACCGATGAAGAAACCCTTCTCGTGCCCCTGCAGCGTATGACCCCGGCCATCGAGCACGAGCTTCGCGCCCTCATCGACACCCATCTGGATATAGCTTTCGATCTTCGCCTTGTGCACGGCGGAGACGACGGGGCCGTAATGCGCATCCTTGTCGGTCGAGATGCCGATCTTCAGCTTCCGCGCCTCGGCCGTCATGCGCTCGACAAACTCGTCCGCCGTTTTCTTGCCGACCGGCACGGCTACCGGCAGCGCCATGCAACGCTCCCCAGCTGAGCCATAGGCCGCGCCGACGATGTCCTTCACCGCCTGCTCCATGTCGGCGTCCGGCAGGATGATACCATGGTTCTTCGCCCCGCCCATCGCCTGCACGCGCTTGCCGTGTGCGGTGCCGGTCGAATAGACATATTGTGCGATGTCGGACGATCCGACGAAGCTGACAGCCTTGATGTCCGGATGCGTCAGGATCGCATCCACCGAGACCTTGTCACCGTTCACGACGTTCAGCACGCCCGCCGGCGCGCCCGCCTCGAGCATGAGCTCGGCGAGACGCATCGGAACGGAGGGATCCTTCTCCGACGGCTTCAGGATGAACGTATTGCCGCAGGCGATGGCAACAGCGGCCATCCAGCACGGGATCATGGCGGGGAAGTTGAACGGCGTGATACCGGCGCAGACGCCGAGCGCCTGGCGCATCGAGTAGACGTCAATGCCGGGGCCTGCGCCCTCGGTGTATTCCCCTTTCAGCAGGTGCGGCACGCCGCAGGCAAACTCGACGACATCGAGGCCGCGCTGGATGTCGCCCTTCGAGTCGGCGATCACCTTCCCGTGCTCGGACGAAAGAAGGTGCGCGAGGTCGTTCATGTTCGCCTCGACGAGGCGCTTGAACTCGAACATCACGCGGGCGCGGCGCTGCGGGTTGGTCGCCGCCCAGGCCGGAAGCGCCGCCTTGGCCGCGTCCACGGCCGCGCCGAGTTCGGCCGCCGTCGCGAGCGCGACGCGGCCCTGAACCTCGCCGGTGTTCGGATTGTAGATGTCGCCAAACCGGCCGGATTTCCCGGCCACGGCCTTGCCGCCGATGAAATGATGCACCTCGCGCATGGCGTGTCTCCCTGTTCTCTGGCGCGCGTTATAGGCGCACCCTCGCCCGAGATACATGGCGAATTTCGCCGCCGATCCCCTGCCGGAACGGCCCCGCGAAAAATGGAGCTTGCTTGCCTCAGCGGCAGGTTCCGGATCAATGTATCGAGACAACGAGCGGAACGCACGAAGAGGCGTCCGCCGGCAGACCGTCAGGGAGGAACATACCGGCGTTTTCCCATGCCGGAACAAAGCAATGGACGGCGATACGCAACTTCTGCCCGAAACCCAGCTGACAGCGCGGCAACGCGCCGCCGAACTCCTCAGCTCGCCCCGAAACCGGCAACGAATCGCGATCGCCGCCGGCCTCATCTTCCTGCTGCTGGCCGCGCGCTTCGTGATGGACCGCGCCGCTTACGTCTCCACATCGGATGCCCGGATTGCGGCCGACATGATCGCTGTCTCGACCGACATCTCCGGGCGCATCACCAGCGTCGCCGTCAGCGAGGGCGACCGGGTGGCGGCCGGCGACGTGCTCTATACGATCGATGACCGCGAAGCCGTCTTCATGCTGGCTCAGTATGAGGCCGAAGCAAACCGCCTGCGCGCCGAGATCGCGCGGGAGGAAGCGCGCGCCGGCCTCGCGACGTCCAAGGCCGGAAGCCAGGTGGCCGCGCGCCAGGCCGGCACGCGGTCGGCGTCCGCATCGGTCGAGGCCGCGCGGTCGAATCTCGAAAACGCGCGGCAGGAACATGACCGCACGAAGAACCTGTTCGAACAGGGACGGATCCCGAAAAGCACCTACGACCAGGCGAAGAACGCGCTCGATACCGCCGCGCAAGCATTGCTGCGGGCGCAGGCGGAGCGCGAGACCGCCGCCGCCGACCAGCGCACCGCCAGCATCACCGGTCAGGAAGTCCGCCTGATCGACTATGATCTCTCCGTCCTTCAGGCCGAACTCGAACAAGCGGTCGCGCGGGAGGAGGCGCAGAAGGTTGTGCTGGACCAGCACACCATCCGGGCGCCGGTGGACGGCGTGATCGATGAGTTGTTCTATGATGCCGGCGAGCATTCGCTGCACGGTTTCCGCATGGCGCTGATGCATGATCCGGACGCGGTGTGGGTGTCGGCCAATATCAAGGAAACCGATATCCGGAATGTGCACCCGGGGGCCGCCGTGAAGGTCAAGGCGGACAGCAATCCGTCTGCCGACATACGAGGCCGCGTGACCCGCGTGCGCGAAGCGACGCTGTCGGAAGCAGCGATGATGCCGAACCCGAATGCCAATGGTGTGTTCACGAAGATCACGCAGCGCATCAAGGTGCGTATCGATCTCGAACCGACGGATGTGCACCTGCGCACCGGCACGATGGTCAGCATACGGATCCGCAAGTCAGACGGCCCCGCCGCGCCGGCGCCGGCTGCGTCTTGACGGAGGCCGCGGGCCTCGCGGTTCCCGCAAGCGGTGGCCCGCGCCCCGTCTCGCCGGATGACATCCCCCCGAATGCCGGCCGCGCGATCCGCGCACGCTTCGCGCAGTTCGGCGCCAACTACCGCTGGTTCCTGCTGCTAACCATGCTGATGGGCTCGATGTCCACCATGCTCGCGGCGACGACGGTCAACGTCGCCCTGCCCGCCATGATCGGCGCGTTCGGGCTCGGCCAGGACCAGGCGCAATGGATGTCCACGGCGTTCCTCGCGTCGTCAACGCTGGCCATGCTGGCAAACGCCTGGGCCATGGCCACCTACGGCCCGCGCGCGACTTACATATTCGGCATGGCGACTTTCATCATCGGCTCCCTGCTCGGCGCCGTCAGCGCGACGCTGGAAATGCTGATCGTCGCCCGCGCCTTGCAGGGCGTATCGGCCGGCCTGCTGCAGCCCATGTCGATGTTCCTGATCTTCCAGACCTTTCCGGACCGGTTGCGCGGCACGGCGATGGGCCTGTTCTCGATCGGCGTGGTGCTGGCGCCTGCATTCGGGCCGGCTCTTGGCGGCGTCGCGGTGGACCTCGCCAGCTGGCGCTTCGTGTTCGTCGCCACACTGCCGCTGGCCGTCATTGCCCTCGCCATTGCGCCCTTCCTGATGCCCGACGGTGAGCGGCAAAGCCATGAAAAGAAGCCGCCTCTGGACTGGCAGGGGCTCTGCCTGCTGGCGGTCGCCCTCGTCGGTCTGCTCTCCGCCTTTGCGGGCGGCAACCGCGATGGTTGGGATTCGGATACGACGTTCATCAAGATCACGGTCGCCCTCGCGGCCGCCGTCGCCTTCTATTTCTGGGAACGCCGCCATCCGTTTCCGGCGCTCAATCCGGCGATCTTCAAGTACCGCCAGTTCTGGTCGGCAGGCCTCATCATCGTCGCGACCGGTACGGCCATCTACGGCTCGACCTATCTCATCCCGCTTTTCGTCCAGATCGTTCAGGGCTACTCGCCCACCGCTGCGGGGGTGATGATGATTCCCGCCGGTCTCGCCATGGTCGTTGGCTTTCCGATCGCGGGGCGCCTGACGGACCGGATGGACCCGCGCTGGCTGCTGACATTCGGCATCCTGTGTTTCGCGGTATCCGGGTTTCTGCTCGCCGGCGTGACGGCGCTGACGCCCTACTGGGTGCTCGTCAGCTGGATCATGCTCAGCCGTGTCGGCATCGCGTTCTGCAATCCGCCCGCGAATACCACCGCCGTCCGCGCCGTGCCGCTGCACCTGCTGGCGTCGGCGACGGGCGGCGTATCCTTCCTGATGCAGGTGGGAGGCGCGTTTGGCGTGAACCTTTTGGCCGTTCTGCTGCAGCGGCGCACCATCTTTCACGGCGACCATCTCGCCGCCGAGATGACCGAGTCGAACCCCCAGTTCCTCTACCAGCACGCCATGCAGTCGCAAGCGCTCGAGGCGAGCGGGATGCCGCCGCTGACGGCCTTCACCAGCTCGTTCGAAGCCATCGGCGGCCAGATCGCCATGCAAGCCACAGTGCTGGCATTCCGGGACTGCTTCTTCGTCATCGCGGTCTGGTTCGTCATCGTCCTTTCCGCCATCGCCTTCATGCCGAAGCCGCAACTTCAGATGGCCCAAAGCCGCTGATCGCAGTCTGCGCCTTGAAGTGAACGTCACGATCGTTAGCTGAGCGGTTGGAACCAAGACCGGAGCTGTGCGTTGTGCAGCGGCGCCTCAAGCCAAGCAATCCGGAGTTTTGATGAAAAGTATCGTGGCCTTCGTGAACCATCATTCCGGTTCGGTGCCCAAGGATGGGAGCGAAGCGCTGGAGGGCGTCCTGTCCGATCTGGGCTACACGGCCGACATCATTTCTTTTGAAGAAGGGGACGTGAAGACGACCCTGCAGCGTGCCATTGATCAGTCGCCGGATTACCTGATTGCCTGGGGCGGCGATGGCAGCATCAACTGCGCTCTCACCGCCTCCGGCTCGGATGGCCCACCTGTCCTGGCCCTGCCCGGCGGCACCATGAACCTCCTGCACCAGCGCCTCCACCATGGCCGCACCGGCTGGGAAGACATCCTGCGCTCGGCGCTCAAAGACCCGCAGGTTTCGCCCTGGGCCGCCGGCGAGGTCGAGGGCCAGCGTTTCTATGTGGCCGTCATGGTCGGCCGGCTGACCACGCTCAGCGAAAGCCGGGAACTCGTGCGCAAGGGCGCGTTCCTGGAAGCCATCACGGCCGCCGCAAAGAACTCGGTCTTCGACATGGAAACCCGGCTGCAGCTAAGCTCCCGCGTCGGCTCGCGCATCATCAGCACGGACGCTACGGCGGGCGCGATCGTTCTGGCGGGCGAGAAACGTCCGCGTTTCGATGTGGCCGCCATCGATCCGGCCTCGCAGCTGGATCTGGTGAGCGTCGGGTTCCAGTCCCTGCTGAACGGTTGGCGCGACGCAGAAGACGTCTCCATCGAAACAGCCAGCGGCGTCACGGTGGAGGACATCCACGGCGATCCGATCCCCGCGACCATCGACGGCGAGCCGTGCGAGTTGCCGCCGATCTGCGAGTTTCGCCTGATCCCCGTGGCCGCTCAGGTCATCCGCGCCAAGCCGGTCTCATGAGGCTCATTCACGTCTCCGATATCCATATCGGCGCGACCAGCGAAGCGATCCTTGATGCCGCACATCAGGCCATCAAGGCGCATCCCGGCGCCGCGCTTGTGGTGAGCGGAGACCTGACCCAGCGTGGCTCGCGCGACGAATTCCGCCGGGCGCGCGAATGGGTGGATGCGGTGAAGCTTCCCACCATCGTCGTCCCCGGCAATCATGACACGCCCTTGCTGCATCCGGGGCACCGGGTATTCAAACCGTTTGACCGCTACAGGGATTATTTCGGCGACCTGACGCGCCCCCTCAACGCCGGCGCGGCGCGGCTGCTGCCTCTCAACACGGCGCGCGGCTGGCAATCGCGTGCGAACTGGGCCGAGGGCTCGGTGGCGCTGGATGAGCTCGATGAGATGATCTCCGAAGGCGTCGATTCCGGCACGGTCCCGATCATGGTGTGCCACCATCCGTTCACCCCGTTTTCCGGCGCCGGACTGACCACACGTACACGCCGCGGTGATGTCGCCAGTGAGCGGCTCGCCAAGAGCCCCGTGCGCCTTCTGATGACGGGCCATGTCCATACGCCGCACATCGAACGCATCGCGCCCGGAAGCGGCGAATACATCGCCCTCTCCGCCGGCACGCTCTCCCTCCGCCTCCGCGCCTCGCCGCCCGGTTTCAACATTGTCGACATCGACGCAGACGGCCTGTCGGTCGCGCCCTACACCTACAACCACGAGACTTTCGAGCCGCTTCCGACCGCCCGTCTCGATTGGACCGAAGCTTCAGACCCGGGTTAGCCGCTCCGCCTCGGCCACTTGTTCCGCCCCTCCAAACCGGTACATGCTACATCCGGGGAGGACGACCGGATGAAACTGACGCGGCGTCACATGCTTTTCGCGGCCGCCGGCACAGGCCTCGCCGCCGGGGCCGTCGCGGTCCAGAAAATCGGCTGGGACAACAAGTCCTTCACCCGCAAGGGCTATGTCGAAGGCGCCCCAGAGGCCCCGCCCGGCGAAGCGAGCTGGATGAACTGGGCCGGCACCGAACGCGCCACGCCGCAGCAGATCGCCTTCCCGGACAGCGTCGACGCCCTCGCCAACACAATCCGCAACGCCAGGGGCCGCGTCCGCCCCGTCGGCAGCGGCCACTCCTTCACCGGCCTCGCAACCACCGAAGACACCCTCGTCATGGTCAACGCCCTGTCCGGCCTGCTCAGCTATGACGCCGCCACCGGCGAGGCCCGCTTCGGCGCCGGCACACCGCTCTTCCAGGTCAGCGAAGAACTCGCTGCGCAGGGCCGCGCCTTCGACAACCAGCCGGACATCGACTCGCAAACCCTCGCCGGCGCCTTCGCCACCGCCACGCACGGCACCGGCAACGACCTGCCCGCGCTTCACGACAACATAACGGCCTACCAGATGGTCACCGCCGATGGCAGCGTCCGCGATGTCACGCGCGCCTCGGATCCGGACCTCTTTGAAGCCGGCAAGGTCTCCCTCGGCGCGCTCGGCGTGATGACCGCCTTCACGCTGCGCAGCGTCCCCGCCTACCGCCTGAAGCGCACCGTCACCGTCGAGGACTCCAAAGACTTCCTCAGCCGCCTTGAGCAGACGGCCAGCGCACACCGCAACTTCGAGTTCTACTATTTTCCGCACACCGGCCTCGTCGCCAGCATCGTGCACGACCTGACCGATGAACCGCCTACGGATGAAACCGGCGGCGATGACGACGAATTCCTGCAAGGCCTGAAAACCCTGCGCGACGAACTCGGCCGGGCGCCCTGGCTGCGGCGCACGATTGCCCGCTCCGAGTTTCCCAGAGGCATCGTCGAGGAGCGCGTGAACGAGTCCCGCGTGCTGCTCTCCACCGTCCGGCCAACCCGGTTCATCGAGATGGAATACCACCTGCCGCGCGAGCGGGGCCCCGAAATGGTCGAGCGCGTGATGCGAAAGCTCGACCAGCGCGGCGAGATTTTCTTCCCGATGGAATACCGCCAGATCGCGCGCGACACCGCCTGGCTCAGCCCCTTCAATGCCGGCCCCCGCGCCTCTATCGCGATCCACGCCGCCGCCGATGAAGGCTACGAATATTTCTTCTCCGACTTCGAACCGATGTACCGCGAAGCCGGCGGTCGCCCGCACTGGGGCAAGCTGCACTCGCTGGGCCGCGCCGAATTGACACAGCTCTATCCGGACTACGAACGCTTCCTCGCCCTGCGCCGCGACCTCGACCCCGGCGGCAAGTTCCTGAACGCTCATCTGGCCAAGCTGTTCGGAGAGAATTTCGATGGTTGAAATTTCGCGCCGTACCCTGATGATCGGCGGCGCAGGCCTTGCGGGAGCAGCAATTCTGATGACCAAACCCGGCGACGAGAGCGGACCGCGTGATCCCTATTTCCTAGGCCTTCAGGCCGCGCTGGACGAAGCGGGCATCGCCTCGCCGACGCTGGTGATCGACAAGGCGCGCCTGGACGCCAATATCGACACGCTGATGAGCCATCTGCCAACGGGCATGGCCTACCGGATCGTCGCGAAATCCCTGCCTTCGCTCGACCTCATCGCGCACATCCGCCAGCGCTCCGGGTCAGACCGGCTGATGACGTTCAACCAGCCCATGCTGACCGCCCTCAGCAAGGCGATGCCGGACGCTGACCAGCTCCTCGGCAAGCCGCTGCCGGTGGCCGCCGCGCGCACTTACTTCCAGTCGCTCGCACCGGAAGACGCCGCCGCCGCGTCCAACATCCAGTGGCTGATCGACACGCCCGAGCGCCTTCGTCAGTACCGGGAGCTTGCGGGGGCGACCGGACAGACGCTGCGCGTCAATCTCGAACTTGATGTCGGCCTGCACCGTGGCGGGCTTGAGGCCGGCGACACGCTGAAAGCCATGCTGGAGACGCTGCGCGACGCGCCGGAGCTCGAATTCTCCGGCTTCATGGGCTACGAGCCGCACCTCGCTGCGCTGCCCGAAGCGCTCGGCTGGCGCGAGCGCGCCAAGTCCGGGGCCTGGCGGCGCTATGGCGAGGCGCTGGCGCAGGCCGCCGAAGTGCTGGGCGCCGAGGCGGTCTCGGGCCTCGTCCGCAACGCGGCCGGCAGCCCCACCTACCGGTATTATCAGTCCACGGAGGTCGCCAACGAAATCTCGGCCGGCTCCTGCCTCGTCAAGCCGACGCATTTCGACACGCCATTGCTGGAGCCCCACCTGCCCGCCAGCTTCATCGCGACGCCGGTCATCAAGTCGATGCCGCAAACCCGCCTACCCGGCCTCGAATTCGCCGCTGACGGCCAGCGCGCCTGGGACCCGAACACCTCCCGCACGGTCTTCACCTATGGTGGCAACTGGATGGCCGATCCGGTCGACCCGCCGGGCCTCTCCTACAACAAGACCTTCGGCCGCTCATCCAATCAGGAAATGCTGACCGGCGGACACAACCTGTCGATCGAGCCGGATGAATTCGTGTTCTTCCGGCCCCACCAGAGCGAGGCGGTATTCCTCCAGTTCGGCGACATCGCGGTCTTCGAGGACGGCCGCATCACGCAGCGCTGGCCGGTCTTTCCAGCGTCAGCCTGAAAGGCTCACCACGTAGTTTTCCGGATTGCCGCCCGCCGGGGCGCCTCGCGTACGTCTCGTCCTGCGCCAAGGTCAGGAGGGCCGGCAGATGGATGGCAGTTTCCATATCAGTGAGGCCCAGCCTACATCCGCCCAAAGTGCGGATCCGGCCTTCCGGCGCCGTGTTGACTCCTTTCTCGACACAGCCCTCACGGAGGAATTGCGGGCGGCCGGCCGTGTCACCACAGGTCTCAAGTCCTCGCCGGAGGCGTGCGCCGTGTGGCGGGAAAAACTGTGTGAACGCGGATGGTTTGCCCCGTCCTGGCCGATCGAGCATGGCGGGGCGGGCTGGAGCACCGAGCAACGCCTCTATTTCGAGAATGCCTGCGCCGCGCGGGACGCGCCGATCCTGCAATCCTCCGGCGTGCGCACCATCGGTCCACTGATCATCGCGGAGGGCTCGCCCGAACAGCAGGCGCGCTACCTTCCGGCCATCCTCAGCGGCGCGCATGAGTGATGCCAGGGATTTTCAGAGCCGCAGGCCGGGTCCGACCTGTCTGCCCTGACGCTTCGCGCCGAACGCGACGGCGAGGATTTCATCCTCACCGGCAGCAAGCTGTGGACCAGCTTTGCCCAGTACGCGACCCACATGTTCCTGCTCGCGCGGTGCGATCCGCA
>JBBSDJ010000007.1:0-42395 GCA_038249555.1 Caulobacterales bacterium
GGCCAAGCTTTTCGGCCAGTTCTTCCGGGGTCGGCTCGCGGCCGATCTCGTGCAGCATCTGGCGCTGTGTACGGATGATCTTGTTGATCGTCTCGATCATGTGCACCGGGATACGGATCGTGCGGGCCTGGTCCGCGATGGACCGGGTGATCGCCTGACGGATCCACCAGGTGGCGTAGGTCGAGAACTTGTAGCCGCGGCGGTATTCGAACTTGTCGACCGCTTTCATGAGGCCGATGTTGCCCTCCTGGATGAGATCCAGGAACTGCAGGCCGCGATTGGTATATTTCTTGGCGATCGAGATCACGAGACGGAGATTGGCTTCCACCATCTCCTTCTTCGCGATGCGGGCTTCGCGCTCGCCCTTCTGCACGGTCTGAACGATCCGGCGGAAGTCGTCGATCGGGATACCGATCTCGGTGGCAATCTCGGTGATCTCGGCACGGACGATTTCGATTTCGCCGCCCTTGCCATCGATCAGGCGTTTCCATTTGGCCGTGAGCGCGCGCACGCGCTCGGACCAGTTCGGCTCAAGTTCGCAGCCGATATAGTTCTCGAGGAATTCCTTGCGCGGCACGCCATGCGCATCCGCAAGACGCATCAGCTTGCCTTCAAGGCCCATCAGCTTCTTGTTGATCGCGTAGAGCTGTTCGACCAGCGCCTCGATACGGGCGTTGTTGATGTGGATCGTCTTGAGGTTCTCGACGATCAGCAGCGACAGCTCGTCATATTCGGACTGCGCTTTCGGCGTCAGGTCCTTGCCTTCGAGGCGGCGGCCGACGAGGCGGTCCTGCAGCTTGCGGAAGCGACCGAAGCTTTCGGCGATCTCGTCGAGCTTGGCGAGCACGCCTTCGCGCAGTTCGCCTTCCATCGCCGACATCGACATGGCGGCGGCGTCGTCTTCCTCTTCCTCTTCCTGCTGCTGCTGGCGCAGGCGTTCGGCTTCGACCTCGTCGATCTCTTCCTGGGTCTGGCGCTTGCCTTTGCCTTTCGCGAGGGCGACCGGCTCGGGCGGTTTCTCCTCGATCACCTTCGGTTCCGGCGGCGGGTTTTCCGCGCCGTAGGTCGCTTCAAGGTCGATGAGGTCGCGCAGCAGGATGCGCTCGTTCATCAGCTCGTCGCGCCACACCATCATGGCTTCGAAGGTCAGCGGGCTTTCGCACAGGCCGCGGATCATCGCGTCGCGGCCGGCCTCGATACGTTTCGCAATCGCGATCTCGCCCTCACGGGAGAGCAGCTCGACGGCACCCATTTCGCGCAGGTACATCCGCACGGGGTCGTCGGTACGGTCGGAGCCGCGCGCATTGCCTTTCTTGGCGAGGACTTTCTTGTCCTCGAGCTTGGTCAGGGCCTTGCCTTGCTCCTCGGCTTCTTCCTCGGTCTCGACAACGGCAATGCCCATCTCGGAGATCTGGGACATCACGTCCTCGATCTGGTCCGAGCTCATGTCCGAATCCGGGAGCAGCTGGTTGATTTCGTCATGGGTGATGAATCCGCGCTTCTGGGCGCGCTTCAGGACCTTTTTGACGTCTGTCGCGTTGAAATCGACAAGACCCGCTTCGGTCTCTTTATCGTCTTCGCCCTCGCCGTCGCCGGCCGTGTTTTTCTTCTTTTTGGTGGCTATCGCCATAGTCCGGTTTCTCCCTGGCGAAGGTGGCCGCCTGTTGCCGCCCCACGCCCTTTGCCAATCGCCCTGCCGTCAGCTGTCGCTGCGTTTGCCTGCTGCCTCGTTCATGCGGGCTTTGAGGGCCCGTCGCTCCGCGACCATTTGGTGCCTGCGCCGCCAACCCGAAGGCGACGTCGAGGCTCCCCCGCTCGCATCATCCATGCCAGAGCCGAGGTTTTCCTGGCCGGGACGCCCGGCTGCCACATACTGCTCGAGGGCGATCAGCCACTCCCGTGCCTCGGGCCCATCGGCCGCTATCTGAGACGTTACGGGATAATCTTTGAGCAAACTGGCAGCACGCATGAACCCAGTTCGTGTTAAATGGGCGGTCAATACCGCCCGGTCAATAGGCTTTCCCGCATTTGCGAAGTCCAGAAGCACATCGCGTATTTTGACCACATCCAGGTCGGCCAGCGCGCAGGCGGCGAGCGTTTCTGTGCCGATGGCCAGAAGGTAGGGGCTGTCGATGGCCATGGCGAGGGTGCCAAGGCCGCGCAGCTTGGCCGGCGCGCCCTTCTTGAGTTCGGTCTGCGCGGGCTCGCCTTCGAGGGGAGTCTGTCCCGATCCGGGCCGTCCCTTCCTGTAGCTGGCATTACGCTTTGCGTCGCGCAGGGCCCACAGGTGTTCGCGCAATCTGGACTTCAGGTCTCGCTCGTAGGCGGCCTTGACGCCGCCATGGCGGATCTGGCCACACGCCGCCATCAGGCGGGCTTCGAGGCCTGCCTGACGCTCGGGCGTATCCAGCGGTTCGGCGTCGCGTTCGCGGCGCCAGAGCAGTTCGGACAGCGGCAGACGGCGCTCGATTTCCTCGCGCATGGCCAGCGCCCCGCGGGCCCGAATCAGGTCGTCCGGATCCATGCCGTCCGGCAGCAGCACGAAGAAGAGCGAGCGGCCGGGCTCGACGAAGGGCAAAGCCCGGTCAAGCGCGCGGTAGGCGGCGCCAAGGCCGGCGCGGTCGCCGTCAAAGCACATCACGGGTTCGGGCCCAGCTTTCCAGATCAGCTGCAGCTGTTCCTCGGTCAGCGCCGTGCCGAGCGGGGCGACGGCGTGGCCGAAGCCGGCTTCGGTCAGCGCGATGGCGTCCATGTAGCCTTCGCAGACGATCAGCCCCCCGCCCTCGCCGGCGCCGAGCGCCTCGCGGGCTGCGCGGTAGCGGTAGAGGACGGTCGATTTGTGGAAGAGTTCGGTGTCGCCCGAGTTCAGGTATTTCGGCTTGGCATCCGGCGTCAGGCCCCTGCCCCCGAAGGCGATGACGGCGCCGCGCACATCGGTGATCGGGAACATCAGGCGGCCGCGGAAAAAGTCGAACGGCTCGCCGCCCTTGTCGCTTTCCTTGATCAGGCCGGTTTCGATCAGTTCCTTGTCGCTGAAGCCCTGCGCGTTGAGATGCGCGCGGGTGCGCCGCCAGTCATCCGGCGCGTAGCCAAGGCGGTGGCGTTTCCACGCGGCGGCATCGAGCCCGCGCCCGTCGAGATAGGTGCGGGCCGCCGCGCCTTCGCCGGAGAGCAGCCGGTCCTCGAACCAGCTGGCCGCGGCTTCGCAGACGGCGACGAGCCGCTTGCGGTGGTCATAGGCTTCGACCGCTTCCGGGCTCGCCTTGGGGAGCTGCATCCCGGCTTCTTCGGCAAGCTTCTCGACGGCTTCCATGAAGGAGAGGCGCTCGGTCTCCATGATGAAGTTGATGACATCGCCGCCGGTGCCGGAGGAGAAGCATTTGAAGATGCGCTTCTGGTCGTTGACGTAGAAGCTGGGCGTCTTCTCGTTGGTGAAGGGCGACAGGCCGACCCATTCCTTGCCCTTCTTGGTCAGCTTCACCTTCCGGCCGATCACGTCCGAGGGACGGATGCGGGCTTTCAGCTCCTCCACGAAGCCGTCAGGGATGCGGACTGTCTGAGACATTAAACCAGTCTACCGCTTTCGGACCGGAGGGGGAACGCAGCAATTCATCCGTTCAAGAAAGAATCGGGGCCTAAAGAAAAGGGCCCCACCTTGCAGCAGGGCCCTAAGCTCAGACAAACGCCAGGCTATTCCCGGGGGTAATCGAGAGCAGCAGCGAACGTCTGGGCATCCAGGTCCAGCACCAGGCCGCCGTCCGTGTCGCCCTGGGCGACGGTGATGGCATTGGCATCAACCACGATCTGGTTGGTGCTCACGAGGTCCGGCGAGATCACCGCATAGCGGGCTTCGCCGGTATTGGTGAGGATCAGGTCGTTGATACGGGCCGATTCTCCGCTGAACGAGACGTCAACCGTCGTGCCGATCATCTCGGAAGCGAGGCGGAAGTCATTTCCGTCCACCTGCTCGAATTCAGGCAGGGTTTCGAGGGTTTCATCGGTCAGGCGGACAAGTACACTCGGCTCGTCGCCGCTGGTTTCCGGGTCTGCAGCGATGGTCGCCGCCGAATAGGCCACGGTGCGCAGTTCACCGCCAACGCCGGCCACGCCGCCGTCACGTACGACGATCATCGGGGCGGAACCGTTGGCGCCGAGCCAGATGTCCGCAACGGTCGCGATCTCTTCGCCGGCCGGATTGTGAACCGAGGCGCCGATCAGGTCGGACGCTTCGTGCTCGCCGGAGGCCAGCGTGTAGGTCGCAACCTGGGCGTCCGTCGTCATCGTGGTATCGCCGTCAACCGTGGTGTCGGCCATCACTTCCGGCGTGTTGATTTCGGTCGTGTCAGTATCGGCCGCGCCGCAGGCAGCCACCGACATCATCAGGGCGAGCGCCCCGGCAGTAGCAAGAAGGGATTTCATGTGAGTGTCCTTTCATTAGGATAAGTACACCCACAACGAACCCGGCACGGATGCGTTCCGCCGGTTACCGCTTTTTCAGACTCGCGGCGAAAACAAGGCTGGCCCGGCCACGCCGAGCCCCGCCCCTGGCCTTCAGGAATTTGTCAGAGAGATTTGCTCAGCGCGGTCCGCACGGCCTTGCCGGCGCTGGAGGCTTCGATCAGGCCCGGATAGCGCTCCTTGAGCGCGTTCACGCAGCGGCCGAGGTCGGTCAGCTTGGAGGCGCCGAGGTCATCGACGATCTGCTTCACCGCAATTTCGAGCGCCTTGCCGGACAGCGGCTTGGGCAGGAATTGCTGGATGATCTCGATTTCGCTGCGCTCGCGGATCGCGTCCTCGATGCGCCCTTCGTCATCATGCTCGCGGGCCGAGGCTTCGCGCTGCAGGACAAGGGTTTCCAGCACGCAGCGGACGTCTTCATCCGGGCAGCCGGCGCCCTGGCCACGGCCGCGCGCACAGACATCCCGGTCACGGATTGCGCACTCGATGAGACGCAGGGTTGCCCGCTTGGTCTCATCGCCGATGGAATCCGATTCATCCTTGAGCGCCTGCAGAATCCGGGCTCTCAGGCCCATACACGCTGACACATCTTCGCGGCCCATGCCGTCCACTGCCTTTCTACGCCTGTACCTTGAGCACATTGCTTGACGGTACAGAGACTCAGCCCCAATAAGCGGCCAAGTTTTAGCCAGACTGGTTAATGATGAGTCAACCAAGTCCAGCACGGTGAGGTAATCGGTCTGTGAGCAAGAATCAAGATATGGACTCAGCCACCGGCGCCCTGGCCCTTGCAGACGGCACCGTATTTGCGGGCCACGGGGCGGGCGCGGTCGGCATCCGGACCGGGGAACTCTGCTTCAATACGGCCATGACCGGTTATCAGGAAATCCTGACCGACCCCTCCTACGCCCAGCAGCTGGTGCTGTTTACCTTCCCGCATATCGGCAATGTCGGCGCCAACCCTGAAGACCATGAAGACTCGACCCCGCCGGCCGCCGACGCCGCCCGCGGCGCGATCTTCCGCGAGCCGATCACGGCGCCGTCCAACTGGCGCTCGGCGGAAGACTTTGGCGTCTGGCTCGCCCGCAAGGGCATCATCGGCCTGTCGGGTGTGGACACCCGCGCCCTGACCCGCCGCATCCGCGAGCTCGGCATGCCGAAAGCGGCGATCTGCCACCAGCCGGAGGGCAATATCGACTTCAAGGCGCTGGTTGCCGCGGCGCAGGCCTGGGCCGGTCTCGACAATGCGGACCTCGCTGCCGATGTCGTGCAGGAAGAGTCTTTCGAACATACCGAGGGTCTGTGGAAGCCGAGCATTGGCCATCAGGTGATGGGCAATGCCGAGTTCCATACCGTCGTCGTCGATTTCGGCGTGAAGAAGAACATCCTGCGCAACCTGGCGAGCGCCGGTGCGCGTTCGACCGTGGTGAACGGGGACGCGACCGCCGCCGAAATCCTCGCGCTGAAGCCGGACGGTGTCGTGTTCTCGAACGGCCCCGGCGATCCGGCGGCGACCTATGTGCGCTCCGGTGCGATGATCCGTGAGCTGATCGCCTCCGGCATCCCGATCCTCGGCATCTGCCTTGGACACCAGATGCTCGCCCTCGCGCTCGGCGCGAAGACAATGAAGATGGCGCAGGGCCATCACGGCGCGAACCATCCGGTGAAGGACCTTGCGACCGGCAAGGTCGAGATCGTCTCGATGAACCATGGCTTCACCGTCGATGTCGCCACCCTCCCCGCCGGCGTGGCCGAAAGCCACCGCTCGCTGTTCGATGGCACGAACTCCGGCCTTGCAGTGGCCGGCAAGCCGATCATCTCGGTGCAGCACCACCCCGAAGCTTCGCCCGGCCCGCAGGACAGCTTCTACCTGTTCGAGCGCTTTGCCGGATTGATGCGGGACTATCGCGGGAAGTAGGACCGCGAACGGAGGCTGACGCAGCATGTGTGGCCGTTTTTTCCGCGAGAATGTCAGCTGGGCCGAGTACTATGCGGCGCTGAACATACTTGGCGATCCGCCAGAGCGGGTCGAGGCGCCGGACGCGACCTACAATGCCGCGCCGACGCAGATCCATCCCGTGGTGCGTCTGAACGAGGTCACGCGGGCGCGCGAGATGGTGCCGATGCAATGGGGGCTGGTGCCGTCCTGGTGGACGAAGCCGCTGTCGGAGAAGAAGTTCACCACGATCAATGCGCAGTCCGAAACCGCCCACGAGAAGCCGGTGTTCCGCGGCGCCTTCCGGCACAAGCGCTGCCTGGTGCCGATCTCCGGCTATTACGAATGGTCCGTGAGCGGAAAAACCAAGACGCCGTTTGCCTTCAAGCTGAAGAACCGGCGTTGGTTCTGCGTGGCGGGGCTCTGGGACGCCGCGCTGATCGACGGCTCCGAAATCCAGACCTTCACGATCCTGACGACTCGTCCGAACGATTTCACCGCCGGCATCCATGACCGGATGCCGGTAATCCTGTCGCCGGAGAATTATGGCTGGTGGCTCGATCCTTCGAAGGGCGACCCGACGCCTCTGTTCGAGCCCTTCCCCAGCGAGGACATGACGGCCTGGCCCATCGGGAATGCGGCCGGCAACGTGCGCAACAATTATCCCGAACTGCTGGACGAAGTTTAGCGCAGACCGCGCAGCAACCGCTCGAACGTATCAAGATATTGCTCGCGCGTGATGCCCAGCTTGCCGTCCGTGAGCGCGAACGCGGCGGCGTTGATCGAAGCCTGCAGCATCAGGGCTGCCGGCACCGCAAGGCTTTTCGGAAAGTGGCCCTGGGCGGCGATGAATTTGGTGCCCGCAACAAGGCTCGCCCGCCCGACCTCGAACTCCATTTCATGCCAGCGTGCAAGGCCGAGCACCGAGGGCCCGTCCAGCAGCACGATGCGCTGGTATTCGGGGCGCGAGGCCCAGTCGAGATAAATCCGGCAACCGGCCAGAAAGGCTTTGAACGGATCGGCGGGATCAAGCGCCGCCACCGCGGCCGTCCGGGCATCTGCGTCCATGTCCAGCTGCAGCTGATGCCAGATTTCGACGAACAATTCGTCCTTGGATTTGAAGTGGTGGAACACGGCGCCTTTGGTTGCCCCGGCGGCCGAAGCAATGTCGGCGACCGAGGTGGCTTGATAGCCCCGTTCGGCAAATAATTCCCCTGCCACGCGAAGAATGGTCTCGCGCGTCTCGGCGGCCTGCGCTGATGTGCGTTTCGCCATGCTTTTGCCTCTTGAGGCACTATGATACCAGTGGTATGTATAATCTGTAACTGCTTAATTTTGCGGGGACTACTGCTCTTTTGCTCACACTTGAGTTTGCAGGCTGGGTGGGGCCCGTTCGCGGGACCGGTCTGCCAACCATAAGCCGCGCCAGCCGCCTCACAGCGCCGCTTGCGCGGCTTTCTTTTTGGCGAGACGGGCGGTGCGCAAGGCTTTGAGGTCTGCGCCAAGATGTTCCTCGAAATACCGGTCGCAGCCGAGACAGGCGTTCGACACTTCCCGGCCCTTGCCATCGGTGGCCGTGGAGCGGGACTTGAAGTCTTCCCGGCTCCATCCGGTCGCGAGGCCCATGCCTTCCGGGTCCCCGGCATTCAGCGCCTGAATTGCGGGAAGGGATGAGACACTTTCGATAATGGATGAGAGAGATTCTTCAGCCAGCGAGCCCAGAGGTGACCTGGTTTTGAGGCAGCAGGGGTAAATGGAGCCGTCTGGCTCGATCGCGATCTCGCTGCCGGCCTCATGCATCTTCAGAAAATTCTTCGCGCCGGACCAGCGCGCGCAGAAGTTCGTCCGGTAGTCCGCATTGGACAGCCCGTTCGCCCAAGCCCGGCCGCGGGGCCAGAGTTCGCCGATCCAGAGGTCTTCCTGCGCGCCGAAGAACAGGAAAGTCGGCTCCCCGCTCCGCGGCCGCGCCGCAGGATCAGGCGCTTTCAGCTTCTCGCTCTTGCTGCCGCCCAGCGAGACTTCGCGCACGCCCTTCTCGGCCATCATCGCGCGGATCTTGTCCATGAAGCGGAACTTGCGCTCCCCTTTCATGCCCACATGATAGTCGTCGATCGACGCAATCGCGATCGTTGTGACCCCGCGCGACAGCATCGCATCGATGTGTTCCGGCTCGAGAATGTCACCGGTTGTCTGCACGGACAGGCGCGGCGGCGCGTCCGGCCAGCGCCGCTGTATGGCCTCCAGGACAGGGTAGAAGAGCTCTTCCCTCACCCCGTCGATCAGCAGCTCGCCCCCGGCCAGCACGATCAGTGTCGGCTGCCGCACACCGGACCCGTCGGTCCAGCTCATGTCATCCGGAAGGTTTGCCAGGATCGCCTCGTAGGCGCGCTGGCCCTCGGCGACGACATCGGTCAGCGCGCCGCGCACGTAGGGGCGGAAGCGGTCATCATAGCAATGCGCACATTTGCGGTGGCAGGCCCAAGTCAGGACCCAATAGAGCGATTGCATGCTTCTTCCCCGAACTGCCAGGGCGGTAAGCTAACGCCCGAGGCGGCCATGTCGAGCGCCATACCGGAAATGTGACCATTCTCACCGCTCGCCG
Organism: Caulobacterales bacterium; assembly: GCA_038249555.1. Classification (GTDB taxonomy): domain Bacteria; phylum Pseudomonadota; class Alphaproteobacteria; order Caulobacterales; family Hyphomonadaceae; genus Hyphomonas. Next base: position 8,997 of record JBBSDJ010000007.1, read on the forward strand.
CGGCAATGGGCGGCAAACCGGGGTCAACCGGCAAGTATTTCCCGGTTTGCGGGCACGCCCATGGAACCGCGCCGCGCGCCGCGCGTTGTCTCCTGCCTACGGAGACCTGATGACGAAACGCTTTTCGGTGTTGAATATCCTGCTGATTGTCAGTCTGGTTGCGTTTCTGACCTGCGTCCTCACGATCGTCCTGGCGGCCCGGGCCGAGGCGCGTCAACGCGCCCAGGCGGGCCACGCCTTCGAGGTGATGCAGGTGCTGGATGGCATCATCGTCAATGCGCTGAACGCCGAAACCGGGCAGCGCGGGTACTTTCTGACAGGGGATGAGGACTATCTCGAACCCTACCGGATCGGGCGGCGCGATGTCATGGCGCACACGGCAACCTTCCGTGAAATGGTCAGCGACACGATGACCCCGGCGCAGGAAGCGACGCTTCTGAAGCTGGAGAATGCGACGCGGGTAAAGGTCCGTGAACTGGAATCCTCGATGGAGCTGTTTCGCGCTGGCAAGATATCGGCGGCGCTTGAGGTTGTCCGCACGGATCGAGGCAAAGTGGCCATGGACGATATCCGGTCTGCGGCCGGCTTGCTGATCGCCGAGGAGCAGGCCTTGCTGTCCGCCGGCCGCAACGAAGCGCAACGGGCACGCGTGCTGGTGCTGCTGTGTGCCGGGCTGCTGTCCTTTGTCTCGCTGTTCGGATTTGCGCTTGCCCTCCGCAATCTCGGCCGGGCCCAGAAACTTGGGCTGGTCGAGGAACAGGCGCGCCAGCTGAGAGAGGAACGCGAGCGTACAGACCTTCTGGCCCGCGAGTTGAACCACCGCGTGAAGAACCTGTTCGCCATCGTTCAGTCGATCATCAGCTCGACCTCCCGGCAGGAAACCGATGCCCGTGTGGCCGCGACGAAGATCCGTGAGCGGGTGTTTGCGCTATCGCGCGCACATGCCCTCACCTCGTCGATCGACATGCAGCAGGAGACCAGCCTGTCGGCCCTTGTCGACGCGATTGTGGCGTCCCAGGTCAAGGATCACTGCACCCTGCACATGGAAGGACCGCAAGTTGCCGTGATGGCGCAGCACGTGACACCGCTGGGAATGATCCTGCACGAATTGACGACAAACGCCCTGAAATACGGGGCTGGATCGTGCGAGGACGGACGGGTCAACGTGACGTGGACCATCACCAGGGACAATCCGGGTCAGGAGCTGAAAATAAACTGGCAAGAAATCTGTGGAAAAGATGTAGACCTGTCTATTCCGGGCCCGGACGGATTTGGCAGCCGGATGATGGCCATTTCCCTGTCGCAGCTACGCGGCCAGAGCGAGCGGCGATGGGGGGAAGACGGACTGGATATGGACATCCTGCTGCCCTTGGACAGTCACGGAGCCGTGAAGGACCGGAACGAAAGCGAATCCCAGTAGTTACCGAAACATGCTTACAGAAAAAAAGATCCTGATTGTAGAAGACGAGGCGATGATCGCCTTCGACCTTGAAGACGTGGTGATGAGCCGCGGCGCAACGGCGGACGTGTGCCTGGATGTCGAAAGCGCGCTCAGAAAAGCCGAGGCGTGTGACTTTGACGCCGCCATCCTCGACTACAATCTGGGCGGCCATACCGTCCTTCCCGTGGCCGACGCGCTGCAGCGCAAGGGTGTTCCCTTCGTGTTCAATACCGCGATGGCGGATTTCGAGAACCTCTCGGCCCGCTACAACGGGGCCCATGTGTGCCGCAAACCGGCCAACGAGGCGGAACTGGTGCGGCTGCTGGTCAAGTTGACCTTCGGATCGGCCGGCGGCTCGATGGGTTCCCAGTCCGCCTGAAACGCGCCGGTGGCTTATAAATCCTGTTGCATACTGTTCAGGTACACGAAGCTAGACGCTCTCCGGAGGGTTGGGAGAAGCTTGCTTGTCCCTGCATGGGGAATGGCCCTTGGGCGGCTTCTGCGGCAACGCAGAGGCCGTTTTCATATGCTGCGCTCAGCGTAGCGGTCCGCAGCGGGACTCATACTCGGCGATGGCGTCCGGCATCCATTTGCGGAAATTCTCGGCCCGCGTCTCGGACGCCGGGTGGGTGCTCATCCATTCCGGCGGACGCTCGCCCTTGCCGATTTCGCCCATCCGCTCCCAGAGTTCCGGCGCCTCGCGCGGATCATAACAAGCGCGCACCAGCAGATCGAGGCCGATCTTGTCGGCCTGGGTTTCATGGTCGCGCGAGAAAGCCAGGAAGCCGCCCTGCGCGGCGACCCCGAAGGCCTGCATCACCATCTGCTGCTGGGCGACGCCCATGTCGCCGAGACCGACGGCGACCGCCATCTGGCCCGCCTGCAACACCTGCTGCGTGCTCATCCGCGCGGCGCCATGATGCGCCAGGGCGTGGCCGATTTCGTGGCCCATGACGACCGCGAGCTTATCGACATCACTGATGTCATCGAGTGTGACGCGGCCATCATAATTGCCGGTGATGTCAAGGATGCCGGTATAGACCGCCACATAGCCGCCCGGCAGGCAAAAGGCGTTGGGGGTGGCAGAGTCGACCACGTAATAGGTCCAGTCGAACTTCTCGACGACGCCGGGCATGTCATAGCCGGCGGTGCGGTATTCTTCCTCGAGTTCGAGCGCGGCTTTCTCAAGCCGGGCGCCGATCTCGCGTACGGTTTCGGTAAGTTCGCGCGCGCTGCCGGTGCAACTGGCCTCATCGGCGCACAGGACCGTGTTGCCCTGTTGGTGCTCGCCCTGCAGGATCTGCAGGTAGGACTCGGCGCCGAGCTTCACTTCCTGCTCGATTGACATCGTGTTGAGCTGCTTATTGCCCGGCGCGAATGGCACTTCCTTCTGGTTCGCCTGCCAGTAGATGAAGATGCCCACGAGGGCGATCAGCAGGATGCCGAACCGGCCGCTGAACAGGTCGCCGAGACCATTCGCGCGGATACGTCGAGGATCACGGTTCATGGGCAGATATCCTCAAAATCCGGGTTTCAAGAATTGTTATCCGAGCACCCGCGCAAGGGAAAGCGGCGAAGACCGGGTTTGCGAAGACCCGTAGTGATCGCTATGTGGAAGAAATGAGCGAACAGAACCCCACTCCGAAACTGCAGATCTGGATCGAGCCGGTGACTCCGCTGCAGCAAAACACATCGTTGATCTGGTCAACACAAACGATGGAGGGCGTGTTCATCGATCCGGGCGGCGATATCGACCGGCTGATGGGCGCTGCTGATCGATTCGGCGTGAAGATTGTCGCGGTCTGGCTAACGCATGGCCACCTCGACCATGCCGGCGCCGCGATGGCGGTGAAGGAACGCACCGGCTGCCCGATCATCGGACCGCACAAGGATGACCAGTGGCTGCTCGACGAGATCGAGGCGCAGGGCGCGCGCTACGGCATCACCGACGGCAAGAACGTGACGCCGGATCGCTACCTCGATGATGGCGATGAGCTGGAGCTGGCTGGCAACAAGTTCGGCGTTGCCCACTGCCCCGGCCATACGCCGGGCCATGTGGTGATCTACAGCCAGGAAGGCGCGATGGCCTTCGTCGGTGACGTGCTGTTCCGCGGCTCGGTCGGCCGGACGGACTTTCCGCGCGGCAATCACCAGCAGCTGATCGACTCGATCACCGGCAAGCTCTGGCCGCTCGGCGACCAGATGCGGTTCGTGCCGGGGCATGGTCCGATGAGCACGTTCGGACAGGAGCGGCAGGACAATCCCTTCGTCGCAGATGTGGTGACCGGCTATGCCGGGACGGCCCGCGATGATGTGGATGTGGTGGCCCAGCGGCTGTCGAAGCGCTGGACCTAAGTTGCTGAAAATACATCGGAACCGGGCCTGACCCCGCACGTTTTGGTTCCATGAGGAACCGAAAGGAACGACCGATGATGCTTTACATCAAATTCGCCGCTGCAGGCGCCAGTGCCCTGATCCTGGGCGCCTGCACGTCCAGCGGCACGACGGAACGCAATGCCGCGTACGGCGCCGCCGCGGGCGCTGTGGCCGGTGCCGTGATCGGCAATAACGTCGGTGATGGCGATGCCGGCAAAGGCGCCGCCATCGGCGCGGTCGTCGGCGGCGTTGGCGGCGCGACCAAGGGCTGTATCGAGTCCGAGGACTGCGATGCCCCGGGCATCAAGGACCAGGCCGATGAGCGCGACAGCGACGGCGACGGCCATGTCGACGCCTATGACCGCTATCCGAACGATCGCTATCGCTGGTAGCCCTGACCTGGATTAAAAACGAAATCCCCGCCCGCCATCATGGCTGGCGGGGATTTTGTGTTCAGGCACGAGATTATTCGGCAGGAGCAGGCTCGGGCGGCTTCGTGAGATTGATCAGGATGGTCAGGAGCCAGGGCGGGATCGGTTTCTGGTTCATGGTCTCCGGCGGGCCAATTTCGCCCTTCTGGAACGCCGTCAGCGTCTCGGCCAGCATCTTGGTCGTCTCGTCCTGAAACCCCGCCTCCGCGCCCTGTTTTCTCAATTCCATGATGTAAACTGAAAACCGGCTGCGGGCTCTGGCCACCTCTTCGGCGGGTGCGTCCGTGTCACCGGAGGCCAGAGGTGTCCAGTAGTCGCCGAAGGATGCGGCAAGCGAGCGGACGGCGACCTCGGTGCCGATGTATTCCTTCGTGAACCAGAGCGAGCGATCAATTGTCGCCGGACCTTCGCCGGTGTGAACGCCGTGCTTTCGAATGAGCTTCTTCAGCTGATTGGCATCTTCCTCACCGAACAAGAGTGACTGATAGCCCTCCGGGCCGAAAAAGTCCTTCACGTCGCCTTCTGCCGCGATCAACATGCGCTCGACCTCGGCCCGGTCGGAGACGATGCCTTTCTCGATCAGTTTCATGTAGGTCTTGGCCTTCAGGGCGAGCGGGAACCGGTCCGACTGGGTGCTTGCGTTCCGGCAGGCCCCGGCGGCCGCCTCGACGAACGGCAGCAGCACTTTCTCTTCTGCCGTGTCGATCTTGTAGGAGACAGTCTGCACATCACTCGTCAGCCAACCCTTGCATTCGAGGGGCACCGTGCCGGTGAGATAGGCGTGCACCACGCCGCCGACGGCGAGCGTAGCCAGCTCGTCGATGATCGCCCTGCGGCTGGTCGCCGCGATGTTGTAGTCGAGCGTGTTGTAATAGCTGTGACCGGTGGCGACGTCGTAGCGGTTGTCAGAGGTGGAAGCGCCCGCGTTATGGAATACGTCTGAACGCAGCAGGGCGCGCGCGAGATAATTGACGCCGTCCTGGGTGGGTTGCCCGCCGTTTGCGTTCCGCAGGCCCTTGAAGACCATCAGGTCCAGTTCGCCGCCCAGCAGGGTGATCCAGCCATGGTCGGGACATTCTTCTACATAGCCGTCCACCAAAGGGACCTGAACCGTTGCGGTGGCGCCATCCTTTATCACCGTCTGGACGGCTTCGAGCGTGAGCGGAACGAGCGGTTTGCATTTCTCAGGGTCTGCAGACACCGGCAGGGCGGCGGCGAACAGGGCTGTCGCGAGACCTGCAAGGCGGGTGATGGCCGGCATACTTCCTCCGTTTTTCAAAGTTTACGAAAGATCATGCCGGGCACCACCCTGATTTGCAGGAAGGGTCGCTATTTTACTTCCGAGACGACAATGAACTGTGGCGCTTCGGCCAGGCCCATGAAGCCGCTCATGACAGTCTGGACGGTGGCGTCGCCCATGTCCTCGGCGACGAAGCCGTCGAGGTCCGGAATCGCGAAGGCTTCGATATAGGCGATGCCGGGAGTGCCTTCGCCCATGAGCAGCCGCTCGGCGCGGTAGGTGCGGAAATCCTGCACGCGGGCGAGCGAGCGCATCGCGGGCTGGTCAGTGGTGCGCACCCAGGTCTCGAACGCTTCCGGGGTGACGCCCTCTTTCAGCGTGTAGAGAATGAAGAGGTTCGGCGTGGTCGTGACCTTCACTTCCTTGATGATCTCGATGGTGGTCATTTCCGCTGCGGCAGGCGCCGCCGGAAGCTCGGTCTTGCCGCCGATGGAGATGCAGGCCGGCAAGGCGAGCGCGGCAATGGCAGCGAGAGAAGCGGTGACTAAACGGCGCATGATGCGAAACCTTGTGCTAGGGAAAACAGGGCGGCGCCACTGCCAGCAGGATTCGGCGGCGTAGTCCAAGCGTTTCAGAACACTGCGGCGCTTGCCCGCCGCCCCGACTCCCCGCTATAGGGCAGCCGTTTGCCCGCCCCCTCAGGAGAGTCCCCATGCCGAAGCGCACAGATATCTCCTCGATCCTCATTATTGGCGCCGGCCCGATCATCATCGGCCAGGCCTGCGAGTTCGATTATTCCGGCGTACAGGCCGTCAAGGCGCTGAAGGCCGAGGGCTACCGCGTCATTCTCGTGAACTCCAATCCGGCCACGATCATGACCGATCCGGACCTGGCGGACGCAACTTATATCGAGCCGATCCTGCCCGAGATCGTCGAGAAGATCATCGCGATCGAGAAGCCAGATGCCCTGTTGCCGACGATGGGCGGCCAGACGGCGCTCAACTGCGCGCTCGACCTGCACCATTCCGGCATTCTCAAGAAATACGGTGTCGAGCTGATCGGCGCGAAGGCCGAAGCCATCGAGATGGCCGAGGACCGCAAACTCTTCCGCGAGGCGATGGACCGTATCGGCCTCGAAAACCCGCGCGCCGCCATCATCGCGTCGCCGGAACTGCCCACCGAGCCCGGCAAGCCCAAACGCTATGACCGGATTACCGCCCTCAAGGCGGCCATGGACGCCATCGACATCGTCGGCCTGCCCGCGGTCATCCGGCCGGCCTTCACGCTTGGCGGCACGGGCGGCGGCATCGCCTACAATGTCGAAGAGTACGAAGAGATCTGCCGCACGGGTCTTGCCGCCTCACCTACCGCGCAGATTCTCGTCGACGAAAGCCTAGTCGGCTGGAAGGAATACGAGATGGAAGTGGTCCGCGACACGGCGGACAACTGCATCATCATCTGTTCCATCGAGAACATCGACCCGATGGGTGTGCACACCGGCGACTCGATCACGGTGGCGCCGGCGCTGACACTGACGGACAAAGAGTATCAGGTGATGCGCAACGCCTCGATCGCGGTGCTGCGCGAGATCGGCGTGGAGACCGGCGGCTCGAACGTGCAGTTCGCCGTCAACCCGAAAGACGGCCGCCTCGTCGTCATCGAGATGAACCCGCGCGTCTCGCGCTCGTCAGCGCTCGCGTCGAAGGCTACCGGCTTCCCGATTGCCAAAGTCGCGGCGAAACTGGCGGTTGGCTACACGCTGGACGAGCTGACCAATGACATCACCGGCGTAACGCCGGCCTCGTTCGAGCCGACCATCGACTATGTCGTCACCAAAATTCCGCGCTTCGCCTTCGAGAAGTACAAGGGCGCCGAGCCTGTGCTCACGACGGCGATGAAGTCCGTGGGCGAGGCGATGGCCATCGGCCGCAGCTTCCAGGAGAGCCTTCAGAAGGCGCTCTGCTCGCTGGAGACAGGCCTGTCCGGTCTCAACGAGATGCACTTCGATAGCGAAAACGCGCTGCGTCAGGCGCTCGGGATTCAGTCCCCGGACCGTATCCGCGTGATTGCCGAGGCGTTCCGCATGGGCCTCAGCGTCGAGGACGTGAACAATGTGACGTCCTTCGATCCCTGGTTCCTGCGCCAGATCGAAGGCATCGTGATGACCGAAGGCCAAATCAGGGCCAAGGGTCTGCCGCGCACGGCGCACGAGCTGATCGAGCTGAAATCCAAAGGCTTCTCCGACAAACGCCTGGGCGAGTTGACCGGCCAGGCCGAAGGCTGGGTGCGCGGCCTGCGCCATTCGATGAATGTGCGGCCTGTCTACAAGCGGATTGATACGTGTGCGGCAGAGTTTGCCGCCAAGACACCTTACCTCTATTCGACTTACGAGCACGCCTCGTTCGGCCAGGCCGCACCCGATTGCGAAGCCCTGCCTTCGGCGCGCAAGAAAGCGATGATCCTCGGCGGCGGCCCGAACCGAATCGGCCAGGGCATCGAGTTCGACTATTGCTGCTGCCATGCCGCCTTCGCGATGTCGGACCTCGGCATCGAGTCGATCATGGTCAACTGCAACCCGGAAACGGTGTCCACGGACTATGACACGTCGGACCGCCTGTATTTCGAGCCGCTGACCATCGAACACGTCCTCGAGATCGTCCACAAGGAACAGCTCAATGGAGAGCTCCTTGGACTGATCGTCCAGTTTGGCGGTCAGACGCCGCTGAAACTGGCCGGGCCGCTGTTTGACGAGAAAGTGCCGATTCTCGGCACGACACCTGCGTCTATCGATCTCGCTGAAGACCGCGCGCAGTTCGCGCAGCTGCTAGACGAGCTGAACATCCAGCAAGCCCCGTCTCGCACGGCGCGCAGCATTGAGGAAGCCGAAGTCAAGGCCAACGAGATCGGCTATCCGGTCATGTTGCGCCCCTCCTTCGTGCTCGGCGGACGGGCGATGGAAATCGCACGCAATGACGAAGACCTGCGCAAGTTCGCCGCCGAAGCGCTGAAAGTGTCCGGCGACGCGTCGCTGTTCATCGACCGCTACCTGTCGGACGCCATTGAGGTGGATGTCGATGCGATTTGCGACGGCCACGATGTGCATGTCGCCGGCATCATGGAGCATATCGAGGAAGCTGGTGTGCACTCGGGCGACTCCGCCTGCGCGCTGCCGCCCTTCACGCTGTCGCCTGCCATGCAGGGCCGCCTCGCCAAGCAGACCATGGCGCTCGCTCGGGCGCTGAACGTCAAAGGCCTGATCAACATCCAGTTCGCGGTGAAGGGCGAGGAAATCTATGTCCTCGAAGCCAACCCCCGTGCCAGCCGCACGGTGCCGTTCGTGGCCAAGGCGGTCGGCGCGCCGATTGCCGCTATCGCGGCGAAAGTGATGGCCGGTCGTCCGCTGACGGACTTCGACCTGCGCCATGCCAATCCGCGCCGCATCGCGATCAAGGAAGCGGTCTTCCCGTTCGCGCGCTTCCCGGGCGTCGATCCGCAGCTTGGCCCCGAGATGCGTTCGACAGGCGAAGTGATGGGCTGGGACGATGATTTCGGCATGGCCTTCCTCAAGAGCCAGCTCGGCGGCGGCATCCGCTTGCCGGCCGAGGGCGCAGTGTTCATCTCGGTGCGGGACAATGACAAGCCGGGAGCCGTGGAGGCGGCCCGAAATCTCGTGGAGATGGGCTTCACCATCATCGCCACCAGCGGCACGGCCACGCACCTAGAAGCCAGCGGCATACCGATCCGGCGGGTCAACAAGGTGCTCGAAGGCCAACCGCATATCGTAGACGCGATGATCAACGGCGAAGTCCAGCTCATGTTCAACACGACCGAAGGCGCTGCGTCCCTGGCGGATTCCGCCTCGATCCGGCGGACGGCGGTGGCGCGCAAAATCCCTTATTTCACAACGCTTGCCGCTTCGATTGCCGCGGTTCAGGCGATCGCGAGCCTCAAAACACAGGAAATCTCGGTTCGTGCCTTGCAAAGCACCTGACCTGGCCCCACTTGACGCGATTGCTTTTTGAAACCACGCTTTTTAGCCGCGCAAGATGAGGGAAACTCACGATGGAACGCATTCCGATGACTGCCGAAGGCCACGCTGCCCTTCAGGCTGAACTCAAGGTGCTGAAATCCGTTGAGCGGCCGAGCATCATTGCGGCCATTTCCGAAGCGCGCTCGCACGGCGATCTCTCCGAGAACGCCGAGTATCATGCTGCCAAGGAGAAGCAGAGCTTCATCGAGGGCCGCATCAGCGAGCTCGACGACAAGCTCGCGCGCGCCGACATCATCGATATCAGCAAGCTCGGCGGCAAGAAAATCCGCTTCGGGGCGACGGTGACCATCATCGACGTCGATTCCGAAGAAAAGTTTACCTACAAGATCGTCGGCGAAGACGAGGCGAACGTCAAAGAGGGCAAGATCTCGATCACCTCTCCGCTCGCCCGCGCCATGATCGGCAAGGAAGAAGGCGACGAAGCCGAGGTGGCCGCCCCGTCGGGCGCGCGCGCTTATGAAGTGTCGAAGGTCGTTTACAAGTAAGGATACGCGCCGATGAGGACGCTCGGGCCTTCCGTCTGGGCGGTCTCCGATGGCCGCGCCGGCAACGCGGCGCAGGTGCGCGCGCTGGTGCACGCCCTCGGCGAGCCCGGCCGCTGGATGCGGATTGCACACATCATGGGCGAGGGGCACCGGGCCGAACCGATGGTGCTGACGCCTCGCGCGCCGTGGACCTGGTTTTCCGCCGACAAATGGCCCGCCCCGCTGAACGCCCTGCCCGAGGCCCAGCGCGCGCTGGTCGCGCTGCCCTGGCCGACGCTGTGGATTGCTGCCGGGCGGCGCTCGGCCGCGTTCACGCGGCTGATGCGCAAGCGCTCGGGAGGCAAGACCTTCACCGTGCAAATCCTGAATCCCTACATCGATGCGTCAAACTTTGACCTCCTGGTCGTGCCCGAGCATGACCGATTGACCGGACCAGACGTGGTGTCGACCGTGGGCTCGCCAGCCTACTTTTCACCGGATGCGATGGAAGAGACAGCGCAGGCCTTTGCTCCGCTGGCGGACGATACAAACCGCAGCGTGATGGTGATCCTCGGCGGCCATTCCAAGGTCCACAAGTTTACGCCGGCTGCCGCGGCGAAGCTGGAGGCGCAGTTGCGCGCCCTTGCCGCGCAAGGCTGGCGGTTGCGGATCACCACATCACGCCGCACGCCGATCGGGATCGTCGCACAGTTCCGGAACTTAGCGGACGAGACCGGCGGGCAATTCTGGGCCGGGGCTCAGGACGGCGCCAACCCCTACCTCGCCTGGCTGATGTTCTCGAAGGCCGCAATCGTCACCGAGGACAGCGCCAACATGCTGTCGGAAGCGGCCTGGCACGGCCTGCCGGTGCACATCGCGCCGCTGGAGGGTTATGCCCCGAAATTCACCCAGCTGCACGAAAGCCTGATCGCCCGCGGCGCGGCGCGACACTTTACCGGAACGCTTGATCAGTGGACGTATGAACCGCTGCGGGAAGCCGACCGGGTGGCGGACCTCATTGTGGCAAAGCTTCTGGAACGCTATCCCGCGCCGGTCTTCAGCCTCGGCGTGCAGGCACCGGATTGGCTGAGCTGAGCCTCAACTGGCGGCAAGCTCGGTCCGGATCTGCTCCAGCAGGTCAAGTTCATCGGCATGCATATGGTCATCGGCCAGCATGATTTCATGGCACGCCTCGATGATCTCCATCTGCTCCTTGGGCGGGCGGGAGGCGATCTCGTCAATCGCGGCGCGGATCTGGTCGCCGGTTGGCCGCAGTCTCCGCACAAGGCCGTGGAATTTCTGGACGCGGGACTCATCAAGTTCGATACCCAGCCGCTCAGCGCGGTGACGGGCAAAGCTGGTGATCGCTCCGGTTTCCGAGACTGAAACCTGTCCGTCCGACTGCGCCATGGCCACCAGCAAGGTCAGTTCGTGGCGCAGCTGCTGGCGGAGCGTGGAATAGGCTTGGTCGAGAGGCGGCCAGACGCCCGAAGGCGCCGCACTGGTCGAGGCAAGGAGCAGCGCGTCCGGCACGTTCAGACCGAATATCCCGGCGAGAAAGGCGGCGGGAGGCTCGAAGACGTCGCCGTTCATATCCATGCAATACTTGATCCGGTCGGCCCGGAAGCTCATCATTTCTCGTGTTTCCGAGCAGCGCGCATGCAGGAGGATGCGCGATTCAGGTGTCCGTTTGAGCGCCCAGACCGTAATCCGGCGGACGCTTTTGACACCGTCGGCATTGGTATAGCAGATTACGAAGCTCTGCCCCTCAGCGTTGGGGCTTTCATCCAGTACCGAGCCGTCTGGATGGGGTTCGCCGACATCGAGTATCCGCAACGGCAATGCCGGCTCGAACTGGACGTCCAATTGTGGCACAGGCTGCTCTTCCGCTTTCTGGAGCAGGAACTCGGAAAGTAATGATTTCAAGCCCATGGACGCTTCCCCTTGACGCGCCGGACGCTAGCCTGCGCCGCTCAATCGTCAACTGGCTTTCCATAACATTTTCCGGGCAGTATTCTCGCTCAGGATGCGGTCACGCGGATGTCTACCGGAAGCGCACGTGCAATGAACCCGCCGCCGAGGATGCGGGTGCCGCCCTCGGGATCATAAAGCACCGCGGCCTGCCCGCGCGCAACACCCTCTTCTGGTGCATCAAAGAATACGGCCGGCAGACCATCCTCGAAGCCCAGATGGCCGGGCACCGGCGGGCGGGTGGACCGTACACGGATCAGCACGCGCGCTTCTGCCCGCGCGGCGTCCTCAAGGCTGCCCTGGCCGAGCCAGTTGAGTTCCTCCAGCAACAGGCCGCGGGTCATCAGCGCTTCGCGCGGGCCGACGAGAACACGGCGTTTCGGTGCATCGATCTTGACGACGAACAGCGGCTCGCCGGTCGCGACGCCGAGCCCGCGGCGCTGACCGATTGTGTAGTTGATCACGCCCTCATGCTCACCGAGTACGCGGCCATCGAGGTGCACGACTTCGCCCGCGCGTCCGGAGCCCGGGCGCAGTTTTTCAACGACCTTGGCGTAGGAGCCCTCAGGCACGAAACAGATGTCCTGGCTGTCCGGCTTCGCGGCGACCGGAAGGCTGAACTTTTCAGCCAGTTCACGAACCTCCGTCTTCGGAAGGTCGCCGAGCGGGAAGCGCAGGTAGTCCAGCTGCGCGCGAGTGGTGGCGAACAGGAAGTAGGACTGGTCGCGGCTCGCATCGCGGGCACGGTGAAGTTCCGGGCCGTGTTCGCCCTCGGCGCGCCGTATGTAGTGGCCCGTCGCGAGGCAATCGGCGCCCAGCTCCTTCGCGGTGCGAAGGAGGTCCGAAAACTTGACGGTCTGGTTGCAGCGGATGCACGGGATCGGCGTCGAACCCGCGAGATAGGTGTCGGCAAAATCCTCCATCACCTGCTCGCGAAAGCGGCTTTCGTAATCCAGCACATAGTGTGGAATGCCGATCTGGTCGGCCACGTTGCGCGCGTCGTGAATGTCTTGCCCGGCGCAGCAGGCGCCCTTCTTCTCGATGGCCGCGCCATGGTCGTAGAGCTGCAGCGTGATGCCGATCACGTCATAGCCTTCGGCCTTCAGCGTGGCGGCGACCACGGACGAATCCACGCCGCCGGACATGGCCGCGACAACCCGTGTTTCATGGGGGGGCTTGGCAAACCCAAGCGAGTTCAGGCGGCCGGGCGGCCACGTGGTATCTGGCGTCGTCATCTTGTACTCCCACCGGGTTCAAGGCCCGGAGCAGCTAGTTGGAAGCGGGGATATAGGCGATTGGCGGCGAAAACGCGAGAGGCCGGTTTCAGGCCGCGCTGGCCTTGGCGTTGGCCGTGCCTGCGGCGACCCAGCCGCTGCGCACGCCGCCGGCGGGCTCGAGCCGGTCGGTGAGGCCGTAGAGGGTTTCGCCGTCTGCCAACATGATCAGGCCGCCGGGGGCGAGCTGGTTGGCGAGGCTTTCGACGACACGGGTCCGGGCTGAGCGCGCCATGCCGGAGAGTACATTCCGGCACAGGATGATCTCGAACTTGCCGAGGCCGCCGGCCGGCTCCAGCAGGTTGTGGGCACGGAAGCTGATCCGGGTACGGAGCGCTTCGGAGGCCTGCCAGTCGCCTGAGTCGAGGCGGGTGAAGTGTTTCAGCAGCCGCTGGATCGACAGGCCGCGCTGCACTTCGTAATGGCCAAACGTGCCGAGGCGGGCCTTTTCGGTCGCCTGCTTGCAGAGGTCGGTGGACAGGATTTCGATTTTCGCGCCGGAAAGGCCGGGCGGCGTTTCGTCCTCCAGCAGCATCGACAGGGAATAGGCTTCCTGCCCGGTGCTTCCCCCGGCGCACCAGATACGGATACGCCCCGACGGCGACGCGGCGAGGCGCTCGGGCAGCGTGGCGCCCACAAGTCCTTCAAGCACGGCCGTCTCGCGGAAGAACCAGGTGTCGCGCGACAGGAGGGCCGCGGCGACTTCCGCGCGGAACACCGGATTCTGGCGCGACTCAAGGCAGTGGACCAGGTCGTCGAGGCTGCCGAAGCCCTCACGCCGGGCAATGCCGGCGAGGCGCGCCTCGATCAGGTAGGCCTTCGACGGCAGGACAGACTGGCCCGACGCATTCAGGGCCAGATCGGCGAGCGCGTTGAAAATGTTGTCCTGCATCCGCTGCTCCGCTTCGAGGCGCGGGGCCTCAAACGTTACCAGTAAGCGGCCCAATCTTAAGAAAGGCTTCAGATAAGGCCGACTTCGGCAAATTTGCTTTCGAGAATGTCCGCGTCGAACGGCTTCATGATGAACTCATCGGCGCCCGAACTGAGCGCTTCGCGTATGTGTTCGGCATCATTCTCTATCGAACAGAAGACGACGCGGGGCGTTTTGCCCCCGTCTTCGCGGCGCAGGGCTTTCACGAAGTCGATGCCGTTCATGACCGGCATGTTCCAGTCGAGGATCACAGCATCCGGCATGCCTTCGCGGCACATCTTGAGCGCCTCGCCGCCATCGGACGCTTCGGACACGGAGAAGCCCAAGTCTCGGACAATCCGGGACGCGACCTTCCGGACAACCCGCGAGTCGTCCACTATCAGGCAGGTCTTCATGGCGCGAAATTCCGCTGAATTGGGCTTTTTACACGCCTTAAGGGGTGCCTCAGAGGTATTAACAAACTCTGACCAGAACGTTTACGTTTGGCGTCAGGGGGTCTGCTGGCGCAGGCCTGTGGCCATGAAGACGATGCCGTCCGGCGTTGTTTTGGCATGCAGCGTGCCGCCAAGGCTGTCGCAGGTCATCTTGGCGAACAGGGGCTGGATGTTCTCCGGCCGCCAGCCGCTTTCCGGCTCGTCGCCCGCCAGCGCCTTGGCGACGTCTTCCTTGAGGATCACCCGGTCGCCCTTGCAGGTGATGACGACGTTCTTGACGCCGCCCTCTTCCCGCACCCGGATATGGATAACCCCGCCGCGCACGGTGGCTGTCAGGCCCACCATCACGAGGTTCATGATCAGGCGGGCATGGCCATAGCCGAGTTCGGTGGTGGCGAGGTCCCATTCCAGGCTCGGCTTCTGGAAGCGGACATAGTCGTCGGTCAGCTTCTTGAACTGATAGAGGTCAGCCGTGCCGGGCTGCAGGCCCATCGAGCCGAAAGCGTAGCGCAGGAACTGCAGGGTCGCGGCCACGCTCTGGGCGCCTTCGCGCAAGGTGCGCTCGCTGTGGGCCTTTTCTTCCGGGCTGCCGGGGCTATCTAGCATCTCCAGCGACAGCGACATCGTGGCCGCCGGCGAGACAATGTCGTGACAGAGACGCGCGGCGATAAACGCCGCGAAACGCGCAGGGTCGAGGTTCATTGGTTTCAGCCCGTCTTTGGATCCAGCCATACGCTAGAATCGGGTGCGCCGGGCGGTGTGTCAATCAAGCGTGAGTGACACGATTGTAACGCCCGCGTCTGCGGCCCGAATCAGCCGCCTTGTGGCGGGTCTATGTCGTCGTGTCCGTGGCGCGCGCTGTAGAAGCTGAGCGCGAAAAGACCGGCGGACAGGCCGAGCGTGAGCACGCCGCCCAGGATATAGGCGAACCAGCCATGGCCGCTCATCCCGCTGCCGAGGCCCTGCCAGAAAAAAGTCGCGCCCCAGAGGAGCGCGCCAAGGGCCGCGAGGGCCAGAACTATCCAGATGATGATGCGTGACATGCGTCCGCCAAGCTAAGGCCCGGCGGACGCGATACAAGCCTATTTACTCTGCCAGACGCCCGAATCGTCCATGTAGAACTGTCCCGGCTCAAGTTTGGCAATCTGCTTTTCGCCGGCGAGTTGGGCGACGATCTGCACGGTCGTGTTGTTGTCCCTGGCCGTCTGTTCGTAGACAGCGCGGCGGCGGTTATTGATGTCCTGGACCTTGCGGACGGTTGTGGCGTCGGCGGTGCCGACCACACCGAGGTAGCCGTCGATGCGTTCACCAACGGTGCCGGACGAGATGGCGGCATCGATCACCGGGTCACCCGCCGAGGCGGTAGGCGCGAAGGCGAAGGCCGCCAGGGCAAGGCTGATACTTATCAGGAGTGTGCGAAGGGCAGTCATTGAATGTCTCCTCTACTTCGCGGCTAGAACAGGTCTGGGTTGTTGGCGATCAGGTCTTCGACCTCGCGGTCGAGCTGGATACGCACGGTCTGGTCGATCTTGACGTTCAGATCGATCTTGATGGGCTTGTCGGATGGCTCAATCCGGATGGTGGGCGTGCAGGCCGCGAGCGTGGCGGCGCTGGCTGCGACAAGCAGGATTCTCTTGTAGGCCATGACGGCAGTCTCCTGAGATAACAGCCGGACAATGACACGGCCCGCCTTAACGTCAATCGACTGGCGCGTTGCCCGTCATTCACCGGCGGGTGTTTCGGACGGCTTTGCAGCCGCGTCATCCGCGACTTCCTCGGCGTTCAAAAGGTCCACCGTTGCGTCGATCAGGTCCTGCTGGTTGACGAAACCAAGGTTGTTCTCGATCAGCTTGCCGATCGGCAGGTCAAACCCGATCGCAAACTCGAAGGCCTGACCGGCAGGCAGCGTCAGCCGGTTGCCCATCGGCAGCGGATTGATGTTCTCGCCGACGAGCAGCAAATCCGCTCGCAGGTCGCCGGCCAGATCGCCGTCAATGCCGATCTCGAGCACTTCGAACTTGAGATCACGCAGCGCATCGAACGCGAGGCTTGCATTGGCATCCTGTCCGGCCGCCGCGTCCACCGCGCCCCCCGTATAGGACAGCCGCCCGCCCGGTTCGTCGGCCTTGAGACGCGCGTCCTTTATCTGCACGCGGTTGTCCGTGAACACGATCGGGAACGTGCCGCTGAGCGTGCCGGTTGCCACGGTGTCCGGCAATTTCAGGATCTCGACCAGCTGGGTGATACTGATCGCCTCTGCCGTGACAGCGACGGACTGATCCTTCAGGCCGCCTTCGAGCGCCCAGTCAAACGGCGCGATCGCCAGCTTGCCGCCTCCGAAGGGGAACGTGACGCTATCGAGGTGAAGGATTCCGTTTTCGCGCAGGTCGTAGACGATGCGGCCATCCGTAAGCGGAATACCCGGATTGACGCTGGCCAGCGTGAACACCTGGTTTGGGGCTGTCTCAAGTCCCATCAGGTCCGCAAAGTTAACCGTGCCGTTGATGCCGGTCACGCGGCCGAGGCGGGTCGTCTGGAAACCGAAATTCTGGATATGCACGTCGGCCGTACCGGCGATCTTGCCGTCGTTTATCGTGAAGCGGGCATCGCCGGCGACGTTGCCGTTTGTATCCGTGAACAGGCCGGTCAACCGGTCCGAGATCATGTTCGGCTGCAAACCGCCGTTCCGGAACACCAGCGGTCGGGACGTGACCTTCGCCGTACCGTCAAGCTTCAGGATGTCGAGATCCAGCGTCGCATCAGCGAGCCGCGTGCCGATGGACTTGAGATTCAACGGGCCTGTGATGCGCAGCCGGTTGTCGCCCACAGTCCCGGAAAACTCCGCCGCGATTGGCCGGTAGATCGGGTCGGCATTGAGATCGGTGATCAGCACGCCCTTGCCTGTCACGGCGCCCTCGACCCCGGACGCAGCGCTCGATCCATCGAACGTGAACGCACTGGCCGAAACATTTGCCGGGATCATCGTGCCGCCAAAGACAGTGGCGCCGAGGCGCGCAGCGATCCGGGCCGGCCCCTTGCCGGTGGCCACATCGATGCGCGGCGCCTTTCCGGCAATCGTCAGTGTACGGCCTCCGATTGTCAGCGGCATGTCGAGGTTATCTGCGCTGACCGCAAGCGCGAAGCCCTTAGCCGCCGTCCAGTCGATTTCCGCGCCCGCAAGCGACAGGACGCCGGCCCCGGATTCCATTGTGAAGGGCAGTCTCAGGTTGCCCAATGAGGCCGAGCCGCCCGGCTCTGCAGCCTGGCGCATGAAGCGGCCATTGACGGGACAGACATTAAATTTTGCCGGCTCAACGTCTATCGCGCCGAGGGTCATTCCCCGCGTATCCACCGCAAGGCAAGGCGCGCCTGCCGCCTGCACGCGCCAGCCGGACGCGTCGCGCGCGGCGTCCAGCCCCCCCTTGAGGGAGGTGGGCGCCAGCGTGACGCCGCCTGCCTCGCCGGCAAAGGACAGCTGTCCCGCGCCAGCGATGACCAGGTCGTCCGGGCGGCTCTCCAGCGTGATGGCGTTCAGATTGGCGGCAAGGGTTCGTCCGCTCACGGACCAGTTGGAGAGACGAAGGGAGTTGGCGGCGAGACTGACGCCTTCGGGGCGAACGGCGAAACGGCCGACATCCATGGATACGGACGGCGCCCCTCCGCCGGACAGCGCAACGCGGCCTTGCGCAATGGCGCTTTTCCCGGAGACTGTGACCCACGAGCCGTTTTCAGCGGGCGAGACGGTCAGGTTCAGCCCTGACACCGCGCTGAGAACGCCCTCCCCGATGGCGGACGCGGTGAAGGCTGTCCCGTCTGTGCTCAGGGCGACGCCCATCTCCGCATCGAATTTGGTCAGGGCCCGGTTGAGCGAAGCACGGAGAGCATCGGCATGGCCGGCGAGCACACCTGGCAGGCTGAAAGCCGCGCCGGTGCTCGCCCGAAGGTCATTGTCGAGCGCCGCTCCGCTGGCCGTCACCTTGCCCTCGAAACCAGCCTTGCCGTTCGCACTGCGTTGCATTTCGCCTGCAAGCGAGAGCGACGTCACCGAGCCTGCCGGACCGGTCACAATGCCGGTCGATGCGATGAATGGCCCGGACACGTCTCCGGCGCGCCCGGCAAGTTCACCGTTGAACTGGACGGAATTGAACGTGTAGCCCGAAAGCGTCAGGCTGGCCGCCTCGCCCTGGAACACGGCGCCCGCGAGTTCGCTCAGCACACTGACAAGCGTCGCATCCGGCATGGCCGCAAACTCGGCCCGCCCCGTGGTGCGGATATCCGTGGCGCGCAAGTCGGGTGACGCAATCCGCGCGGCGCGCAGCGACCATTCGAAGGCGCCGGGATGGCCAGCGTCCTCATGGAATTCGGCGCGGGCCAGCAGGTCGAACTCGTCGAGGCCGTAATCTTCGTGCGCGGCCTGGCTGATGGTGACGCCCAGCTCTGCATCGACCTCGCCGTCCACCGCGCGCACATCCAGCCGCCCTTCCCGCAGGTCGGCGCGGGCCAGCGGGTTGGACAGTACACCTGGATCAAGCTGCAGGGACAGCACGCCGTCGCGCGGCAAGGTGCCGGACACGTTCAGCGTGGCGCTCGCCTGCCCGGCCGGTGTATCGAGCAGGATACGTGCATCGCGGATG
Organism: Caulobacterales bacterium; assembly: GCA_038249555.1. Lineage (GTDB taxonomy): Bacteria > Pseudomonadota > Alphaproteobacteria > Caulobacterales > Hyphomonadaceae > Hyphomonas. The sequence continues at coordinate 28,244 of JBBSDJ010000007.1, forward strand.
TCGATGGCCGGTATCGCGCCGCCCCCGCTGCCGGATGTGGCGAAGCGTTCGAGACCGCCGAAGTGCAAGCCTTCGGAATCTAATGTGCCGTGCAGGGAAAGTCCGTTAACCGTAACGCCGGTGACTTCCGGCGTGAACAATCCGGTCCAGCGGATATCGGCCCGAACCTGCGACGCCTCGGCGGGAACCGCGGCGCCAGAGGTGACCTTCACGGCCGATACGGTTAGCCCCGAGGTATCGAGTTCGGTGAAATTTGCGTCACACTGAAGGTCCCGCTCGGCGCACCAGGCCGCAAGCGCCTGTTCGGCCACGGGTTTGCGCAGGAACCAGAGAAGCAGCGAACCGCCCAGAAAAACAAAGAAGAATCCGCCCATGACGTACAACAGGCGTGGTCCGCGGCGCCCCTGAGCAGGCTCCGCAGGCTCGGCCTGCTGGGGGGCATCTTCAGGGATCACTGGTTCGTCCGGCTTGCTTCTTGCTTTTCCTACGACTTAAAGTCCTAACTTGGCATCTAACACTTCCGCCGCAAGTTCTTGAATCCTTAAGCGGGAAGCGAGACGATAGTGGGACAAGCAGTGGGCGTGTCAGCCTTTTGGGCCGGGGGGCGTCAGAATGACAGGAAACGGATCCTTGCTTCCATACGAGACCGCCGAGACCCCGGAAGCCCTCGCACGCCCGAAATCCGGCCTGTCGCAGGGCATCAAGAGCCTGATCGTCCTTGGCATCCTCGGCAGCGCGTCTGCCATTGCGGGCATCGTCATGGCCGGGCGAACGCCGGGCCCGCTGACCGAAACCGCCAACGCGGCCATTCCCGTGCCCCTCGCCGCCCGCCTCATCACCGCCTGGGACGTGGTCGATGCGAAGCCGCTTGAGCGGATCGAAGGCAAGCTGGAGCGTAACGAAACCCTCACCGGCCTGCTGACGCGCCTAGGCGCAGAGCCGCGCGACGCCGGCGCCGCCCTGCACACGCTGTCGGGCACTGACCTGATCGACAGCCGCCGCCTGCTGCCGGGCAAGACCCAAGCCGAAGCCTATTTCGAGGACGGCCAGCTGAAAGCCGTCTCCGTCCGCGCAGAAGCCGATCGCAGCCTCCTCATCACGCGCACGGCGACCGACAGCTGGTCTGCCACGCCCCTCTACGCCAAGCTCACACCAGGCCACTTGCGCGTCGAAGCAGAGATCGAATCCTCGATCTATTCTGCCGCGCTTGCGCTTGGCGCCGAGGACCAGCAGGTCGCCGACTTTGCCAGCGCCTTTGCCTATGACATCGACTTCCAGCGCGAAATCTATCCGGGTGACCGGTTCGAGATTCTATTCGAGACCGCCTATGACGAACGCGGAAACCGCGTGCGCAACGGCGAAGTGCTGTACGCGGCGCTGAACGGCAAGGCCTTGAAGCGCGGCTTCTACCGCTTCGCGCCTTCCGATGACGGCGTTGCCGACTATTTCGACGAGAATGGCGAGAGCGCCACCAAGTTCCTGATGAAGACGCCCATCAACGGCGCCCGCATCTCATCGAACTTCGGCACGCGGAAACATCCGATCTCCGGCTTCACCCGGCTGCACAAGGGCACGGACTTCGCGGCCCCGACCGGCACGCCGATTTACGCAGCCGGCAACGGCACGGTGGAACGCGCGAGCCGGAATGGCGGCTATGGCAACTATATCCGCATCAAGCATACACGTGGTTATGAGACGGCCTACGCGCACCTCTCGAAGTATGCCAAAGGCATCAAACCCGGCAAGAAGGTGATCCAGGGCGACGTGATCGGCTATGTCGGCTCGACTGGCGCCTCGACCGGCCCACACTTGCACTACGAGGTCTACATCAACGGCAAACCGGTGAATGTGATGTCGCTGAAGCTGCCGAATGGCCGCAAGCTCGAGGAAGAGCCGGCGATGCTGGCTGAGTTCAAGGCCCACAAGGCCATGGTGGACGCCCTGCGCGTCGCCAAGGGCGGGGAGATCGCCACGGCGTCCCTGCTGACCGCTTCTGCCCCTGCGGCGCAGTCCGATACAGCCCCGCCCCCTACGCCCTGATCCAGCGCTTGCAGCGCGAGTATCGCCTGTAGTCTCGCCAGAAAGGGGAATCTGGCCCCGATCTTGCTCAGCCCGTGCTTGAAGGCCTTTTCTTCAGGAAACGAGGTTAATGCATGGCGCGTCCGAAGCCGCAGATACCCGCAACCGTGAGGCGGCTCGAGTCGCCGTACCGGTGGCTTGAGCGCTTCGGCGCCGTCGCCGTCCTCGCGGTCATGGCCGGACTGTTCCTGACGGTTCGTGCGGCGCCGGCCCCGGCAGCCACTCAGGGCTTCGCCTCTACCGATTTCCGCCTTGAAGCCCCTGCCGAGGCCGCATCCGCCCGCAACGGCCGCATCACCGCGAACGTTGCCACCGCCGATGCGCTCGAAGTGCTCGGCGCCTCCCCGTTAGACGCCAGCGCCGCCGCGGCTGCCCTGCGCGAGGCGGCGCCCACGCGCGGCGCGCGCCTTCGCCTCGGCTCACCGTTCATCGCCTATTTCGACGATACCGGGCCCGACGACATGCCGGTCCTGACCGGTGTCAGCATACGGATCGATCCGAAAACGACGCTGGCAGCGACACGCCGCGAGGACGGCACCTATTTCGCCAGTGTACTCTCCGCCAAGACGTCCGTCGCGCTGCATCGCATCTCGGGTAAGATCAGCACGACCCTAGCCGACGCCATCCAGGACGAAGGCGGCACGCGCGCCCATGCTGACACGTTCGCCAGCCTCTTCCCGGAAGACAGCGCGCTCGCACAGGGCGGCCGCAAGGGTGAACGCTTCGACATCGTCATCGAGATGATCGCCGACGAACGCGGCAATTTCCTTGAGGCAGGCGATCTCCTCTTCGCCGCCTTCAACGGCGAAAAGGCTGCCGGCAGCTGGTATCGCTACACGCCGGAAGACACAGGCGTGCCGGAATTCTTCAACCGCAACGGCGCGGCCGGCGACGAGTTCCTGGTACGCGACCCCGTGCGCGGCGGCGAGATCAGCTCCGGCTTCGGCAACCGCATCCATCCAATCACCGGCGACATGCTGCTGCATGCCGGCGTCGACTTCCGCGCCCCGACCGGTACACCGATCCGCGCCGCAGGCTCAGGTCTGATCACCGACATGAAGTATGGCGAGGGCTATGGCTGGTTCATCCGTATACAGCATGATCGCGGCTTCGAGACCGTCTATGCCCACATGTCTGCCTTCGCCGAAGGCCTGACGCCAGGCCGCACCGTGATGCGCGGCGACACAATCGGCTATGTCGGCTCGACCGGCTCCAGCACCGGCGCGCACCTGCACTACGAAGTCCTGCGCAACGGCGCCTACGTGAACCCGATGACCCTGGAACTACCCACGGGGCGCGACCTCAGCCGCAATGCCAGCGCCTTCAACGCCTTCAAGGTCCAGCGCGACGTGATCGACAAGCTGCGCGGCGCAGATCCGGTGGGGCCCGCTGCCGGCACGACGCAGACAGCGGACCTGAAAGCCACCCGGCCGGGCTCGCGCTAGACCTTAGTTCAAAGCCGAGCGGCCCTTCGCAAAATTGTTTGGCACACCGTTGATCGACAAGGCGTCGCCTTCGACATCGACGAGTATGGTCTCGCCGTCGAGGATGCGGCCTTCCAGCAGCAGGCGCGCGAGCGGGTCCTGTAGCTCCTTCTGGATCACGCGCTTCAGCGGGCGGGCGCCGTACACGGGATCGTAGCCGCGCGCCGCCAGCCAGTTGCGGGCAGCAAGACTGAGGTCCAGTTTCATCTTCCGTTCGCGGAGCAAGCCTTCAAGCCGGCCCATCTGGATGTCCACGATATGGTCGATCTCGCCGCGGCCGAGCCGTTTGAAGAAGACGATCTCGTCGATCCGGTTGATGAACTCCGGACGGAAGTGCCGGCGGATCGCGCTCATCACCTGTTCGCGGGCGTGTTCGGAGACCTCGCCCTCTTCCCCGCTCGCCAGCGCGTCAGCGCCGAGGTTCGAGGTCATGATGATGATTGTGTTCTTGAAGTCCACGGTGCGGCCCTGGCCATCGGTCAGGCGGCCATCGTCGAGCACTTGCAGCAGCGTGTTGAACAGGTCCGGGTGCGCCTTCTCGACTTCGTCGAACAGCACGACCTGATACGGCCGCCGGCGGACGGCTTCCGTCAACGCGCCGCCTTCGTCATAGCCGACATAGCCCGGAGGCGCGCCGATAAGGCGGGCGACCGAATGTTTCTCGGAATACTCCGACATGTCGAGCCGCAGCACGGCGGTCTCGTCATCGAACATGAAGCCGGCGAGCGCCTTGGTCAGCTCAGTCTTGCCGACACCGGTCGGGCCGACGAACAGGAACGAGCCAATCGGCCGGTTGGGATCCTGCAAGCCCGCCCGCGCGCGGCGCACCGCGTTCGAGACCGCCAGCAGCGCATCCTCCTGCCCGACCACACGGCCGCGTAGCGTATCTTCCATCCGCAGCAGCTTCTCGCGCTCGCCTTCCATCATCTTGTCGACAGGGATGCCGGTCCACTTGGAGACGACGCCGGCGATATGCTCTGGACGGACGACTTCCGAAACCAGCCCACCATCGGCGTCGCCTTTGGCTTCGACTTCGGCAATCAGTTTCTCGAGCGCGGGAATGGTCGAGAATTTCAGTTCGGATGCTTTCGCCAGATCGCCTTGGCGCTGCGCTTCGGCCATGTCGGAATAGGCCCGGTCGAGCTTTTCCTTGGCGGAGGCCGCGCCTTTCAGCTTGTCTTTCTCGGCGCCCCAGGCGGTGGCCAGTTCGCGCGAGCGCGTATCGAGCCCGGCAATCTCGCCTTCAATTGTGTGCAGACGGTCCTTGGAGGCAGTATCCTTTTCCTTCTTCAGCGCTTCGGCTTCGATGCGCAGCTGCATCAGGCGGCGGTCGATCTCGTCAAGTTCTTCAGGTTTCGAATCCACCTGCATGCGCAGGCGCGCCGCCGCTTCGTCCATCAGGTCGATGGCCTTGTCGGGCAGGAAACGGTCGGTGATATAGCGGTTCGACAGCGTCGCTGCCGAGACAATTGCGGCGTCCGAAATTCGCACGCCATGGTGCGCCTCATAGCGGCCCTTCAGACCACGGAGGATCGAGATCGTGTCCTCCACGGTCGGCTCGTCCACGAACACCGCCATGAAGCGGCGGGCGAGCGCCGGGTCGCTTTCGACATGCTTGCGGTATTCGTCCAGCGTCGTCGCGCCGATACAATGCAGTTCGCCGCGTGCGAGCGCCGGCTTCAAGAGGTTCGAGGCATCCATCGCACCTTCGGATTTCCCGGCGCCGACAAGGGTGTGCATCTCGTCGATGAACAGGATCACGCCGCCTTCGGCCTGCGTCACTTCGGTGAGCACGGCCTTCAGCCGCTCCTCGAATTCGCCGCGGAATTTAGCGCCCGCAATCAGCGCGCCCATGTCGAGGGCGAGCAGGCGTTTGCCTTTCAGGCTTTCGGGCACGTCGCCATTGACGATGCGCAGGGCGAGACCTTCGGCAATCGCCGTCTTGCCGACACCGGGCTCACCGATCAGCACGGGGTTGTTCTTGGAACGACGCGAGAGAACCTGGATCGCACGGCGGATTTCCTCGTCGCGCCCGATAACCGGATCAAGCTTGCCTTCGCGCGCATCCTTCGTCAGGTCGCGCGCGTATTTCTTCAGCGCCTCATAGCCTTCCTCGGCATTCTGGCTGTCAGCCGTTCGGCCCTGGCGCAGCTGCGCGATCGCGCTCTCAAGTCCCTTCACCGTGACGCCCGCCGCCTTCAAGGCGTCCGCCGCCGGATCGCCTGCGAGCCCGGCAATTGCCAGCAGCAAGCGCTCCACCGTCACGAATGCGTCTCCCGCCTTCTTGGCGCCGGCTTCGGCCTCCTGGAAAAGTTTCGCACCCGATTGTTCGAGCCGCAGACCGCCTGCCCCCGCGCCGGAGACCTTCGGCTGCTTGGCGAGCGCCGCGTCGACGCCCTGCACTGCCAGCTCCGGCCGCCCGCCGCTGGCGCGGATCAGATTTACGGCGAGTTGATCGCGGTCGTCAAAAAGCGCCTTGAGGATATGGGAGGGCGTCAGCACCTGGTGTCCGCCGGCAAGGGCCTGCGTCTGGGCGCTCTGGATCAGGCTGCGCGCACGTTCTGTATACTGTTCGATATTCATGGTTCTGCATCCCCTGTGAAAGGCAGATTGAAGGGTCCTGTCCGGCCCCGCTCAGCGGCGGCCAGTCTGTTGAGGGGAATTTGGGAAGGCTGCCCGCCCGGCGCAAGCATCTGCCCGCAAATGAAACGCCCCGCCGGTGAGGGCGGGGCGCTGGCATCTGGTCGCAGGGTTTATACCTAGTCCGTCGTCTCGGGCGCGGGGGCGCCTTCTTCCGGCGCCGGTTTGCGGCGGCCGCGGGACAGCGTTTTCATCACGCCGTCCGTCTCCGACACAACTTCAGGCACCGGTTCACGCGGCGGACGTGGTTCGCGGGGCTCACGCGGCTCGCGCGGAGCGCGCTCTTCGCGGGGCGGGCGATCTTCGCTGGTGGCGCCGTCTTCGCGCGGGCGGTAAGGCTTGCGCGGACGGCGATTCTTGTCACCGCCCTGACGGCCACCGCGGGCCTCAGCGGGCGCGGCTTCACTCGAATCGGTCACTTCGTCCCGGTCATCGTCGCGGTCGATGACACGCAGCGAATCGGATTCCTCCTCGTCATTGCGGCGGGCGCTCATCGGCGTCACGACTTCCGCTTCGCCTTGGTCGTCATAACCCTGGTTCTGGTCTTCGTTGCTGCCGCTGCGCGGATCGCGGTCATTGTTGCCACGCGGGTCACGGTCGTCGCGCGGGCCATTGCCGTTGCCGTTGCCGTTACCATTCCCGTTATTGTTGCGGTTCTGTTGCGGCTGGCCGCCCTGCTGCTGGTTGCGGGCGTCCGTCTGCTTGGCAACGATGCGTTGATAATGTTCCGCATACTGGAAATAGGCCTCGGACAGGACCCGGTCGCCGCTCGTGTGGGCGTCGCGCGCATATTGCTGGTACTTCTCGAGCACCTGCTGAGCCGAACCGCGGATCTTCACATCCGGGCCAACACTTTCAAAGTGACGGTTCGGATTGTTGAAGGCGTTCTGTTGATTACCGCCTGGGCGCCTGTTGCGACCGCGTGAGCGTTTCATGAATGGTCTTGTCCTGTGTTCGTAAACCAGCGGTCACCGGCAAGCCAAGATTTCGAATGGTCATCTTGCTTGCAGGCGGGATTGGGGAGGGACTTATCCGTTTCCACCGAACCCGAACGAAGGCAGCGTTAATAATCTGCCTCTCCGGCAGACTGCCCCTCGCAATCAAGGTTCTACTGTGGAACGCGCCCGGCGCCAAGCGGAAAATCAGTTGGCCCGGCCGGGCGCCAGCCCCCACACGCAGCGATCATTTCCCCCAAGATCAAGGCGGTGTCCCATTTCGGTAAAGCCGGCCGCGCCCAGCAGGGCGAGCACGGCGGCGCGCTGGTCATGCCCTATTTCGAGCACGAGCGGCACGCGCCGTTTCAGGTAGGTCCCGCCGAGGCGGATGATTTCCCGGTAGGCTGCGAGCCCGTCCGCGCCGCCATCGAGGGCGGCGGCCGGGTCGAAATCCTTCACCTCCGGCTCCAGCGATTCGATCACCCGCGTCGGGATGTAGGGCGGGTTGGAGATGATCAGGTCGGCGGTCTTCCAGCCGGTCCAGCCACTCCATCTGCCCTCGAACACTGAGGCGCGCGCTTCCAGACCGCAGAGCGCGAGGTTCTCCCGGGCAAGCGACGCAGCCGCGGGATCGGCTTCGACCCCCGTCCCTTCGGCGTCCGGCAGGTTGGCGAGCAAGGCCGCGAGCAGGCAGCCCGAACCGGTCCCCAGATCGGCAATTTCCAACCTGCCCTTTTCCGGTACCAGCGCCAGCGCAACCTCGACCGCGCACTCGCTGTCCGGCCGCGGGATCAACGCGCGCGCATCGGTCTTCAGCTCCAGTCCGTAGAATCCCGTCCAGCCGAGGATATGCTGCAACGGCTCGCGCGCTTCGCGGCGCGCGACGGACGCTTCAAACCGCGCCCGCACCTCGGCCGGCACAACCGCGAGCGCGGCGGTGATCAGCGCGGCGCGTGTATCGCCGAAGGCCTCGATCATCAGGAGCTGCGCGTCATGGCGCGGGTTGTCGATACCGGCGGCCCGCAGGCGTTCTGCGGCGGCCCGGATCATCTGTTCGAAATTCAGGACGCTCAGGCGCCTTCCTCCATCGCGGCCAGCTTGCGCGCCTGATCTTCCGTGATCAGAGCTTCCACGACATCATTGAGCTTGTCGCCGGTCACGATCCGGTCGAGCGAATAGAGCGTCAGGCCGATCCGGTGATCGGTCAGACGGTTTTCCGGATAGTTGTAGGTGCGAACTTTCTGGCTGCGGTCGCCCGAGCCGATCTGGCTGGAACGCGCTTCCGATCGCGCCGCATCCTTCTCGGCGCGCTCGCGCTCGTAGAGGCGGATCTTCAACTGGTCCATCGCCTTCTCGCGGTTGACGTGCTGGGACTTCTCCGAACTCGTCACCATGATGCCGGTCGGCAAGTGGGTGATGCGAACCGCCGAGTCGGTCGTGTTGACGTGCTGGCCGCCGGCGCCCGACGAGCGCATCGTGTCGATGCGGATGTCTTCGGCCTTCACCTCGATCTCGATATTCTCCGGCGCGGGCAGAACCGCCACCGTTGCCGCCGAGGTATGGATGCGGCCCTGCGTTTCAGTGGCCGGCACGCGCTGCACCCGGTGCACGCCGCTTTCCCATTTCATCCGCCCAAACACGCCGTCACCCGACACGTTGGCGATGATCTCCTTGTAGCCGCCGGCTTCACCTTCCGAGGCGTCGACGATCTCGACCTTCCAGCCATTGATCTGGGCATAGCGCATGTACATCCGCCACAGGTCGCCGGCGAACAACGCCGCCTCGTCGCCGCCGGTACCGGCCCGCAATTCCAGCACGATGTCGGCCTTGTCATCGACATCCTTGGGCAGCAGCAGGATCTGCATTTCCTGCTCAAGCGTCGGCAGGATGTCCTTGATCTCCTCGATCTCCATCCGGGCAAGTTCCGCCATCTCGGAGTCGCCAGCGGATTCCAGCGCCTGGGCATCGGCCAGCCCGCGCCGGGCGGTCAGCACCTGGCGCGCCTTCTCCACGACGGGGCGAAGCTCGGAATGCTCCTTCGACAGGGCAATGATTTCCTTGGAATCGGAGGTCGCGCCCATGCGGGCCTCGACCTCCTCGAACCGGTCGATCACCTGCTGGAGACGTGTAACGGAAAGGGAGGACATGGCCGCCCTTTAGTCCGGTTTCACGCCGCTTGGAAGCCTTACAGCGCCGAGGACATCAGGAAGATGCGCAGGGCTTCCTTGATGGCGAGGAAGAACAGGCAGAACGTGCCCGCCGCAAATACCAGGAAGCGCAAGGCCACCTTGCCGACCACGACCTGCACGAAGGAATGCAGGACCCGCAAGCCGACATAGATCCAGGCCACCAGACCGGCCAGATTGTCGTTGCCGCCGGTCAGCGCCATGAAGAACATCAGGGCATAAAAGATCGTCGGCTGCTCGTGCAGGTGGTTGTAATTGTCGGCGGCCGAGCGGACATGCGCGGGCAGCTTGTCGCTATAAGTGCCGGGATGGCGGGCATCGTCGGGATTGATCTTGTACTTCGCAAACGCCGGCAGGCGCAGGGCGTACATCCAGATCCACATCACGAGCGTCCACAGGACGAGCGCGAGCACGGGTTTCAGGAAATCAACGTCGATGGTCATGGATCAGCCTCCCAACTGAGTTTGCCGGCAAGCCTTATCTGGACCCGTCTGCCATTGGCAACTCGATTGCGGACGACAGGTCCTCCGGCATCGGGCGCGCCTGCAGGAACGCGATGAAGGCCGGGATGTCATTGTCCACGACGCTGTGCCCGCCGGCCCGCATCCACCAGACGATCCCGTCCGTCGGGTTAAACGACCGCATGCCGTTGTCGTTCAGTCCCGGCCTGCCGTAAGCTTCCCACATGGCGCTTGCAGCCAGCGCCGCGCGGTAGCTGGAGTTCGGGTCCGACCACACGTCCCGCCGCGCATTGCCGAGGAACAGCCGCCGCGGCGCGATCAGGGCCAGCACGAGATGCTGGTCGAACGGCAGCAGGCTTGGATCATCGCCATACTTCTGCGCGTCCGGCGCCAGCCAGTGCGGATAGGTCTCCGCCATACGCTCCAGCCGTTCGCCCGTCGGCGAACGCGACAGCGAGGCCCCGGCAAAGCCCGACTGGTGCGCGATCACCGCTTCGATGCGCGGGTCCCAGATCGTCGCGAGCAAGGCCGCCTTGCCATGGCGCGAATGACCCATGACCGACGTATGATTTGTGGCCACGCGGGGATCGTCTTCAAGCACATCCATTGCTGCCGAGAAGGCATAGGCCCAGGCCATCAGGGTGCTGGTCGGGTTCACGTCCGCGCCAAGCTCGGCCATGGCGTTCGGCGCAAGCTGCGTACTGTCCGGGATGAAATCCCCGGCATGGAAACTTGCATAGACAAAGCCGGCATCGAAATAGAGGCCCACCGGCGCCTCGGCGATGTACTCGCCGAACAGCTGCGTGACGATGAAGCTTGCGACCGGCCCGAAATCACGCGCCGTACACGGATCACCGTCCTCACTCATCACGGCTTCGCCCGGAAAAGTCGCGCAGTTCGAACTGAACGTCTGGCTCAGCACCAGGGGGTTGGCGAGCGCCACCGCCGGGAAGGCCGCGACCAGTTGGAAGGTACGCGCGCCGTCGCCCCGGCCGATCGTGATTTCGATTTCCTCAAGCGTGCCCCGCCCGTCCAGATAGTCCGGATTGATGATCCGCCAGTCGCCCACCGACACCGGCAGCCCCTGCGGCCAGGGACCGTACAGCGTGTCCTCCAGCAGCTTCATCGCCTCGGCCCGGCCTTCCGTCGTCATCAGCCGGTCGATGTCGAGCGCCGGCACGGCGGCCGGCTTGTTGCCGGTATCGAGGCTCGCATAATTGAGCCCCAGCATCGTGCAGCTGGACGCCACGAGCAGGGTTATGCCTGCCAGCAAGGTCAGGCCTATCCATCGCAAAATCCGGAAAAACATGGCGCCCGTCAGATCCCTCGTTACGCGGCCAGTGCTAGCCGTTTCTGCCCACGGCGGACAGTCTTCGCACCTGCAGCTTGCATCCCGCAACAGTCACGTTAGCGTGTTCACATGAAGATTGTCAGTGCCTTCGCCGGTCTCTTTCTGGGCGCCCTCCTGGGCCTCGGAACAGCTTTGGCCGCAGCCGGCATCATCGGCCCCGGCGCCCGGTTCGGCGGGGCGGTGGATGTCAGCGGCTGGACCAGCGACTGGACCATCGGCTCCGAGGCCGCCAACCCGTGGACCCGCGCCCGCGTCGCCCGGCACGGCCTGCTCGCCCTCACCAAGGACGAGGCGGTGTATTTCACCCGCAACACGGACGACGCCGGTGACCGCCTGGCCGAAGGGTGCGACTACCGCGTCGAAGGCGGAGCGATGCCGGCGCAATGGTGGTCGATCACACTGTACAATTCGGAAAGCTACCTGCCGGACAATACCGACAACGCCCTGTCCTATGACCTCACGGAGGCCGCTTCGGCGGGCGATCCGGCATCCTGGTTCTTTGACGTGTCGGCGAGCCCGTCGGACGCAGGATCGGGCTGGGTGTCCAGCCGCGCGGGGGGAAATTTCGACCTGACGCTGCGCCTTTACAAACCGGACGCTGACTTCATCGCCGATCCGGAACGCGTCCTCCAGGCGCCCTCCATCGAGAAGCTCGGCTGCAGGGAGGCCAACTGATGCGCCTGCCCGTCATTGGCCTCTCCGCCTTCGTCATCGGCCTCGTCGCCGCGCATTTCATCGTGCTGAATGCGCTGCCGGATTACATCATGTCGAAAGCCAGGGAGCGCATGACCGGCTCCGGGATTTCGGTGCACGCCTGGCAGATGAGCCCGCGCGTGACCCCTGAAACACAAACCATCGTGCGCCCCTCGCCGGACCTCGCCTACGCCATCTGCGTGATCGATGTCTCCGCCGGCCCGGTCACGCTCTCCGTGCCGACCTGGCCGGAGTATGGCTCGCTCTCGATCTTTGATGCGTCCACGGACAATGTCTATGCCGGCTCGCTGGACGCCCGCCTGCCGGATGCGCCGGGCGCCCGGACGATCATTGTCGCCCTGGAAGGACAGGCCGTGGAAGCGGTCGAAGGCGTGGATTTGGTCACCGTGAAGAAGCTGGAAGCGCTCGCCCTCATCCGCCGCCTTGCACCCTCGCAAGGCCTGTACGATGCCGCGGCGGCGCTGGTACCGGTCAGCACCTGCGGTCCCGCCTGAACCCTACTCCGCCGGAACCTGCTCCGTCTCCCGCTCAGCCTTCAGCTTTGCAGCCCTGTCCTCGACCAGCTTGACGATATGCTCCACCATGTCGGCGGTGGACACATTGTGGTCGGCCCGTCCGTTCACGAACATCTTGCCGCTGTCCTTGCCGCCGCCTGTAAAACCGAGATCGGTCATCGCCGCCTCGCCCGGTCCGTTGACCACACAGCCAATGATCGACAGCGAAATCGGCTCGGAAATATGCGCCAGCCGCTTCTCCAGCGTCTCCACCGTCCGGATCACGTCAAAGCCCTGACGCGCGCAGCTCGGGCACGCGATGATGTTGACGCCGCGGGTGCGCAGGCCCAGCGACTTCAGCATCTCGAAGCCGACTTTCACTTCCTCTTCCGGCTCGGCCGAAAGCGAGACTCGGATCGTGTCGCCGATACCGGCCCAGAGCAGCGAGCCCATGCCGATGGAGGACTTGACCGTGCCAGTGCGAAGTCCGCCTGCCTCGGTGATCCCGAGATGCAGCGGCGCGTCCGTCGCTTCCGACAGCAGCTGGTAGGCCGCCACGGTCAGGAACATGTCCGAGGCTTTCACCGAAATCTTGTATTCATGGAAGCCGAGGTCATCGAGGATGCGGGCATGGTCCAGCGCGCTCTCCACCATCGCGTCCGGGCACGGCTCGCCATATTTCTCCAGAAGGTGGCGCTCGAGGCTGCCGCCGTTCACGCCGATCCGGATCGAGCAGCCATTCGCCCGCGCCGCCGCGACCACTTCCTTCACCCGCGCCTGTGAGCCGATGTTGCCGGGATTGATCCGCAGGCAGGCGGCGCCCGCATCGGCGGCCTCGATTCCCCGCTTGTAGTGGAAATGGATGTCCGCCACGAGCGGCACCGGGCTCGCCTTGACGATCTGGTGCATCGCCTTGGTCGACTCTTCGGTCGGGCACGAGACGCGCACGATATCGGCGCCAGCCTCGGCGCAGCGGATGATCTGGTCAATCGTCGCGCCGGCGTCTTCGGTCGGCGTATTGGTCATCGACTGGACGGCAATCGGCGCATCTCCCCCGACCAGCACGTTGCCGACGCGGATCTGGCGGGACTTCCGGCGCTCGATATTGCGCCAGGGGCGGATCGGATTGTGACTCATCGGGCTATCCAGCGCCTTTCGGGCTTCCTGTCAGCTCCCATGTGGCGCCGGGCAGGCCTGAGGTAAAGGGCCTAGCGTGTGGCGTTGCCGCTTGCAGCCGCTGTCGCCGCCTCTGCGTCCGCCACCATCTGGGCGGAGACTTCTGCGGCGCGGACCAGCTGGTCGTCCACGTTGATCGAGAACACCTGCGCGCCTTCGGGTCCGAGCGGCCCGATCACGAGGTCGCCGGCGCGCCATTCAAAGGCGCCGCCATTGCGGGCCGACGCGGTCCAGCCGGCTTTCAGGCGGGGGAAATAGTTCTCGCCCGCAGCCATCGTGCGGCTGAGGAAGATCGTGCCATCGGCGCCGCGCACTTCCAGCCAGGCCTGGCGGACAGCGACGATTTCGAGCGGCAAATCTGCCGGGACCGTGGTAGTTGTCGCTTTTTCGGCAAACAGGCTGTCGCGGGCGCCGCTGACGGCGACCACCGTCGGCGAGACCACTTCTTCCGGGCCCCGGTTCATCAGCACAGCAGTCGTTACGCCGCCCGCAATAAACAGCAACAGCGCGCCCACACCGGCGATGATAATGGGCAGTCCGGTACCTGCTTTCTTGATCTGGCCCAGTTTCGGAACCGGCGCCGAGGTTTTCACCTCTTCGACCGCGCCGCACTCGCGCGTGTAGCGCTGCAC
>JBBSDJ010000008.1:0-40186 GCA_038249555.1 Caulobacterales bacterium
CTACCCGGCGGGATCCGTGGTGCAGCTTGTGCCGGGTGAAGCGATGATCAAGCGCGAAGCGGGATACAACGCAGCGACGAAAGACTGGGAGTTCTTCGAACTCGACGTCACCGGGGACGGCGCGAAAATCCGCGTGCGCGGGGCCGACGAAGTCGTCAACCAGTTCGGCGGCAACTGCCTCGCCTGCCACGAGAAAGCCAAGCCCGAATTCGACCTGATCTGCGAGCAGACGCATGGCTGCGATCCGATCCCTCTCACACCGGTGATGGTGAAGGCGATCCAGAACACCGATCCGCGCTGCCCGCCGGTCGAGAACCTTCCGGCCGACCAGCTGGAAGCGCTGGCCATGCTGCAGGCGTTCCGCGACGCGGCGGGGAACTAGAGCGGCTCGCGCTGTTTCGACAGGGGACGGACGACCGTTTCGAGATGCTCGATCACAAGACCGGCGATGTCCTTGCCGGTCGCCGCTTCGATGCCCTTGAGGCCCGGCGAGGAATTGACCTCGAGCACCTTGGGGCCGTCTTCGGTCTGCAGCAGATCGACCCCCGCCACCTGCAGCCCGAGAACCTTGGCGGCCTCCTTGGCGATCTCGCGCTCGGCGGCGGAAAGCTTGGCGGGGCTGGCGGTGCCGCCCCGGTGCAGGTTGGACCGGAACTCGCCTTTGGCCGCCTGGCGCTTCATGGCGCCGGCAATCTTGTTGCCGATGACGAAGACGCGGATATCGGCGCCGCCGGCTTCCTCGACAAATTCCTGAACGAGGAAGTTTGCCTCCACGCCGCGGAACGCATCGACGAGCCGCTCCGCCGCCTTGCGCGTTTCGGCGAGCAGGACGCCTTTTCCTTGCGTGGACGAGAGCAGCTTCAAAACGATCGGCGCGCCGCCGGCGAGGGCGATCAGGTCCTTGGTATCCTTCGGACTGTGCGCGAAGGCGGTGACCGGCATTGCGATCTTGGCGCGCGCCAGCATCTGGTGCGCCAGCAGCTTGTCGCGGCTGCGCCCGATGGCGCCTGCGCCGTTGAGGCAATAGGCGCCGGTGTTGGAGAACTGGCGCAAGACCGCCATACCGTAATTGGTGATCGAGGAGCCGATCCGGGGGATCACCGCGTCATAGCGGGGCAGCGGATTGCCGTCATAATGGACTTCGGCGTCAACCGTGCCGATCCGCATATAGCAGCGGGCCGTATCGATTACTTCGATGACATGGCCGCGCGTCTCGGCGGCGTCGATCAGGCGGACCGAGGAATAGTTCCGCGGCTCGCGCGTGAGGAGCGCAATCCTGAGCGGCCGGCGCGCGGGCCGGCGCTTTGGCAGGCCGCTGTAGAGTTCGTAGCCTAGCTGCGGCTGACGGAAGGAGGCATTGGGATCGATGACCATGTTGGGCTGGATGGCGGCGCGGCCGAGCAGCATCCGGTAGGTCATCGTCTCGCGGTTCGACAGCGTCAGCTGGATCGGCCAGCGCAGGTCGCCCATCTCGGCATGCGTCTCGATGACGTAGCGCAGTTCGCGGTCGCCGTTGGAGCTGATCACTTCGCGCCGGTCCACGACCGGGGCCGAGCAGGTGACTTCGAGGGCGGGGTCATTCGGGTCCGGCTGGATCAGGAAGCGGACCTGCGGCGAACTCGCCGGGCCGAACGGCTCTATCACGCTGGCATGCAGCGCGGACGTCTTCGCACCGGTATCGACCTTCGCCTTGATCGCCGGCAAGCCGAGATCGCCCAGCGAAAGCCATTCTTCCCAGCCGAGCTGGAAATGCGCTGCGTCCGTCATGGCAAAGGCCTCATTCTGCGCCCGGCGCCGGGATAGGACGCTTTGCAGCGAGGCGGCAAGTCAGCCTACAGGAAGCTGGCTCTAACCCTTCACAAGCCAGGCTTTTTCAACAAGCTTCGTCACGTCGCCCATGATTTCGGTGATCCGGAAATCCTTCGGCGTGTAGACCCGGGCGATGCCCATCTGTTTCAGCGCGCGCGCATCTTCCGGCGGGATGATGCCGCCGACGACGACCGGCACATCGCCGAGACCGGCGGCGCGCAGTTCGGCGATCGTCTCACGCACGAGATCGAGATGGCTGCCCGACAGGATCGAGAGTCCGACGACGTGGGCGTTCGCGGCTTTTGCCTGCGCCGCGATTTCGGCGGGCGTGAAGCGGATGCCTTCGTAGACGACTTCCATACCGACGGCGCGGCCGCGCGCGGCGATCTGTTCGGCGCCGTTCGAGTGGCCATCGAGGCCGGGCTTGCCGAGCACATATGTCAGTGTACGGCCGAGGGCTTTCGAGACGCGGGCGACTTCGATCTTGACGGCCTCGATATCCTCGCCGCCATCCGAGCCGACGACGAGGGCGACGCCGGTCGGCGCCCGGAACTCGCCGAACACTTCGCGCAGGACTGTGCCCCACTCCCCGGTGGTGACGCCGGCCTTCGCGCAGGCGATGGACGGCTCCATGATGTTGCGGTTCTCGGCAGCGGCGGCGCGCAGGGCGGCGAGCGCGGCGGTGGCCGCCTTGCCATCGCGGGCGGCGCGCCAGGCCTTCAGGTCGCGTACCTGCGCGGCTTCCTCGGCGGGATCGACGGTCATGATCGCGCCGTCCCCAGTGCCGAGGGGGCTCGTTTCGGTTTCGGTATAGGCATTGACGCCGACCACTTTGAGCGCGCCGGATTCGATGGCGCGGATGCGGTCGATATGCGCGCCGACGAGGCTTTCCTTCATGAAGCCGATCGCGTCTTTCGCGCCGCCGATCTCGTCGATCTTGGCGAGCGTGGCGCGGGCTTTCTGTTTCAGCTCTTCGGTCTTGGCATCTATCACGTGGCTGCCATCGAAGATGTCCTCGAACTCGAGAAGGTCGGTCTCGTAGGCGAGGATCTGCTGCAGACGGAGCGACCATTGCTGGTCCCAGGGACGCGGCAGCCCCATCGCCTCGTTCCAGGCCGGCAGCTGCAGGGCGCGGCACCGCGCTTTTTTGGAGAGGGTAACGGCGAGCGCTTCGATAAGGATTCGATAGACGTTGTTCTCTGGCTGAGGCTCGGTGAGGCCGAGTGAGTTGACCTGAACGCCGTAGCGGAAGAGCAAAGCCTTGGGATCTGTGACGCCGTAGCGCTCGCGGCCGATCTCTTCCCAGAGATCGACGAACGCGCGCATCTTGCAGAGTTCCGTTACGAAACGCACTCCGGCGTTCACGAAGAAGGAAATGCGGCCGAACACTGTTTCAAAGTCTGATTCCGGAACTTGCCCGCCGGCTTTCACCGTATCCAGCACCGCAATGGCGGTCGCGAGGGCGTAGGCGAGCTCCTGTTCGGGCGTCGCGCCGGCTTCCTGGAGGTGGTAAGAGCATACATTCATTGGGTTCCATTTTGGAACTTCGACATAGCACCAGCTGACCATGTCGCCGATCAGGCGCAGGGAAGGCTCCGGCGGGAAGACATAGGTGCCGCGGGAGAGGTATTCTTTCACGATGTCGTTCTGCGTGGTGCCGCGGAGTTTCTTGCGGCTCTCGCCGCGCTCATCCGCCAGCGCCACATACAGGGCCAGCATCCAGGCGGCCGGGGCGTTGATCGTCATCGACGTGTTCATCTGTTCCAGCGGCAGCTGGTCGAACAGGAGGCGCATGTCGCCGAGGTGTTTGACGGGCACGCCAACCTTGCCGACTTCGCCTTTGCTGAGGATGTGGTCGGCGTCATAGGCGGTCTGGGTGGGCAGGTCGAAGGCGATGGAGAGGCCGGTCTGGCCCTTGGAGAGGTTCAGACGGTACAGTTCGTTCGACTTGGTGGCCGTCGAATGGCCTGCATATGTGCGGAAGATCCACGGCTCTTCGGGTGCGTGCTGGTAGTTTCCGGCGGCGTCGCTCATTTTGTATGTGCCTCCCTTTGTGCGGCGCAACATGCAATGAGTGCAGGAGGCGTGCAAGGACACGCCCTTCAATTGGCGGCAAACAGGCCCGTGACAAGGGCAAGCAGAACCGCATCCAGCGCTGCCTGAGGAAGCGCCGGCGACGAGAAGCGGCGGCTGATCGCCCCGTCAAACAGGATCAGCAGGCCAAGCGCGATGTGACGGGCCTTCGCCGATCCCGGTAAAGATCCCGCCCCTGCTTGCCGCGCCAGCTTGAACTCGATCGATCGCCCGAGCGCGGCCTCGCTCTTTTCCAGAGTGGCCTGCAGCGACGGGTTCCGGGCGGCCTCGGCATAGACTTCGTTGACGAGACGCACCGTACCGGGCTCCGACCAGTCGGCCACGGCTTGGCCGAGCCATCTCGCCCAGGCACGGATAATGTCGCCGGTGTCCGGCAGGGCGTCGACCGCCTGGATCGTGGCTTCCCGGTCAAGCTGCGCCACCCGCGCAATGATCGCCTCCTTGCTCTCGAAGTAGCGATAGATCAGCCCGATGCTGAAGCCGCTGGCGGCGGCGACATCCTGCATGCTGGTCTGGTGGAAGCCCGTTTCGACAAAGCGGGACACGGCGGCCTCGATGATCTGCTGCTCACGTTGCGTCCGCAGTTCGGGGTCGGCCTTGCGCATCTCGGTCTTCCAAAAACTGATCGTTCACTTTTTCATTGACATGCGTTGTTCGCGCTGTAAATAAAGTGAACGTTCATTCTTTTTTTAGAGGCCCTATGACAATCCTCGAAATCCTTCAGTGGACCGCCGTCATCTTCGGTAGCGCGATTGCAATTTTCCTGCCCCTGGAACTCTGGCAGCTGCACCGGAAAGGTCGCCTGACCTGGGCTTATGTCCGGGAAATGGGTGCCAGCATCAGCCCGCTGATTCCCACCTTACTGACGGCGGGCGTGGTCACGGTTTTCATTTTTGGGCTCTACGGAATTGCCGAAGGGTTCCAGCTCTGGACCATCCCCGTTACTCTCTGGACCACGCTGGTCGCGCTCATCCTTGTCGACTTCATCTATTACTGGGACCACCGCCTTGCGCACCGGGTCCGGCTTTACTGGGCCGTCGCGCATTCCGTGCACCACAGTTCCTCCCAGTTCGACCAGACCACCGCGCTGCGTGTTTCCTTCATGGACGGATTCATCTCGCCCTGGTTCTACGTGCCTCTGGTGCTGGCAGGGTTTGATCCTCTGGTCGTGCTCGGCTGTTTCGGGGTCATGCTGGCTTACCAGCAATGGATCCACACAGAGTCCATCGGACGCCTCGGCTGGCTCGACGCCGTGTTCAACACACCGTCGAACCACCGCGTCCACCACGGCTCCCAGCAGCAATACCTGGATCGCAACTATGGCGGCATCTTCATCATCTGGGACCGCATTTTCGGCACCTACGCCGCAGAAGAGGCGCCCGTGATCTACGGACTGACGACGCCGCTGGGCACGTCGAACCCGGTGACCGTGCATATTGCAGAGGCGGTGAACCTTCTGCGCGACCTGCTGAAATCCCGGTCGGGACGCGAGGTCTGGTCGCGGCTGTTCGATCCGCCCGGAACCGAACCCCCGCGCCGGGTTCCGGATCCGCATTGACGCTGGCCAATCGATCCACATCTATGCAGGGCAACAAGGACGCCCGGCGCATGGCTGACCAGATCACCACCCTCAAGACGGCCATCTCGCTGCGCGCGGGCTCCCTGCTCGCCTTTCCGGCGGGGGCGGTGCTGATGGCGATTCTCGAGCGCGGCTGGCTCTCGATCGGCGCGCTTGCGGCAGCGATGTTGGCTGTCAGCCTGTTTGAGCGGCGCCGGTTCGGCAAGGCGCTGGGCATTGCGATCCCGTCCCATGCGGGTACGCTGGCGACCGGTCTGGCCGTACGGTTCGGCCTGCTGACGGGCCTGTTCGTGGTTACCCTCGGCGTGCTGGCGCTGTTTCGGGATACGGCGCTGTCGCGCAGCCTGGGCTGGCCGGACCTTATGGTGATCGGGCTGTCCTCCGGCGCAGCGCTGCTGGCGAATGCGCTGAGCGCGCAGCTTGCACCTGTTCAGACGGAGCCGGGGCGCGCGCCGCCGAAGACGGCGCCGGCCGACAGCATTGTCCTTGAAGGCGAGATCATCGACAGCGACCGGCGGTGACGCGGCGGCCGAAGCGGCCTAGCTAGCAGGGGCAGGCCAGCAGGAGCGCGAGCAGGTGACGGATATCTTCGGTTTCGTGGGCGCGTTCCTGACGACGCTCTCCTTTGTGCCGCAGGCCTGGCTGGTGCTTAGGACCGGCAAGACCGAGGGAATCTCACTGGCGATGTATGCTCTGTTCACGATCGGCGTGGCGGCCTGGCTGGTTTACGGGGTACTGGAAAATGCCCTGCCGGTAATCGTCGCGAACGCAATCACGCTGGTTTTGGCGGCGCTCATACTCGCAATGAAGACCCGCGCCGTGCTTCAGGCGCGCTCTAGCGTCCAGGGCGCGGCGGAGGACACGTCAGCGCCCATGGCTTCGTAATAGAGGCGCTGGAGTTTGCGGGTGACCGGGCCGGGTTGGCCATCGCCGATGGCGCGGCCGTCCATGTGGGTAACCGGGGCTATCATGGCGCCGGCCGAGGTCGTGAAAGCTTCGGCGGCGTTTACCGCTTCTTCCGGTGTGAAGGCGCGCTCGGTGATGGTGAAGCCGCCCTTCCCGCGCAGGGCCATGACGCCGACGCGGGTGATGCCGGGCAGGATCGCGGGGGAGAGGTCGCGGGTGATGATCTCGCCCGCCCTGGTCACGATCCAGGCATTGGCGGAGGCGGCCTCGGTGACGAAGCCGTCCTCGACCATGAAGGCGGTTTCCGCGCCCTGGGCCTTGGCGGCGCGGTAGGCGAGCGCCTGGGAGAGGAGCTGGGTGGTTTTCATGTCGCGCCGTTTCCAGCGTGTATCGTTCAGGAACACCGCCTTGATCCCGTCCCGGGCGACGGCGCCGATCAGGGGCTTCGCATCGGCATAGGCGAAGACAGTGGGCACGAAGGTCTCCGGCCCGGCGAAATCGCGCGTATCATAGGCGCCGGCGGTGACTTCGAGATAGACGAGGCCTTCGGTCAGCTTGTTGCGTACGATCAGTTCCGTATGCAGCGCCTCCCAGCCGGCAGGGCCGTGCGGGTTGGGAATGGCGATTCCGTCCAGTGTGCGCGTCAGCCGTGTGATGTGTCCGTCCAGATCGACGAAGCGGCCGGCATAGACGGCGGTCACCTCATAGGCGGCGTGCGCAAACAGGAAGCCCCGGTCCAGCGGCGACACATGGGCCTCGCCGAGCGGCAAAAACGATCCATTTAGATGGACGATGGGACAAACGGGCATGCGGCGGGCCTCGGATTCAGGGCAGGTTTGTGCGCCGCAACATTTTTCTTGCGCTGCGGCATGACACTTGCCACTGTGCCCCCGCCAATCAGGGCTGTGAAGTCACCGAAAGAGTGCCGGGCAGCATATACAGATCATAACGGAGGAAAGTGATGGCGACCAAAACGGCAGGCCGGGTCACAAAAGACATCTACGACGTCGGCGAAATCCCGCCAGAGTTCCACGTGCCCAAGATGATGCACGCCTGGACGATCCGGAAAGAGCGTCATGGCCGGCCGATGACCGCCATGAAGGTCGAACAGGTTCCAGTTCCCGAAATCGACTCCGACGAAGTGCTTGTTCTCGTCATGGCGGCAGGCGTCAATTACAACGGCGTCTGGGCCGCCCTCGGCGAACCGGTTTCCTATTTTGACAGTCACAAGGACGAATACCAGGTCGCAGGTTCCGATGCCGCCGGCATCGTCTGGGCTGTAGGCAAGCGGGTGACCCGCGTGAAGCCCGGTGACGAAGTGGTGATCCACTGCAACCAGGACGACGGCGATGACGAGCAATGCAACGGCGGCGACCCGATGTATTCGCCGAGCCAGCGCATCTGGGGCTACGAGACGCCGGATGGCAGCTTCGCGCAGTTTTGCCGCGTGCAGGCGCGCCAGTGCATGCCGCGCCCGAAACACCTCACCTGGGAAGAAAGCGCCTGCTACACGCTGACGCTCGCAACTGCCTACCGGATGCTGTTTGGCCACCGTCCGCACGTTCTTGCACCGGCGGACAATGTACTTGTCTGGGGCGCCTCAGGCGGGCTTGGCAGCTTTGCGGTGCAGCTGTGCGCAGTGACAGGCGCCAACGCCATCGGCGTGGTCTCCTCCGAAGACAAGCGCGACTATGTGATGAGCCTCGGCGCCCGGGGCGTGATCAACCGGAACGACTTCAAATGCTGGGGACAGCTGCCGAAGGTGAACGGTGCGGAATTCGCCGACTACATGAAAGAGAGCCGCAAGTTCGGCAAGGCGATCTGGGACATCACGGGCAAGAAGGATGTCGACATCGTGTTCGAGCATCCGGGTGAGTCGACCTTCCCGGTCTCTGTTTTCGTGGTGAAGCGCGGCGGCATGGTGGTGATCTGCGCCGGTACGTCTGGCTTCAACCTGACCATGGATGCGCGCTTCCTTTGGATGCGCCAGAAGCGGGTGCAGGGCTCGCACTTCGCCAACCTCAAGCAGGCGAGCGAGGCCAACCAGCTGGTGATCAACCGGCGGATCGATCCCGGCATGTCGGAAGTATTTCCGTGGTCGGACATTCCGGTCGCGCACGAGAAGATGCTCGACAACAAACACCTCCCCGGCAACATGGCTGTGCTGGTCACGGCGCCGAAGCCGGGCCTGCGCACGGTCGAGGATGTGCTGGCGGTGAACGGCCAGGGCTGAGGCACCGCCATGAAACTACCGCTTGACCGCGCGAGGGCCGAAACCTTCGCGCGGGCCTGGATGTCGGCCTGGAATGACCGGGACATTGACCGCATCCTCGCGCATTATGCCGACGGGGTGGTGTTCCACTCGCCGCGCATTGCGCTGGTGATGGGCAATGGCGCAGCCAGTATCTCCGGCAAGGCGGCGCTGCGGGACTATTGGACGAAGGCGCTGGAGCGCTCGCCGGAACTGTTCTTCGAGCTGGAGAACGTGCTGACCAGCAGCGACGCGATCACCCTTCTGTACACGAACCACCGCGAGGAACTGGTCGCCGAAACCTTCCTGTTCGACGGCGACGGCGAAGTGCGCGAGTCGGTGGCGGCGTATCGCTAGGCTGCGCGGCCGCGGCCGCCGCTGCGGGCGAGCCAGACGCCGCCGAGGATGAGGAGGAGCGCCAGTACGGCGTTCCAACTTTGCGTTTCCTGGAAGAAGACCCAGCCGAAGATCGCGCTGATCACCGGGATGGCATAGCCGTTGAGGGAGACGAAGGTGGCGCCGGCGCGGGCTATCAGCGTCATGTAGAGGACCTGGGCGATGCCGGACGAGCCGAGGCCGAGGCCGAGCACGGCGAGCCAGTTGACCCAGCTGGCGCTGACGGTGGCCGGGTCCACCGTGAAGGCGAGCGGCAGGGAGGCAAGCGCCGATACGGTGGCGTAGCTGGCGGCGAAGGCGATGGCGTCCATCGGCGGGGCGCCGCGCGCGATCAGGGTGCTGAGGGCGTAGGCGAGCGTGGCGATCAGCAGGAATATTTGCGCCAAGGTGCTGGCGGAGCCGAGCCCCTTGAGCGCTTCCGGCCCGAACAGGACCGCGACCCCGACAAAGCCGAGCGCGACGCCGAGACCGGTGCGCGCGGTCATCTTTTCTTCGGCGAACAGGAGGTTCGCGCCGATGGCGACGAAGACCGGCGAGGCGGCGGTGTAGAGCGCGGCGAGGCTGGAGTTCACCGTCTCCTGCGCCGTGGTGATGAAGAAGAAGGGAATGACCGAGCCGACGAGGCCCATGCCGATGATGGAGGTCCAGCGTTTGCGGTCGCTCAGCGGGGGCAGGTGCTTGCGGGCGGCGATCAGGACGATCCAGAGGAAGACCGCGCCGATGCAGAGCCGGCCCGGCAGCACCCATTCGGCGGGCAGGCCGGTGTCCAGGCCTTTGCCGACGGCGACGCGGGTCATTGGATAGGCCCCGGCCCAGATGACGGCGAGGAGGCCGAACAGGACCCAGTCGAGCGCCGGGCGGCCCCCAAAAGTCCCCTTCCCTTGTGTGCTGGTCATGCGCCGCCTCTTTCCGGGATGGCCCTAGTGGGGGCCGCCGGGGATGTCCACCCGGGCGCTTGCACGGAACTTGCAGGCCGGCGGCAGGGCCAATGCCCATTTCCCTAGCGTAAAATTCGCGGCGCGGTGCCGCACGGAATGCGGGTGGACGTGGGGGGCCAGCGCCAGTAAACGGCACAAAAGCCGCGAGAGACCTCGCCTGACAGGAGAAAAAAGATGGCCGTTCGTGTTGCAATCAATGGTTTTGGCCGAATCGGCCGCCTCGTCCTGCGCTCGATCATCGAACATGGCCGCACCGACATCGAAGTCGTGGCGATCAACGACCTCGGCCCGGTTGAAACGAACGCCCACCTCCTGCGCTTCGACTCTGTGCACGGCCGGTTCCCGGCGGACGTGAAGGTTGACGGCGACAAGATCGTCATCAACGGCAAGCCGATCCTGGTCACCGCGATCCGCGATCCGAAGGATCTGCCGCACCGCGAGCTCGACATCGACATCGCGATGGAATGCACCGGCATCTTCACAAGCAAGGAGAAGGCCTCGGCCCACCTCGCCGCCGGCGCCAAGCGCGTTCTGGTCTCGGCCCCGGCTGACGGCGCCGACCTGACGGTCGTCTACGGCGTCAACCATGACAAGCTCAAGAAGGAGCACATGGTCGTCTCCAACGCCTCGTGCACGACCAACTGCCTCGCGCCGGTCGCGCAGGTGCTGAACGCCGCTGTCGGTATCGACAAGGGCATGATGACGACGATCCATTCGTACACGAATGACCAGCCCTCGCTCGACCAGATGCACAAGGACCTGTACCGCGGCCGCGCCGCGGCCCTCTCGATGATCCCGACCTCGACCGGCGCTGCCAAGGCGGTTGGCCTAGTGCTGCCGGAACTGAAGGGCAAGCTGGACGGCATTTCCGTGCGCGTGCCGACGCCGAACGTCTCGCTCGTCGACCTGAAATTCATCGCCAAGAAACACACCACTGTGGACGAGGTGAACGCCGCCATCGTCGCCGCCGCAACCAGCGGCCCGCTGAAAGGCATTCTCGGTTTCACCGATCAGCCGAACGTGTCGGTCGACTTTATCCACGACGCGCGCTCGTCGATCTTCCATCTCGACCAGACCAAGGTGATGGACGGCAATTTCGTGTCGATCATGACCTGGTATGACAACGAGTGGGGCTTCTCGACCCGCATGGCGGATACCGCCGTCGCGCTGGCAAAGCTGATCTAGTCCGGCAGGCCGACATGCATAACTTCAAACGCATCGCTGACGCAGGCAATCTCACCGGCAAGGTCGCGCTGGTCCGGGTCGACTTCAACGTGCCGATGGAGAATGGTCTGGTCACGGACGATACGCGCCTGCGTGCGGCTGTGGACACGGTACAGACCCTGCGGACGGCGGGGGCCAAGGTGGTCCTGCTGTCGCATTTCGGCCGCCCGAAGGGTCAGCGCGTTCCAGAACTCAGCCTGGCGCCCATCGCCGGCGCGTTCGCCAAGGTACTCGGCGCGAATGTCAGCTTCGTCGCCGACTGCAAGGGCGAGCATGCCAAGAAGGCGATTGCCGACCTGAAGCCTGCCGGTGTTATCCTGCTGGAGAACACGCGCTTCTACAAAGGCGAGGAGAAAGGCGACCTGGACCTCGCGAAAGAGATTGCGGCGCTCGGCGACCTCTACGTCAATGATGCCTTCTCCGCGGCGCACCGCCGGCACGTGACGACGGCTGTGCTGGCCGAACTGCTGCCCGCCTATGCCGGCATCAACATGGAAGAGGAACTCGACGCGCTCGACAAGGCGCTGGGCCGCCCGGTCCGCCCGGTGCTGGCGATCGTGGGCGGGGCGAAGGTCTCGTCCAAGATCGAACTCCTCAAGCACCTCGTGACCAAGGTGGACGCGCTGGCTATCGGCGGCGGCATGGCCAACACCTTCCTGTTTGCGCGCGGACACACCGTGGGCAAATCCCTGTGCGAACGCGACCTCATCGACACGGCCAGGGAAATCGAAGCCATCGCCAAGGCCGCCGGCTGCGACATCCTGCTGCCGCGCGATGTGGTCGTGGCGAAAGAGTTCAAGGCGCATGCCGCGCACCGCACCTGCGGCCTGGATGAGGTCGCCGATGACGAGATGATCCTCGATGCAGGCCCGCAATCGGTGGCGATCCTGGCGACCGCCATGGACGTCGCCAAGACGGTGGTCTGGAACGGACCGCTCGGCGCCTTTGAACTCGAACCCTTCGACAAGGCCACCGTGTCAGCCGCCAAGGCCGCCGCGGTGCGCGCCAAGGCCGGCAAGCTGGTGGCGGTCGCGGGCGGCGGCGATACGGTCGCGGCCCTCCACCATGCCGGCGTCGCGCAGGACTTCACCTTTGTCTCGACCGCCGGCGGCGCCTTCCTGGAATGGATGGAAGGCAAGGAATTGCCGGGCGTTCAGGCGCTGTCCACATCCGGAAACGCGCTGACCTGATCGCGGGCGATCCGGCGCCTGAAGAGCACGCTGCAAAACCGATTGCCGCATGGCAACGTTGTCTGTCTTTTCCGGCACGGCACTTGAATATAGGGCAGTCAGGAAAGTCCGTCAGCGGACGCTGCCCCAATTGAGACAACGGCCCAAATTCCGGCCCGATTCCTGTTTCAAAGCGTGACAGCGGCCCGCAGCCTGGAGGCAGGCGCGGCGGATACGGACGTACACAAGGTCGGGACAATGGCGAACATGGATATCACGATGACACTGGGCAATGCGGACATGGCGCGGCAAATGTCGCAAAAGGCCGGCTTCATTGCCGCACTCGACCAGTCGGGCGGCTCGACCCCCAAGGCGCTGCGCCAGTATGGCATCGAGGAAGGCGCCTGGTCGACCGACGAGGAAATGTACGGCCTGATCCACGATATGCGCGCCCGGATCATCAAGTCGCCTGCTTTCAGCGGCGAGAAGGTGATCGGCGCAATCCTGTTCGAGCGCACCATGGACGGCGCCATCGACGGTATTCCGACCGCTGAGTATCTCTGGACCAAGCGCAGCGTTGTGCCCTTCCTGAAGGTCGACAAGGGCCTGGAAGCCGGCAAGGACGGCGTCCAGCTGATGAAGCCGATCACCGGCCTTGAGGCGCTGCTGGAGCGCGCCGTGGCCAAGGGCATCTTCGGCACCAAGATGCGCTCGGTCGTCGATGCGGCCAACCCGGCTGGCATCGCCGCGATTGTCGCGCAGCAGTTCGAGGTCGGCAAGCAAATCCTGTCGCACGGCCTGATGCCGATCATCGAGCCGGAAGTGACGATCACGATCGCCGACAAGGCCGAAGCCGAGGAGATCCTGCGGGCCGAAATCCTGAACCACCTCGACGCCCTGCCCGCCAGCCAGCAGGTGATGCTGAAGCTGACGCTTCCCGAGAAAGCGAACTTCTACAAGCCGCTGGTCGACCATCCGCGCGTGATGCGCGTTGTCGCCCTGTCGGGCGGTTACAGCCGCGAAGAGGCCTGCCGCAAGCTGGGCGAGAATACCGGCATCATCGCCAGCTTCTCGCGCGCGTTGACCGAAGGCCTTTCGGCCAAGCAGAGCGACGCCGATTTCGACAAGGCACTTGGCCACACGGTCGAGGCGGTCTGCGAGGCTTCTAAGGCCGGATAATCCTCGCGGTCCCTTGCGGGCGTGATCTAAAATCCCATCTGAAGGGGCGCAGCGACAGGCTGCGCCCTTTCTTGTTTTGGAGTGTCTGCCGATGAAATGTCCTGCCGATGGTGAAACCCTGATCATGGCGGATCGCTCCGGCGTCGAGATCGATTATTGCCCGAAGTGCCGCGGCGTGTGGCTGGACCGGGGCGAGCTCGACAAGATCATCGACAGGTCGGCCACCGTGCTGCCTGCCCCCGCCCCGCAGCCCGAGGCGCGCCCGCCCGAACATTTCCGCGACGAGCACCGCTTCCAGGACCGGCACGACGATGATGACGACTGGAAGTACAAGAAAGGCAAGCGCCGCGGCCGCGACAGTTTCCTTAGCGATATTTTCGACTTCTGAGACTTGCGCTAAGCCTCCGCCCACGGAGGTGACCCTACATGCTCGAAATGCGACCCGGCTGCGAACGCTGTGACCGCGACCTGCCGGCCGATGAGCCGGGCGCGTTCGTCTGCTCGTTCGAATGCACCTTCTGCGACGAGTGCATGGACGGCCCGCTCGACGGCGTGTGCCCCAACTGCAAGGGCGAGCTGGAGCCGCGCCCGATGCGGCGCGGCGCAGCGCTGGCCAAGAACCCCGCCAGCACCAAACGGGTGTTCAGGCCGGCGGGCTAGCGGCCTTCACCGGCGGCGGCGCGAAGGGCGACTCCACGAAGCGGAGCGCGAGCCTGCGGGCGATCGGCGCGACGATCAGGATCGTGGGGTAGGCCAGCATGAAGGCGAGGCCCCAGGAGTGCATCCAGCGGCTGAAATAGTCCGGCGGAAAGCCGATATTCAGCGCGGTGATCGCCCCCGACATCAGGAAGCTCATGAAGGTGGCCATGAACAGGCCGAAGACCGGCTGGAACACGCGAACGGGAAGTTTCTTGGACATTCGTAAAACCAATCAGCTTTAAAGTTCCATTATAGAACTGAGTTCGGGAAATTCCAATGGGGACCGGCGTTGACTTCCGCCGCCCTCCGCCGCAGAGGCAGCGCCCATGAGCACAGCCCTTCCGCCCCGCCCGCGCACCCGCCTTTACCTGATCACCCCGCCGCAGGTTGCGGATGTGGCCGGTTTCACGCGAACGCTCGAGGCATCCATTGGCGCAGGAGACGTGGCCTCCCTTCAGCTGCGCCTCAAGGGCGCAGACGGCATGATAGATATGCAGGCCACGCGGGAGCTGTCCTGGGCTGTCACCACGATGGCGCAGGAAGCGGGCGTCGCCGTGCTGATCAACGACTCCGCCGAGCTGGCAAAGGAACTCGGCGCCGACGGAGTGCATGTCGGCTGGGACGACGGGCCGGTTCTGGCCGCGCGCAAGCTGCTCGGGCCGGATGCCATCGTCGGCGCCACCGCCAAGAACAGCTACCACAAGGCGATGCAGGCGGGCGAAGACGGGGCGGACTATGTCGCCTTCGGCGCCTTCTATTCCACGGCGACCAAGGACGGCACCGTGCCCGCCGAGCTGGAACTGCTGCAGGTCTGGCAGGCGGCGATGCTTGTCCCCTGCGTTGCGATCGGCGGCATCACGGTCGGCAATGCCGAGCCGTTGGTGACGGCCGGGGCCGACTTCATCGCGGTCTCGAGCGGCGTGTGGGCGCACCCGGATGGCCCTGTGGCCGCCGTCAAAGCCTTCAACGACCTGCTGGACAGGCTTGCGCCTGTTGCCTAGGCGAGCGGACCGGACTTCATCGTCTTGATGTCGCGGACATCGTCCGCCATCCGGAAGAGAAGCAGGTACATCTCGCAGACGAAGCGCCAGAACAGCAGACCGACGACCGCGCCGATCAGCGCGAAGATGATGGCGCCGAGACCGCCAAAGAAGCTGACCCCCATCGCGCCCAAGCCACCCAGGACAGCGGCGATCATACCCAGCGCGATGCCGACCAAGCCAACCCAATAGACAATGACGACCAGCTTCGAGCCGATGAGTTTATCGATACTCAAGAATTGATTCAGCATGGTTTCCCCTTTCAAGCGAGTTCCCAGGGTCAGAGGGTGGCGCAAGGCTGGCCCGAGCACAACCTGAGACTCGCGAGAGGCGATCCGTTAACGCTCCGCGCCTTGACCCCATGCGATCAAAGGCTTACGCCCCCGCCTCCCGCCCGAAAAGCGTGCAAGAGCTATTTCTCATGTCCAAACCCTCCCCCGTTGGCGCCGTCATGATCGCCGCTGCGCGCGCCGCTGGGCGCAGCCTTGCGCGCGACTTTGGCGAAGTTGAAAACCTGCAGGTATCTCGCAAGGGACCGGCCGATTTCGTCTCGAACGCCGACCACCGCGCCGAAGACGTGATCTATGGCCACCTGATGAAGGCCCGGCCCGGCTATGGCTTCGTCATGGAAGAGCGCGGCATTGTGGAAGGGACCGACAAGTCCAACCGCTTCATCGTCGATCCGCTGGATGGCACGCTGAACTTCCTGCACGGCCAGCCGCATTACTCGGTCTCGATTGCGCTGGAGCGCGACGGCCAGCTTCTGACCGGCGTGGTGTTCGACGTCGCCAAGAACGAGATTTTCTGGGCCGAAACGGGCCGGGGCGCCTGGCTGGAACAACGCAAGCTGCGTGTTGCCACCCGCAAGAAACTGTCTGAGTCGGTGATTGCCACGGGCACGCCCTGGCATGGCAAATCCGAGGAAGCCCATACCGCCTTCGCCCGCGAAATGCTGGCAATGACGCCGGCCTGCGCGGGAATCCGCCGCTATGGCTCGGCGGCGCTGGATCTCGCCTGGGTCGCAGCCGGACGGTTTGACGGCTTCTGGGAACGCAACCTGAAATCCTGGGACATTGCGGCTGGCATCGTGCTGGTGCGCGAGGCGGGCGGGCATGTCGCCGAGCTCGACGGAGGCGATGTGATGAAAACCGGCTCGATCCTCGCCGGCAACGAAGACATCGTGCCCTTGGTGCAGGAACAATTGCGCCTCGCGAGCGCCTTCGGACGGCAGGCCAACATAACCTGACGCCCCCGTCAGGATTTTTTGCCAAGCGCAAAAAATCGCGGTATGAACCGCGCCATGACAAAACCTGACACAGACGTTCTTATCATTGGCGCCGGCCTTTCAGGCATCGGCGCTGCCGTGCATCTCCAGAAGCTGAGCCCGAAGAAGCGCTACAGGATTTACGAGGCGCGCAGCGCTATCGGTGGAACCTGGGACCTTTTCCGATACCCTGGCATCCGCTCGGACTCGGACATGCATACGCTGGGTTTTGACTTCAAACCGTGGACCGAGGCCAAGGCCATCGCGGACGGCCCTTCCATCCGGAAATATGTGAACGACACCGCCGACGAGTACGGCGTGCGCCAGCATATCCAGTTCGACACCAAGATCATCGCCGCCAACTGGTCGAATGCCGACCAGGTCTGGAGCGTGACCAGCGAGAACGTAAAGACCGGCGCGCAGAGCGTGACCACCGCCCGCTTCCTGTTCATGTGCGGCGGCTATTATCGCTATGATCAGGGCTACAAGCCGGAGTTTCCAGGCGAGGCGGCCTTCAAGGGGCAGGTCCTGCATCCGCAGCACTGGCCGGAGAGCCTCGACTATTCCGGCAAGAAGGTCGTCGTGATCGGATCGGGCGCGACTGCCATGACGCTGGTGCCGGCGATGACCGACAAGGCCGCGCATGTCACCATGCTGCAGCGCTCGCCCACCTATGTTGTCTCGCGGCCTGCCGTGGACGGCGCAGCGAACTTCCTGCGCAAGATCCTGCCCGGCCAGTGGGCCTACAATATCATCCGTTGGCGGAACGTCATGTTCCAGCAATTCTTCTTCGGCCAAACCCGCAAGAACCCCGAGAAAGCGCGTGAGCGGCTGCTCGGCATGGTGCGCGACGAGTTGGGACCGGATTACGACATCGCGAAGCACTTCACGCCGTCCTACAATCCCTGGGAGCAGCGCCTCTGCCTTGTTCCGGATGCGGACCTTTTCACGGCGCTGAAATCCGGCAAGGCAAGTGTCGAGACCGATCATATCGAGCGCTTCACCGAGACGGGCATCCTGTTGAAGTCCGGCAAGGAACTGCCCGCCGACATCATCGTCACGGCGACGGGCCTGAACCTCATTTTCATGAACGGGGTCAACGTGTCGATTGACGGCGCTAAGGTCGATCCCGGCAAGCTGCTGAACTACAAGGGCGTGATGCTGTCGAACGTGCCCAACATGGCAGTGACGTTCGGCTATACCAACGCGTCCTGGACGCTGAAGGCGGACCTGACGAGCGAGTATGTCTGCCGCCTGCTGAACCTGATGGACGAGAAAGGCGCGACCTCGGCGATGCCTTACCTCGCGCATTTCCCGAACCAGACCGAGCCCTTCGTGGACTTCTCGTCGGGCTATTTCCAGCGGGTGATGGACCAGTTCCCGCGCCAACACACCGAGGCGCCGTGGAAGCTGCACCAGAACTATTTCACCGACCGCAAGAACCTGCGCGAGCTGCCCATCGAGGACGGCGTGATGCAGTTCAGCACGGCGGCGGCGAAGGCCGGGAGCAAGCCAGCCTTGCAGGCGGCCGAATAGATTTTCTTGCGGCCAGCCGAAAGGCACCCATCTAGTCCGGAATGGCATTCGCCATTTCCGGATGGAGGGACTCATGTGGCTCTGGCTATTGTGGTGGTGCGTTGACGATCATATCGCCAAGGCCGCCGGCGCGCCCGGTATCGGCGAACTTCCCATCTGGGTGCCGCTGATCCTGTCGCTGGCCTTCTCCTTCTCGCTGGACGGCGCCATCGACCGCGCCCGCAAAAAGGCCTGAGATCCAGATTTGTCGCAAATTCTGGCGCTCAACCGGTGCCCACTTGAGCGGAATTTGCTCTAACGCTCCGTGAAATGAAGTTCGGCGAGGCGGGCGTAGAGGCCGCCTTTGGCGACCAGCGTGTCGTGCGTGCCTTCTTCAACGATCCGGCCGTGCTCCATCACGAGGATGCGGTCGGCTCGGCGCACGGTCGACAGGCGGTGCGCGATGACGAGCGTCGTGCGGCCCGTCGCGGCATTCTCGATGGCGCGGCGAACGGCGGCTTCGCTCTCGGAATCGAGCGCGGACGTCGCCTCATCCAGCAGCAGCACGGGCGCATCGCGTACCAGCGCGCGGGCGAGCGCGATGCGTTGGCGCTGGCCGCCGGACAGGCTGCGCCCCTTCTGGCCGAGCGGGGTTGCAAGGCCGTCCTTCTCGTCGAGAAAGCCCATGGCTTCCGCCATGCGGGCCGCTTGCTCCAAGATGGCATTGTCCGCATCGTCGCGGCCGAAGCGGATATTGTCCGCGGCGGTGCCGGTGAAGAGCGCGGACTCCTGCGGGGCATAGGCGAAGCGCCGGCGCCAATCGCGCGGGTCGGCTTCGGTCGCGGCCACGCCGTCGAGCCGGATGGCACCGCCTTGCGGATCGAACAGGCGAAGCGCGAGGCGGAACACGGTTGTCTTGCCCGCGCCGCTGGGGCCGACCAGCGCGACGAACTCGCCGGGCTTCACTTCCAGCGAAAAGTCTTCCAGCGCCGACGCGTCGTCTTCGCCATAGTGGAAGTTTACATGCTCAAACGAGAG
Organism: Caulobacterales bacterium; assembly: GCA_038249555.1. GTDB lineage: Bacteria > Pseudomonadota > Alphaproteobacteria > Caulobacterales > Hyphomonadaceae > Hyphomonas. The sequence continues at coordinate 19,102 of JBBSDJ010000008.1, forward strand.
CGCCCCCTTCCCTTCCGGCGGCATCGGTTTCGGGTGGGCCGGCGCGGCAATCTCCGGTGTCTCGCGCAGCACTTCGGCGGCCCGGTCCGCGGCGCCGGCCGCGCGCATCACTTCGCCGTAGACCTCTGCCAGCATGCCGAGGCCGGAGCCGGCATAGGCGGCGTACATCACCATTGTGGCGAGGTCGCCGAAACTCATCTCGCCGTTCGCGACTGAGCGGGCGCCGAGCCAGAGCACGCCGGTGAACCCGCCGAACAGCAGAACGGACACGAGCACGATCATCAGCGCCCGCGCGCTGGTGCGCTTCATCGCGGCAGCGAAAGTAGCTTCGATGGACTCAGCGAAGACCGAGAGCTGGCGATCCTCGCGGCCGTAGGCCTGGACAAGTTCGATGGCGTCCAGCGTCTCGGCGGCTTCGGCGCCGGCGTCGGCCAGGCGGGACTGGGCGCGGTTCGACATGTTCCGGATGATCCGGCCAATGCCCATGACGGGGAGGATGGCGACCGGCAGCATCGCCAGCAGGGTGAGCCCCAGCTGCCAGTTCACAGCGATCATCAGGCCGAGGGCACCGATGGTGGTGATCAGCGTCCGGGTCGCCAGCGAGGCGGAAGAGCCGAGGAAATTCTCGATCAGCGTCACGTCCGCCGTCAGGCGGGAGACCGCTTCGCCGGAGCGCATTTTCGCGTGATAGGCGGGCGAGAGGCGCAGGAGATGGGCGTAAAGGTCGCGCCGCAAGTCTGCCGCGATGCGTTCACCAAAGCGGGAGACGAAGTAGAACCGGAAGGCCCCAAGCACCCCTGCCCCGACAGCGGCGGCGAAGACCCAGAGGAAGGCCTGGTCGATCAGCCGGAGCAGCGCGCCGGGGTCTGGTCCGGCGGCCTGGCCGGCATCTGCGGCGCGGCCCAGCAGCATCGGGATGGCGAGGCTGACGGCGGCGGCGCCAATCAGGAAGACCAGCGCGACGCTGACCGTGATCCAGTGGCGGCGGACATAGGGCCAGAGAAGTGACAGCGGCTTCAGGCTGCGCCCCTTCGGACGGCTCAGCGCTTCTCCGCCTTCGGGCAGGGTTGTGCGGCGATCATCCGTGATCTGGGTGCCCGAATCGGCCATCTGGCAGCTCTACTCCCTTTTCGGGCCCGGTTCAGCCGCCGAATCCCTGCGGGCGCCTCTTGCAGCGCCGTGGCCTTTCACATATACGGCCCACTTCGATTTCAGGCTGAGACATGCCAGCGCACCCGGGTGCGTCAACCCGGTTTGACCAGACTATAGGAAAGAGGCCAAGGCCATGAAAAAAGAAGGCCATCCCGATTACCACTTCATCACGATCGTGATGACGGACGGTTCGGAATACCAGACCAAGTCGACCTACGGCAAAGCCGGTGACCGCCTCGTGCTGGACATCGACCCGAAAGTGCACCCGGCCTGGACCGGCGGCGAAGGCAAGTCGCTCGACCGCGGCGGCCGCGTCTCGCGCTTCAAGGACAAGTTCAAAGGCTTCGTCTAGGCGCTCCGGCGCTTCTGCGATGTGTCGCGTAAGGAAAGCCCCGGCCCATGGCCGGGGTTTTTCTGTTTAGGCCCGGAGTTTCAGGGCGAGGCCGATGAACGGGACGGCGGCCTCCACGATCAGGCGTTCGGCCGGCCCGCGTGCAAACTTGCGGAAATAGCGCGCGAGGCTTTTGGCTTTGTGCCCGGTGACGAAAGCGGAGGGGACATCCGAGGTCGACCCATAGTGCAGCGCGCCGGCGCCCGGCACGTAGAAGACCGCGCCGCCCGCCTCTAGTGCCCGGCGGCAGAGGTCCACGTCCTCGACATGAATGAAGTAGCCTTCGTCAAAGCCGCCGAGTGACTGGAAGTCTTTCGTCCGTATCAGGAAGAAGGCGCCCGAGATGGCGCCGACGCGGACCGGGCCAGCTGGCGGCGGTTCGTGCTCCAGCGTCCAGCGGCTAAGGCCGAGCGCGCGGGCGAGCGTCAGCGTCTCGCGGCGGGCGCCGCGCTCCTCCCTGCCCTGCAGGTCAAAGATGCGCCCGCCCGCGATGGCAGGAGAGGGCGCGCCGTCCAGCGCCGCGATCAGCGGGCGGAGCGCGCCGCGCTTGATGACGCAGTCCGGATTGATGACGAGGACATGATCGCTCGCCGCAAGGCGCGCTGCGGCATTGACGCCGGCGCCGAAGCCGGGATTTGGCAAGCGCAGGATCTGCGCCTTGGGCGTTGCCGCCACAAAGGCGTCGAGCCAGGCCTCCGTACCCGGAGGATTTCCGTTATCGGTGATGACGATGCCGGCCACATCGGGGTCACCCTTCAGCGCATACAGGCATTCCACCAGGCGCGGACCGGTATGATAGGAGACGACCAGCGCCGTAACCGGCGCCGTCATGCGCCGGTCTCCCGCAGGGTGCGGTGCCAAAGGATGATGGCGGCGGCGGCGAGCGCGAGAGACGCCCAGAAGCCTTCGTTCCAGAGACTGTAGGAGAAACTGAAGATCACGGTGGCGGCGCCTGCGAGCCCGGCGATCGCCAGGCGGATCTCGGGCGGCAGGTCACCCGGCCTCGGCAGATGGAAGGCCAGCGCGACGAGGCTGAGCGCCGCGAGGACGGCGCCGATCATGCCGGCCTCGGCCCATATCTGCAGCGCCATGTTGTGCGGATGGCCGGGCACGATGGGATAGGTGGTCCAGGAGTCCGGCAGCTGGGCGAGCCAGTCCGGGCGCGAAGCAAAGGTTTCCTTCCAGGTGCGCGTCGCGCCCATGCCATGCCCGTTGAACGGCGCTTCCGAGCTGCGCGCGATCACGGTTTCCCAGGACCAGAGGCGAGAGCGGAACGAGGCGGGCAGGCTCTGCGACACCGGGTCCAGCGCGCGGATCAGCCCGGCATACAACACGGGCGCCGCCGCGATGTATCCGGCGATTGCACCGAAGAGCCAGCGGAACCCCATGCGCGGCAGCAGCACGATGAGGCCCATCGCGATTGCCATTCCCATGAGCGCAAAGAGCGCGGAATCGGTGCCCAGCAGCACATAGGCCGCAACCGCGCCTGCGATCAGCAGGCCGGCCAAGACCATTCCGGCCACCTTCCACCTCAGCACCAGCAAGGGCAGCAGCAAAGGCAAGCCGAGCGCCAGCGTGTTGGCGCCGCGTCCAACATTCTGCGCACCTTCGAACAGGCCCTTGGCATCTTCTCCGTATACGGCGGAAAGCACGATTGCAGAAAGGTAGGGTGACGCGATCACCAAAGCGGCCTGCACGCCCAGCATTGTGGCCACGATGCCGGACGCCCAGGGGGCCGGCGCGGCCCGCAGGCTGGCGGCGATAGTCAAGGCTGACGTCAGCGCGAGGAGCACGGTCGAAAGGCTGCGTGCCTCAACCGAGAATGTGCCGTCAACCAGACTGCCCGACACGAGCTGCCGGTTGCCGGGCGACCAGACTTCGCTGAGCGCCGCCCAGGCGACAAAGGCAAAGCCGATATAGGCAAAACTCGCCGGCGGCATCCGCGGCCGGGCAAAGATCAAGGCGGCAAGCCCGGTCAGGCCTACAAGGGGCGCAAAGCCCTGCCCGCCCAGCACCGCCATCACGGGCCAGAGCACGAAGGCGGCAGCAAGAACAGGGCCGTAGTTCATTGCCCGCACTCTAGTCGCCGCCCCCGCGCCTTGTCACCGTATGCGTATCAGCGGGCCCGCTTGAGGTCCGGCGGCAGCGCTTCCTCGGCAAGGCTGACCAACGCCTCGTCCAGCGTGACGATCTGCTGGCCGTTGGAGCCGAGCCGGCGCAGGGCCAGCTTGCGCTCTTCCGCTTCGCGGGCGCCGACGACCGCAATCACGGGCACCTTCTGCAAGGAGTGCTCGCGGACCTTGTAGTTGATCGTCTCGTTGCGCCGGTCGACCTCGACCCGGAGTCCGGCCTTGCGCAGTTCGGCGGCGACCTCGTCGGCATAGCTGCCTGCCGCATCGTCCGAGATCGCCGCGACCACGACCTGCACCGGCGCCAGCCAGATCGGGAAAGCCCCGGCAAATTCCTCGATCAGGATGCCGATGAACCGCTCCATCGACCCGAGGATCGCACGGTGCAGCATCACCGGCCGCTGCTTCGAGCCGTCCGAAGCCGTATACTCCGCGCCCAGACGTTCCGGCAGCACATAGTCGAGCTGCAGCGTACCGCACTGCCAGACGCGGCCGATGGCATCCGTCAGCTGGAACTCGAGCTTCGGTCCATAGAAGGCCCCCTCCCCCGGTTGCAGCTCGCAGGGCAGACCAGCGGCATCGACGGCAGCCCTGAGGCCCTCTTCCGCCCGGTCCCATGTCGCGTCATCGCCGGCGCGTACGGCCGGCCGCGTTGACAGTTTCACGGCGATCTTCTGGAATCCGAAGTCGCGGTAGACGCTTTCCAACAGGCGGCAGAAGCGGATCGACTCATCCACAATCTGGTCTTCGCGGCAGAAGATATGGGCGTCGTCCTGCGTGAACTGGCGCACCCGCATGATGCCATGAATGGCGCCGTGCGGCTCGTTGCGGTGGCAGCATCCGAACTCGGCCAGGCGAAGCGGCAGGTCCCGGTAGGACTTCTGGCCCGACTTGAACACCTCGACATGCGCCGGGCAGTTCATCGGCTTCAACGCCATGAGCTTGGCATCTGCGGGCACGGAGATTTCCACGCCCTCGTCGCCTTCCGGAATGAAGTCCGGCACGATGAACATGTTCTCGCGGTACTTGCCCCAGTGGCCGGACTTTTCCCACTGGCCTGAGTCCATCAGCTGCGGCGTCTTGATCTCCTCATAGCCCGACACATCGAGGCGCCGGCGCATGTAGGCTTCGATCTGGCGCCAGATCTGGAAGCCGTTCGGGTGCCAGAACACCGAGCCGGCGGCTGCCATGCCGTCGAGGTGGAACAAGTCGAGCAGCGCGCCCAGCTTGCGGTGGTCGCGCTTCTCCGCCTCTTCGAGGCGGTGGAGGTGTTCCTTCAGGTCCTTCTCGTTCGTCCAGGCCGTGCCGTAGACACGCTGGAGCATCTCGTTCTTCGAGTCGCCGCGCCAATAGGCGCCGGCGAGTTTCATCAACTTGAACGCCTTCGGCAGCTTGCCCGTGGAGGGCAGGTGCGGTCCGCGGCACAGGTCGCTCCACTGGTCGCTGTGAGCGTAGAGGGTGATGGCCTCGCCCGGTGGGATGATGTCGTCGATGATCTGCGCCTTGTAGGCCTCGCCGATCGCCTTGAAGTGGGCAATGGCGTCATCCTTGCTCCAGACCTGCCGCTCAATCGGCAGGTCGCGGTCGACGATCTCGCGCATCTTCGCTTCGATCTTTTCGAAGTCGTCCGTCGAGAACGGCTCCTTGCGGGCGAAGTCGTAATAGAAGCCGTCATCGATGACGGGGCCGATCGTCACCTGTGTGCCGGGAAACAGTTCCTGCACGGCCTGGGCGAGGACGTGGGCGGCGTCATGACGGATCAGTTCGAGGCCGTCGGCATCCTTGTCCGTGACGATGGCCACCGTCGCATCGCCGTCGAGCGGGCGTTTCAGGTCGCGCAGTTCGCCGTTCACACGGGCGGCCAGCGCCTTCTTGGCGAGGGATTTGGAGATGCTCTCGGCGACATCCAGGGGCGAGGCCCCATCGGCGAATTCGCGCTTCGAACCATCGGGGAGCGTAACGTTGATCATAGGTCTTCGTTTCTGTGACTGGCCGCACGCGGCGGCAGAATTCGGGTGATCCGGCAAAGGGTTCTGGCGCGGCCGTGCTTAACGCGGCTTTACCGGGATTCCCACCCTGTTTTCAGAGCAGTTGCCGGGGCGTGTCAGGAATTTTGCGGGTGCATGAAGGGGCGCGCACACAGGGGTGCGGGCCAAGGGCGCTTCAGGCACCCTGGCGAGTTCGCGTGGTCAGACCGGTGAGGAAGCGGTTCGCGTTCATGAGCTGCGTATGTCACGCCTCGGGGCCGGTTTCAACCAGCCCTCTTGGACCCGAAGCCCAGTCCCCATAGCGCCAGGGCTGCCAGAACGGAACGGAGGGTTTCGTGTCCGGCGCGGGGTCGTAACCATGGCTGCCCCCCGGCCGGCACCGGATAAACCGGGCGAGCGCCATCCAGCCACCGGGCCACCAGCCGTGGCGCGCCACGCATTCCGCGCCGAATTCGCTGCAGGTCGGGGTGTGTTGGCAGCGCGCGCCGGCGAGCTGCAACAGCTGGCTGGGCCCGTGCTTGTAGACGGCGAGAAGGACGTAGGCGGTGCGGCGCCGCAAGCCCATCTCAGGCTGCGGCCCGTGCCGCCAGGGCGGCGTCGATCGCCGCCACAGCCGCCTCGAAGGCGAGCAGCGTGGAGACGTGGCGCGGCGGATAATCGGCGACTGGCTCGAGATGGCGCAGTTCCCAGAACCGGCCCTCCGGCGGCGGCGCACCGTCCTTCAGCATCGCCCGCAGCGCGTCCCGCGCTGCCCGGATTTCTGAAACGGTGGCACCGACGGCATGCTCGGCGAGGATCGACGTCGCCGCCTGCCCGAGCGCGCAGGCCTTGGGGTCCACCGCAATCCCGGTCACGCGCTCGCCGGCGGCGTCCAACTTGATGTCCACGTTGACCATGGAACCGCAGACGCGCGACACTTTCAGGACCGAGCCTTCGGCATCCGGCAGGCGTCCGACATGCGGAATGCCGCCCGCCAGTTCAAGGATACGGTTGTGGTACAGCTCGCTCATGGCCGCCTAGATGGCCCGCGCGGCGCCGCCCGGCAAGGGCGCCCAAAAAGGAGCCGCCGGATGCCAATGGCAGCAGGCGGCCCAGAAGAGTGGGGTGTAGAAATGACCCGAAAGCCATGATGCGGGGATGCCCGGCAGTTGCCGCAGCGTCAATTTACGATTTCGCCACGTTGCAGCGCGTCAAAACGGCCAGAGCTGTGCCACTTTCGGCAACATCTTGAGCATCAGGACGACGGAGCCCGACAGGGTTGCGACGGCCAGCAGGACCACCACGCCGTCGCGCGCGGTGAGCGCCAGTCCGAGCAATAGGACAGCCAGGCTCGGCAGCAGCGGGCCAAGCGGGAACAGGCCCAGTGGATAGGTGATCAGCGCTGCCGCGACACAAACCATCCCGACGAGCTGGACGAAAGGCGCCGCCGTCAGGAAGGTCAGGCGGGGTTTCACCAGCGCGTCCAGCATGTGGGCGTATTGCTCTCCCGTGCCGGCACTCTTGACCAGCAGCTCGCGCTTGAAACGCACGTCCAGAAGTTTTCGGGGCAGCCACGGCGTCTTGAGTCCGACCACGATCTGGAGCGCGAAGATCAGCGTCAACGTCGCCACGAACCAGTTGGCGCCCGGAACGATCGTCAGGGGGCTGACGGCAACGAAGCCCAGCAGCAGCAGGACGGGCCCATAGGCGCGCCGTCCGACCGCCGTCAGGATTTCTCTGACCGATACGTCTTCGCCCTCGGTATTCGCGACGAGCGAACGCATCAGCGTCCTGAGGTTGGTCACCGGCGCCGTCGTACCTGCTCTGTTCATTCTGCGGTCACCCGCGAGGCCGCCCCATACCGTTCGATCCGCGAACGGACAATGCCGCTCTCATCGATGGAAATTATATAGAGCCGGTCAAACTCGGCTGCCTCGACGATCGCCGGGCCGGGATCGGCGCCCAGCAGGGCTGCGAGGGCGTCCGTCGTGTTGGAATGGCCGACCACCAGTTTTACGCCCGGTGCATCCTTCAGCCAGCTGGCAAAGGCCGGCAGCGTGGAGGCGTCATACGGCTGCACCTGCAGACCGCGCTGCACCGCGAGCGGCGCCGCCGTCTGCTGCGTGCGCCGGGTCTGCGTCGACCAGACTTCGGTCACGCCCTCCTCCTTCAAAAGTTCGGCCAGCGCCTTTGCTCGGACAGCGCCGGCTGCGGTGAGCGCCGGGTCGCTACCCGCCTCCTTCTCGCCGTGTCGCACAAGGAAGAGGCGAACCACGGCCGCAGGCTCAGCCGACGTGTCCCCTGCCGGGGCAGGCGCTGGCGCAGAGGCGCAGGCCGTCATCAGGCACATGGCCAGAAGGCAGAGAAAACCTCTCCGGATCAGATGCGCCGCCATGTGCTGCCTCCTGCGCCGTCCATGATTTCCACGCCCTCTTCTGCCAGCGCCTTGCGGATACGGTCTGCCTCGGCCCAGTCTTTCGACACTCGCGCGGCCACCCGCGCCGCAACAAGGCCGTCGATCCGCGCCGCGTCATCCGCGTTGCCGCCCTGCTCCCATTGTTTCGGGGATACTGTCAGCAGGCCGAGCAGTTCGCCGGCGGCCAGCAGGTCTGCGCGCGTCGCCGCCATCATCGCGGTATCGCCTTGGTCGGCCGCCGTGTTGGCCGCCGACGCGATGCCCGACAGTTCTGCCAGCGCTTCCGGCGTATTGAGATCGTCTTCGAGGGCTTCGCGCACACCGCGATAAGCCGCCTTGCCGCCCTCTGCCGCCCAGACCCGGCGCAGCGCGCCATAGATCCGGTCCAGCGTTGTCTTCGCCTGCTTCAGCAAGTCCGGCGTCCAGTCGAGCGGCGCGCGGTAGTGCCCGCTGAGCATCGCGAAACGGATCACTTCGCCCGGCCAGTCTTTCAGCAGGTCGTGCACCAGCACGACATTGCCCACCGACTTCGACATCTTCTCCCCGCCCATGTCGAGGAAGCCGTTGTGCAGCCAGTAGCGCGCCATCAGCTCGCCATGCGCGCATTCGGATTGCGCGATCTCGTTCTCGTGGTGCGGAAAGGTCAGGTCGACGCCGCCGCCGTGAATGTCGATGGTGCGGCCCAGGTGCTTGGCGGCCATGGCCGAGCATTCGATGTGCCAGCCAGGCCGGCCCCTGCCCCAGGGCGAGTCCCAGATCGCGTCTTCCGGCTCACCCGGCTTGGCGAATTTCCAGAGCGCGAAATCGGACGGTGCGCGTTTGTCCGCGCTCGGCTCGACCCGGGCGCCCTCTTCATTGTCTTCCGGTTTGCGGCCCGACAGCTTGCCGTAGTCCGGCATGGCCGCAACAGAGAACCAGACGCCTTCCTTGCCGACATAGGCGTAGTCCTTGCGCACGAGGCTGGCGATGATCTCGATCATCTCCGGCACATGCTGCGTGGCCCAGGGCTCCACGCTCGGCGGAAGCACATTCAGCGCCAGCATGTCGGCGTTGTAGATGTCGGCATACTTCTTCGCGATGGCGGAAATCGGCTGGCCGGAGTCCACCGCTGCCCTGATCAGCTTGTCTTCGATGTCGGTGATGTTGCGCGCGAAGACGACAGCGCCTTCGCCATAAGTTTTCATCAGCAGCCGCCGCAGCACGTCAAACACGACCGGCGGGCGCGCGTTGCCGATATGCGCAAAGTTGTAGGGCGTCGGGCCGCAGACATAGACGGTGATCCGCTTGGAATCCTGCGGCTGGAATCCGCGCTTTTCGCGCGTCATGGTATCGTGGAGTTTCAGGGTCATCCCGGTCTCGTGTCAGTCTGTCGGTTCGTGGGCGTTGTCAGGGCGCAGTTCAGGCCAGCCCTAATGCCGCGTCAGCGACAACAGGTCCAGCAGCACGAAACGGTAAACGCGGGCAGGTTCATGGCCGGTCCTTAACACTTGACGCGGGGAAAGCCAATAAACTGCTGATCCAGTAGCCCCCTTACGCGTAGAAAGCTCTGGAAACGGGCGGGTCCCCGTCTTATGTTCCCCCAATCGCCCTGAGGGTATCAACTCCGGGCGGGCGTTAAGTCCGTGCAGCGATGCCCCGGCTCGACCCCCGTCCCTCAGTGAAGGACTAGCATACATGGCTATGGACGCCGTCACTCCCAAGACTGACCTGCCGCGCGCGGATTCCGTACGCAGACCGACCCAGCAAGAGGCCGAAGAGGCCGTGCGCACGCTGATCGCCTGGGCCGGCGACGATCCGGCCCGTGAAGGCCTGCTCGATACGCCGAAACGCGTCGTCAATGCATACAAGGAATGGTTCGAGGGCTACGGCGAAGACCCCGTGAAATACCTCAGCCGGACCTTTGAGGACGTGCAGGGCTATGACGACATCGTCGTGCTGCGCAACATCGAAGTCGAAAGCCATTGCGAACACCACATGGCGCCGTTTCTCGGCAAGGCCTTTGTGGCCTACAAGCCGTCGCTGGCCGTGGTGGGTATCTCGAAGCTCGCCCGCGTGGTCGAGATTTTCGCCAAGCGCCTGCAGACCCAGGAAACGATGACCGCGCAGATCTGCGACGCCATCACAGAAAGCCTCGCTCCGATGGGTACGGCCGTGTTCATCGAAGCCGAGCATCAGTGCATGTCGACGCGCGGCGTGCACCACAAGCATGTCACGACGATCACCACGCAGTTCACCGGCGTGTTCAAATCCGACGCAGACCTTCGCAACCGCTTCCTGCGCTTGTGCGGCGAGAATACCTGACACCCAGGTCAATTCACAGCTTGCAACGCCCCTCACGGAAACGTGGGGGGCGTTTCTCTGCCGAAGGCAGTTGAACCGGCGCGCAGCGGCGTTATCAATTCTCCGGCGTAGAGTTCACCTTAAAACCAGAACCGCCCCCGGGAGACGAAACACCATGAAGAAAACCCTTATCCTAGCCGCCTTCGCTCTGGCCGCCCTGCCCGCCATGGCCGCCACCACCACCGTCGAGTTCGCACCTGCCGAAGGCGACAAGCTGGTCGCTGTTTTCAGCGATGACGGCACGGTCAGCTTCAACGGCGGCGAAGCGGTTGCCTACACGTCCGACGAAGCCGGCAAGACGATCTGCTCCAGCGTCAACGGCACCGACAACTGCGCCACCTTCGAAACCTGGGGCACCACGGTCGGCCACGTGACGCCGTACACCACCTCGCAAGGTTCCTCGGGCGTCGCCACGGTCACGGCCGCCACCGAGTAAGCCTCGCCTCAGACATGCGATTCCAGGAGGCGCTCGTAGATGTCGAGCGCCTCCTTTTCATGTTCGGCGGCGCGCCCTGAAAGCACCGGCAAGGGTCCCGCTGGCGCCCCGAAGCCCGTAGACGCCCAGACAGCGTCATACCAATGCGGCGCCCAGACCCCGTCTTCTGCGCGCGGACCCGCTGACCAGTTCAGCATGGCCGGATCGAACCCGATATCGAGCGCCGCGCAGAGGCGGGACAACACGCCTTCCGGGCCTTCCAGCACGCGGTCGGCATCGATCACCGGCACAGGCCCGAGACGCCGCGACAGGTCCATCTGCTGCGGGATGCCAAGGGCCTCAAGGCTGAGCGTCTCCATCTTTCGCTGATAGGAAGCGATGACACGCGCCGGGTGGCGGACCAGCAGCACGTGCCGCTCGATCCGGTCCAGCCAGTCCATCGGAATTCCGTCCACCATGTGGTGGATCATGTGCTTCTGGTAGAAGACGCGCTTGCCGCCGGGCGCGGGGCCCGTCATTGCCGCAATGACCTTGCCGGGATCCGCCTCGTGCGCCGCAAGAATTTCCTCCGTCATCGGATGGTTCAGCCCGGTGATCTTCAGGAAAGCCGCATAGAAAGGCTCGTCGACGACCGCCGTATCGGCGCGAGCGCCAAAGCTGCGCATCATCGTGGTCGACAGGTTGCGCGGACCCGACCACATGGCGATCCGGACGAGCGCGCTCATGCAATCGGCGTCAGGCTTCTCGCCTGCAGCGCCTTGTAGAGCGCACGAATCCGCTGCGAGACCGGCCCATCAAGGCGCTCGATCACACGGCCGTCCACTTCGCGCACCGGTGTGACGCCGGCAAACGTCCCGGTGATGAAGGCCTCGTCGGCGGAGTAGACATCGAAAAGCGAAAACCGCTTCTCGACCGCCGGAATGCCCTCCTCCCGGCAGACGCGCAGGATATTGCCGCGCGTGATCCCGCCGAGGCAGTATTCCGGCGGCGACGTCCACACTTCCCCATCGCGGACGATGAAGAAATGCGTCGAATTGCACGTCGCAACGAAGCCGGCCGGATCGAGCATCAGCGCCTCGTCAGCGCCCGCCTTGTCGGCCTGGATACAGGCCATGATACAGTTGAGCTTCGAGTGCGAATTGAGCTTCTGGTCCTGCTCGGCGGGTCCGGTGCGCCGTACGTGCACCGTGAACAGGCTCACCCCGCGCGCCTGCACATCCGGCACCGGCGTCTTGTATTCCGGGATGATCACGATGGTCGCCTTGCCGATCGTGAAGCGCGGCCCCTGATAGGGCGTCTTCTTGATCCCGCGCGTCACCATCAGGCGGATGTGCACGCCGTCCTGCATGCCGTTGGCCTTCAGGCACTCCATCAGCCGCGCCGTCAGTTCCTCGCGGGCCAGGCCGATATCCATGTCGATTGTCTTGGCGCCCGCGTAGAGGCGTTTCAGATGCTCCGGCCAGAAGGCGACCCCGCCGTCGAGGACACGCAAGCCTTCCCACACACCGTCACCCAGCAGGTAGCCGGAATCGAACACGGAAACGACCGCTTCTTCGCGCCGCTTCAGCGCGCCGTTCACCGAAATGAGCGCATCGGCGTTGCGGGGGTCGGCCACGTAATCGTGAACGCCGTGGACTTCCTCTTCTGTCATGCGGCGCGGCCCAGCCAGCCGAGAATATCGGCCGCGACCTTGTCCGTACCCGGTTCATCTATGATCCAGTGCGCGTGGTCCGCGTACTCGATGAAATCACCGGCCACCGGGCTGCGCGCGTACTTGGCGGCGACCTTGCGAACACCCTGCGGCAGCGTCGCGCGGTCCTGGCTGGCGGCAATCGTCAGTGTGGGGATCGCCACCTTGCTTTCATCGACCGAAAGGCCGTCCGAGATATCGCCGTAGACTTTGCCCGAATCGAACAGAGCGCCCGCATAGATCGCATCATGGCGGCTCTTCGGCACGCGGTTCAGGATGCCGGATTTGAACCCGGTCTTCCAGATCTTGTAGGACCGGGTGCGGTCCTGTTTCGTGATGACGTTGAAGAAGGTCCACGCCACTGAAAGTCCGATCACGGCGCAGTCCTTGGTCTGTGCCGGCGTCAGGAACACGGCCTTTGACACCTCGCCGCGTTCTGCGAGCACCTGGGCGATCAGCCCGCCCATCGAATGTCCGATCACGGCCGGCTTGGCGCCGTCGCGCGCGGCCAGCCGCTGCGCTTCCGCCGCCGATGCCTCGATATAGTCGGCGATGCCAAGGTCCGGCAGGCTGGCGGGCGGGTTCTCGCGCACGCGCCGGTCCGGAAACAGCGTGATCGCCTCGCAGGTCCAACCGCCGGCCTCGAAGGCGGGTTTCATGGCGTCCCAGGCGCTGGCATCGCACCCGATTCCATGGATCATCAGCAGTGTCGGCATGTCCCCTCCCCGTCAGCCCTGTGGTACGCGCCCCGGCAGTACCGGCTCGGTCCATCGGCGGAAACGCTCCGCCACTTCCAGATAGACCGGCCGCTTGAACGGCACGATCAGGTCCGGCGTTTCTTCCAGCTTCGCCCAGCGCCAGGCATCGAATTCAGGCGTATGGCGGTCCAGCCGCACATCGCTGTCGGCGCCCTTGAAGCGCAAGGCGAACCACTTCTGCCGCTGGCCGTGATAGGGGCCCGGCAAACGCTTCTTCAGGTCAGGCGGAAATTCGTAATGCAGCCAGTCCGGCGTCTCTTCCAGCACATCGACCAGCTTCGCGGGCACCCCGATCTCTTCCTCGAGTTCGCGCAGGGCGCCGGTCACGGCGCTTTCTCCGTCATCAATCCCGCCCTGCGGCATTTGCCACTGGAACGGCCCCCGGCCGTTCACACGGCGCCCGATGAACACGTGCCCCGCCTTGGAAAACAGGGCGAGGCCGACATTCGGGCGATAGAGCGTGGAGTCAAACTTCGGCTGGGTCACCCGCCTTTAAATAGACCAGACTTATCAAGGCTGCCAGTGCGCACCTCGACCGGGCGGGTATTGGTGATCGCAGAAACCGGGGCCAACACGAGGCCTTTTTCGTCCAGTTGCGAGATCCAGACCTTCGCCGCCTCGACTGTTACCGGGAACGCGTAGCCCGATCCGAAGGCCGCGCCCTTCTCAAGCGCCAGGGATTCTAGGTCCATCAGCTCGGCGCTGATATCGGCCGGCGTCTGGCGGGCATCGATCGGCCCGGCGGCGCGCGCATAGCGCAGGCCACTGGCCCGGGAGAGGCTTTCCAGGCTGGTGCGCTCGAAGCTGCCATCATCGATGAAAGCGAGGCCCTTCTCGCTGAGGCGCTCCAGAACCGGCGTGGCCGACGCCTTGTCGGCGGCGAACTTGGCGCCCTGATAATTGACGATACCGAAATAGCCGGATGTGCGCGCCAGCACGGCCTCAAGGCGGGTGAGGTTCGATTTCGCGTCGGCCCCGGCCAGCAGCGTGTCCGGGTGCATTTTCATGCGGCCGTAGTCGTAGGCCTCCATCGGCACTTCGATCAGCACTTCATGGCCATCGGCGCGGGCGGTCTTGATCCAGTGGTCGAGCTTTTTGGAATCCAGCGCAAAAGACAGCGTCACATCCGCCGGCAGGTCGTCGATCGCCAGCTGCGTCTGCGTGGCATTCATGCCGAGGCCGCCGATCACGAGGCCCACCATCGGCAGGCCTTCGGGATTGGAGAACTTGCGAGCGTAGATGTCTGCCGGCGCCTTGCTCTTGGACTTCGTTTTGGGCGGCGCGGAGGTCACGGTGGTGGTGGCGGCCAGTTTGATCGTGCCGTCTGTCTGCGGAACACTGCGAACCTGGCTGAGCGATTCGCCCGCCCGCACGATGCGGCCATTGATCCGGATCGCGTCGCCGACTGCCGGGCCGCCCTGCCCGCCTGTCACTTCAATGCGGACTGCTTCGCCCTCGTTGGGCACATAGGCCATTTCCATGGCGGCGCCGGCATCTTCCGCGCCGGGAAGCAGGTCGCCGCCAGGATGCTCGCCCGGATCGGACAGGCGCGCCATACTTACCGTTTCGCCTGTCTCTTCGGTCTCGAACAGGGCCAGCGTCTGGCTCGGGCTCGCGGCGGCCGGATCGGCCACTACATGGATGCCGAGGCCAAGCGACGCGGCAAGACCGCCGAACACAGCGAGGCTCATGCCCGCATGGACAACCCCTGTGCGAAATGGCGATGGCTCGGACTCTCGCCGGTAACCCATGGGCTCGACCTCTTGGAACGGGGCTGAATATCAGACCCCGACCATCGCCCCACAGGGTTAACAGGTCGCAAACAAATTCCCTACGCGGTGTAACGGACTGCTAAGGATACGCGGCCGGAAAGGTGCGGATCAGCCGGCCTTTGCCGCCATCCGCGACGCGCTGGTCTTGCCCTCGCGCAGCATCTGGATCGCCCGCTCAAGCTGGAAATCCTCGCCTTCATACCCTTCCGGCGGCTGCTCGTCCGGCATGCGCAATTCCTTGCGCGCCTCACCGGTTTCGTTCTGCAGGGCATGCGGCAAATCGGCCTCGGACCAGCGCTCGATCTTCTCGAGTTCTTCCTGCGTCAGGCGGACCTGGGTGATCATCAGGTCCGGCTCGATCCCGAGGGCCTGGATCGACCGTCCGGCCGGGGTGTAATAGCGCGCCGTTGTCAGGCGGATGGCGCCGCGGTCTGCGCCCAGCGGGATAACCGACTGTACCGAGCCCTTGCCGAAGCTGGTGGTGCCGATCACGAGCGCGCGCTCGCGGTCCTGCAGCGCGCCGGCCACGATTTCAGACGCCGAGGCCGAGCCGCCATTGATCAGCACGACCATCGGCACGCCCTTGAAGGACTCGCCCTTGGAGGCATTGCGCCGCTCGACATCCACCGGGCGCCGGCCCTGCGTCGAGACGACTTCGCCGCCCGACAGGAAATGATCGGCCACCTTGACCGCCTCATCCAGGAGCCCGCCGCCATTGTTGCGCAGATCCAGCACGATGCCTTTCGGCTTCGGCCCACGGCTCAGCCCGTCCAGCGCTTCTTCAAGCAGCAGCGTCGTGCGTTCGTTGAAGGTCGACACCCGGATATAGCCGATATCGCCGGGCTCGGTGCGCCAGGTCACGGACTTCTGCTGGATGACTTCGCGCACCAGTGTGACCTGGAACGGATCGATGCCTTCGCGCAGGATGGTGATCTCGAGCTCGGTGCCACGCTCGCCGCGCATTTCCTTCACGGCGTCGTTCAGCGTCAGGCCGATGATCGGCTTGCCATTGATGGCGGTGATGTAATCTCCCGGCATGATTCCGGCTTTGGCAGCCGGCGTGCCGTCCATTGGCGAGATGACTTTCACAAAGCCGTCTTCCATCGTCACTTCGATGCCGAGCCCGCCATACTCGCCGGACGTCTGCACCTGCAGGGACTGGAAGTCTTCGGGGTCCAGATAACCGGAGTGCGGATCCAGCGACATCAGCATGCCGTTGATGGCCGCGGACATCGCCTCCTGCTCGTCGATAGGCACCACATAGTCGCGCTGGGCACGGGCGAAGATTTCAGCGAATAGTTCAATCTGCTGATAGGTGGCGGTGCGCGGATCTTCGGGCTTGCCGGCCTCTTCCTGAGGCCAGGCCATCGCTGCAAAGCCAACGGCGGCTGCCCCCAGAACTCCGCCAAGGGCCGTTCCGGTCAGCAATGAACGCATGTTCCACTCCATCATCATTTCGGCGACCTTCTAGTTGCCGCGAGACATCCACTCTGCCGGATCAAGCACCTTGTCGCCAAGCCTTAATTCCACACTCAGTTCAGGTGCCGGATCATCGCGGTCAGGCATGCGGCCGACAGGTTCACCGGCGGTGACGGACTGGCCTTCGGAGACGTAAATCCGGCTCATGCCCGACAGAATAACATTATATCCGTCACTTGTACGGACAATCAGCATCATCCCGTACGTCCGGAACGGCCGGGCAAATTCCACTACCCCGCCCACCGGCGCCACCACCTGGGCCTCGGCGCGGGTTGCAAAGACGACATACTCGGTCTTCGAACCACTCGCGAGCGTATCGCCGAACCGTTGCAGCAGGGTGCCTGCCGCGGGCTGCTGCAGGCCGCCGAGCGCCGACTTGCCGAGCGGGGCCGCGGTATTCTTCGCAGGCGCAGCAATCGCAGCCGGTTTCGAGGCGCCCGGCTTGGACGTGCGCAGCGCGGCGAGCTGCGGCCGGTTCCCGGGCTTTACGCGCGGCGCGTCCGGCGCATTCGATTCGAGGGCGGCGAGCAGTTCGCGCAGTGTGCCAGCTTCCTTGCCGAGACGGTCCGCCCGGTCACGCAGCCCGTCGAGGCTTCCGGAAATGCCCTCGAACGCGGCCCGCTTGCTGGCGGCCAGGCGTTCGATCTCTTCCTTCTTCAGCGCAATCGTCGCTTCGGCCGCCCCAAGGCGCGCCTGCTCGGCGTTGATGTTGGCCTCCAGCGTATTGAGCTCGGCGATCTCCTTCGAGATGGCGGCCGCCCGGTCCGACAGTTTCGGATAGGTCGCCTGCATCAGGATCGCCCGCCGGATCGCCACACTCGAATTGCCGGGGCTGACGACCAGCGCGGGCGGCTTCCGCCGATTGGCGGCGGCGAGCGCCGCCAGCAGGTCCTCCAGCGTCGTCTCGCTGGTCAGCAGTTCGCTCCGGGCCGTCTCGCGGCGCGCGCTCAAGGTGACCAGCGCGATCTCGGCGCGGCTTGCCTGCTCTTCCCGGCGGCGCGCTTCCATCGCGGTCGACAGCAGCGTCTCGTCCAGCGCGCGCAGGTCCACTACCGTCGTCTCGCCCTGCGATTCCAGCGCCGCCAGTTCGGCCACCGCCGCGCGGCGCTCGGCTTCAAGCGCTTCAAGATCCGCGCGCGTGAATGTGTCCGGCGCCGCAGCGATCAGCGGCACGAGCAACAGGCAGGCAAGCAGGGATGAGACGCGGCGCATCGGCGAAGCCTTGCCCGACAGGCGTCACTTTGGCGTTAATCGGCAGGCATTTCCCGCAGCGCAGCCTCCAGCGCCGTTAGCTCATCGGCAATCAAAGCCGAGACGACGCGCACCGGTGCAGGATCAAACGCGGGCGCCTCCAGAACGAGATGCCGGACCAAACCGGCGGCCACGCGCATGTCACGTACGAACGTGTCCGGCATCTCCACCGACAAGGCATGTACCGCGGCATTGCGCACATCGATCACCCGCTCCAGCGCGCGCTGGCGGCTGCCGGAGAGTTCCACACGCTCGGGCGCGTTCAGGAAATCGGCTGAACGCGCGCGCCGCAGCAGGAAAGCCACGGGCGCAATTTGCTCGGGCTGTGAGGGATTCTGCACGGCGTCAATCGTCACCGTCTCATATCCTGAAAGCGCTGCCACCAGCGCGCCCTGCAGTGTACTGACGATCCCGAGCGCCGCCCAGCGCAACCGCGCCGGATCGCGCGCAGCGCCCTCCGCTTCGCGGCGTGCCAGCTTCAGCGCTTCCAGCGCCGCATCGAGCGCGAGACGCACACGCGTCCTCCGGTCTTCAGGCACGCTTGTATAGATGCCGTCGCCTGCCATTCCCTGCCCCCTTCCTTCGCCACCTGAACGATGCATTCAAGTTCGGTTCAGGCACCCTCGGCATCCTGCCTGCAGCCCCGCAGGGCTTTCGCGCCCGCGTGCAAAAAAAGACCCGCAACAAGGAGATACACATGAAACGCGTCCTTGCCATGGCCTTCGCCGGATTGGCCATCACTGCCCCCGCCCCGATAGCTTTCGCGGATGATGACGACGATCATCGCAGCCGGGGCTACAGCGTCAACCAGTACGAGGCGATGGATATCGCTTACAGCTTCGGGCTTGCCTGGTTCAAGGAGATCAAGCGCGGCAATGGCAATTGGGAAATCGAAGGCTGCACTGGTGACGGCCGGGAAATCGAGATCGACATTTCAGGCCGGTCCGGCGAGATCATCAAGCTCGAGTACGAGGATGACGACAAGTGCTGATCAAGCCTTGCGGCGGGCGCGCCAGGCATCCGCCGTTTGTCCGTACACGTCCCAGACCGTGTCCTTGAAGGGCGGCGGCGCCGCCGCCTTGCGCAGGTAGGCGGACCCCAACCGCTCCGCCACCTTGATCGACGCCGTATTCTCATCATCGATGGTGTGAATGATCTCGGTCCAGCCGAGAATGTCCACGGCATAGTCCATCGCGGCAGAGGCGCCCTCGATGGCGTATCCCCTGCCCTGCGCCGAGGTTACGAGGCCCCAGCCGACTTCCGTGCCGGGCCAGCCTGCCGGCTGCCAGGGCCCGAGCCGGCCGACCCAGCGCCCTGTCTCCTTCTCAATGACCGAGAACATCGAGAAGCCGTTGATCGTCCAGGCGCCGGACATCAGGCACAGCGTGCGCCAGACCACTTCCGGCGGTTGCACGCCGCCGATGAACTTCGCCGAAGTCTCGTCCGCCATCAACTCGCAGAACCCGCCAAAATCCTCCGCCAACGGAGGACGCAGGATCAGGCGAGGTGTCTCGATTACGATGCCTTTCAAGGCGCGGCCACGAACAGCAGGATCGTCTGACCGCCGTCTTGCGACCAATCGAACCGTACCGGCTCGGTTGGCCCTTCCGGCAGCACAAGCCGCGGCGCGTCGGCATCGCGGAAAAGGAGGATGCTCCGTGTGGGCGCGCCGCTCGAAATGTCGGTGTTTGTCAGCATGGTCCAACCATTTGCGCCGCACTCGGACGCATCTGACATCACGCCCTGCCAGACGGGCCAGGCGGCGTCTTCGGTGGCGCCGGGCTCCTGCTTGAATAAGCAGGCATACCCGGAAAATGTCACTGGCGTCTGATCAGCCCCGACCATGATCACCCGATCCGCCGCGCCGCAGCTGGCGCCGTCCTTGAGCGCGAAATCATCCGGCAGGCTCGCACACGCCGGCGTATCGCGGCGCGCGGCTACGATACGTTCGAGATTCTGGCACACCGGCGCCAGTTGAACGGCCGGCGCAACGGGCTCATCGGCCGCTGCAGGGGCGACCTTCTCCAGAGGCGGGCTGCCTCCGCAAGCCGCCGAGAAAGCCAGCGCGAGAAGGCCGGCGCCAGTCATGATCAGCCGCATGCATTCCTCCTGTCATGGGGTGACCGGAAAACCTGCGCGCCGCCCCGTCAATCCGTAAAGCCTAGGCGAGCGAGGTATCGATCGCCTTGCAAGCCTCGATCAGCCCCTGCACGGAGGCGACCGACTTTTCGAACATGGCCTTCTCGTCGGCGTTCAGGTCGAACTCGACAATGCGTTCAGCGCCGCCGGCACCGATCAGCGTCGGCACGCCGACATACATGTCCTTCACGCCGAACTCACCGCGGCAATACGCGGCGACCGGCAGGACGCGTTTCTGGTCGGAGAGATAGGATTTCGCCATCGCAATGGCGCTCTCGGCCGGCGCGTAATAGGCCGAGCCGGTCTTCAAAAGGTTGACGATCTCGCCGCCGCCCTTGCGCGTGCGATCAACGATCGCGTCGAGCTCGGCCTGCGTCATCCAGCCCTGCTTCACCAGCTCCGGCAGCGGCAGACCGCCGACTGTCGAGTGGCGCACCATCGGCACCATGTCGTCACCGTGACCCGCCAGCGTCCAGGCATGGATGTCGGCCACCGACACGCCGGTCTTCTCGGAGAGGAAATAGGCAAAGCGCGACGAATCCAGCACGCCCGCCATGCCGACGACCTTCGAATGCGGCAGGCCGGAGAATTCGCGCAGCGCCCAGACCATCGCGTCAAGCGGGTTGGTGATGCAGATCACGAACGCGTTGGGCGCGTGGGCCTTGATGCCCTCGCCCACGGCCTTTATGACCTTGAGGTTGATGCCGAGGAGGTCGTCGCGGCTCATGCCCGGCTTGCGCGGCACGCCGGCGGTGACGATGCAGACGTCGGCGCCGGCGATCCCGGCATAGTCATTGACGCCCTTCAGGCCGACCGAGGCGCCATAGACCGGGGTCGATTCCGCGATGTCGAGGCCTTTGCCCTGCGGCAGGCCTTCCGCGATGTCGAACAGGATCACGTCGCCGAGTTCTTCGCGCGCACACACATGGGCGAGCGTGCCGCCGATCATGCCGGAACCAATAAGGGCAATTCTGTTGCGGGCCATGTAGGGTCTCCTCGGAATGGGCCTGGGAACGATGTCGCGGGACCCCTACCCGAGGCCGCGCCCGCGTGCAATGCGCCCCAAAAGCAAACGCCCCGTGAGCAAGGCTCACGGGGCGCATGTCAGTTCATCGGCAAGCCCTATGTCAGTCGCTCGAAAGCATCGACATCAGGATCGTGAAGA
>JBBSDJ010000009.1:0-39615 GCA_038249555.1 Caulobacterales bacterium
CGCAATCTTCGCCCATTGGTCAGGGCTCAGTTCATAGCGTTTCGGCTTCGGCATCTTCGGGCTCCAGATCAGAGAATCTGGAGACTGATGAATCACACATCACACAAAATATGAATCCTGAATGTCGATTGGACCTAGGGCAGTGCGGGGGAAGTGCGGACGGGGCGCCGGAAAGTCCAGAATGGACCGTAGCCTCGCGGCAGCTCTGGATTACCCGGCAGCGCATTTCCCATAATATTGATTATGCGAATGATGGGTCTCTATATGCGTTACGGCCTACATATCAGCTTCATGGACTGATTTGCGCTCGCCGCAAATGATCGGCTGGCACAAACGCAGAGACCGCGCGCTGCTGCCGCCAGGCTGCAGATTCATCCGCGCTTAACCTTGGCAGTTCTCCCCTTCCCTATGGCGCCCGCTCCCGGGAGCGCTCTATTCCCACTCGATCGTGCCCGGAGGTTTCGACGTTATGTCATACACGACCCGGTTCACGCCTTTGACCTCGTTGATGATGCGGGTGGCGACGCGGCCCAGGAACGCGTGGTCATAGGGATAGTAGTCGGCGGTCATGCCATCGACGCTCGTCACGGCGCGGAGCGCGAGCACAGCTTCATAGGTGCGCACATCGCCCATGACGCCCACGGTGTTTACCGGGAGCAGCACGCTGAACGCCTGCCAGATCTCGTTGTAGAGCCCGGCTTTCTTGATCTCGTCGATATAGATCGCATCGGCTTTGCGCAGCGTGTCAGCTTTCTCGCGCGTGATGGCGCCGGGAATGCGGATCGCAAGGCCTGGCCCCGGAAACGGGTGGCGCCCGACAAAAGCGTCCGGCAGGCCGAGCTCCCGGCCGAGAGCGCGAACCTCGTCCTTGAACAGTTCGCGCAGTGGCTCGACGAGCTTCATCTTCATGCGCGCAGGAAGGCCGCCCACGTTGTGGTGGCTCTTGATCGTCATGCTCGGCCCGCCACTGACCGAAACGCTCTCGATCACGTCCGGATAGAGCGTGCCCTGTGCCAGGAAGTCCGCGCCGCCGATCTTCTTTGCCTCTTCGTCGAACACGTCGATGAAGAGACCGCCGATGATCTTCCGCTTCTGCTCGGGGTCGGAGACGCCCGCCAGCTTGCCCAGGAAGAGTTCAGAAGCGTCTACGTGCACGAGCGGGATGTTGTAGTGCTCTCGGAACAGGCCGACGACCTGTTCGCTTTCGCCGGCGCGCATCAGGCCGTGATCGACATAGACACAGGTCAGCTGGTCGCCGATCGCTTCGTGGATCAGCACAGCGGCCACGGACGAGTCGACGCCGCCCGAAAGTCCGCAGATGACCCGGCCCTTGCCGACCTGCGCCCGGATCTTGGCGATCGCCTCTGCCTTGTAGGCCGCCATCGTCCAGTCGCCGG
The DNA here is from genome assembly GCA_038249555.1 of Caulobacterales bacterium. Lineage (GTDB taxonomy): Bacteria > Pseudomonadota > Alphaproteobacteria > Caulobacterales > Hyphomonadaceae > Hyphomonas. The sequence continues at coordinate 1,398 of JBBSDJ010000009.1, forward strand.
TGAAGCCCGCCACGCCATGGATGAAGTTGCGCAGCAGCTTTGCGCCGTGGGTCGTATGCACGACTTCCGGATGGAACTGCGTGCCGTAGAAGCGCCGGGCGGTATCGGCGATCACGGCGTAGGGCGCGCCGGGCGATTTCGCGATGACGGTGAAACCCGGCGCCATCTCAGCGACGTGGTCCCCGTGGCTCATCCATACCTGCTCTTCCTCGCCCTCGAAGAGGCCATCGAGGAATGGGTCCGCCTTCATGCGCTCAATGAACGCCCGGCCGAATTCGCGGCTGGTGCCGCCTTCGATCCGGCCGCCCAGCTGATGCATCATCACCTGCTGGCCGTAGCAGATGCCGAGCACAGGGATGCCGGCCTCGAAGATGGCCTTGTCGGCCATCGGCGCATCCTCCCAGTACACGCTGGAGGGACCACCCGAGAGGATGATTGCCTGCGGCTCGTAAGCCTTCAGGAAGGCCGCATCGACCTTGTTGAAGGGGTGGATTTCGCAATAGACGCTGCTCTCGCGCAGGCGCCGGGCGATCAGCTGCGTGACCTGGCTGCCGAAGTCGACGATCAGGGCGCGTTGGTGGCGTGTCTCGGTCATGCGGCGCCTTAGCCCGGTGCGTGGGATTCGTCCACATCTTAGCACCTTGACCATCAGGCCGAGTGCAGATTTCCTCGCGCCATGATGTCACCCGAAGCAATCACAGACCGAAAACGCCTCGCGTTGGACGCGGCCCGTGCCGGAAAACTGGACGAAGCGGAGGCGCTTCTGCGCGGCCTGCTCGTGTCCGACCCCCGCGACCTGGGCGTCCTGCTTCTGCTCGGCGATGTCGTTTTCAACGCAGGCAAGCGTACCGAAGCCGGGCGGGTTTACGGTTTCGCGCTGGCCGCAGCGCGCCAGGCCGCGCCGTCAACCTTGCAGCCCTTCAGGCAGGCCCTCGCACGCGCCGAGGAACGGCTCGGCGGTTTTGCAGCTGAGTATGTGCAGTTCATCGATACGGTCGTGCCACCCGCAGAACGGTCTGAACGGTTCAGCGAGTCGGTCGATATCCTGACCGGCCGCACACCCATCTATCTCCAGCAGCCCCTGAAGTATTATTTCCCCGGGCTTCCCCAGCAGGCCTTCTATCCGCGGGAGGCCTTCTCCTGGGCGGCTGAGCTTGAAGCGCAGACGCCCGCCATTCGTGACGAACTGTTCCGCGTCATGCAGCTCGAGGGCCAGTTCACACCCTATCTTGAAGGCTCCGGTGCGGGGCATCTGCAACATGCCAATCCACTCGCAGGCAGTTTGGACTGGGGTGCGTTTTACCTATGGAAAGACGGCCAGCGGGTTGATCGGAATTGTGACCTTTGCCCCGTCACGGCGGCAGCGATCGCAAAGCTTCCGCTGGATCTCCTCGAAGGACAGGCGCCGTCCGTACTGTTCTCGATGCTGAAACCCGGCGCGCACATTCCGCCGCATCACGGCATGATCAATACGCGATTGATCTGCCACCTTCCGCTTCTGGTGCCAGGCCCGGCCTGGCTGCGTGTCGGCGCAAAACGCCACCACTGGCGTGAGGGCGAACTCGTGGTGTTTGACGACAGCTTCGAGCATGAAGCCAAGAACGAAGCCAGCGAAACCCGTGTCGTGTTGCTGTTCGAGGTGTGGCGCCCGGAACTCACGGCTGCCGAGCGCGACCAGGTGACCCGGCTCCTGTCGTCAATCAAGCTCGCCGCAGAGTCCCAGAACGGGCACTAGGCCCGGCGTTCCAGCAGCGCAAAAAAGAAGCCGTCCGTCCCTGCGCGGCGCGGCGTGAGGCGCACGCTGCCCGTCGGGCCGCGGAACTTGCGCACGATGTCCGCCCCGTGCGGCGTCAGCGCGCCGGAGGAGATGGCGGCCTCGGCGGCGTCGCGTTCCACGAAATGCGGTGCGCCGGCGAGGAACTCGGCCACCCGGTCCTCGTCCTCCTCGATCAGGAAGCTGCACGTGGCATAGAGCAGCCGGCCGCCGGGCTTCACATAGGTTGAGGCGGCCTGCAGGATCTCCCGCTGGTCCTGCATGCGCTTTTGCAGCTGGGCGGGTTTCACGCGCCATTTGGAATCCGGGCGGCGGCGCCAGGTGCCGGTGCCCGTGCACGGTGCGTCGACGAAGACGAGGTCCATCTGGCCGACGAGCGGCTCGAGCGCATTGCCCTCGCTCGGATGCACCAATTGCACATTGTGGGCGCCGGAGCGCTTGAGGCGCGGAACAAGCGCGGAGAGGCGCTTGCCGTCGATGTCGTAGGCGTGGATCTGGCCTTGACCCTGCATCTGCGCGGCGAGCGCGAGCGTCTTGCCGCCGCCGCCCGCGCAAAAGTCCATGACTTGTTCGTCGGGTTTCGCACATGCCGCTGCCGCCGCGATCTGGCTGCCCGCGTCCTGCACTTCCACCCAGCCTTTGGAAAAGGCCGGGATGCCTTCGATGCTGTCCTCGCGCTCGGTCGGGTCGCGTGCCGGGATATGGTAGGCGTTCTTCAGCAGGCGCGATGGCTCGGCCTTCACGGACTTCAGCGGCAGAGCCGCTTTCTCCGCATCAGACTTCAACGTGTTGACCCGCAGGTCCACGTCCGCCCGCACAGCCATCATCTGCGCTTCGATCACCGCATCCGGGCCGAACACGCGCTGCATGTGCGGCGCCATCCAGTCTGGATAGTCGCCCTGAATGTGCGGCGCAGCAGACGGGTCCGGCGCCAGGATCAGCCGGCTCCGCTCGTCATTGGTCAAAGGTGTGGGGCCATGGTCGTCGTAGCAGGCTTCCTCGATGTCCCGCGCATTCCATTGCCACGCGATGCGCAGCGCGCCGAGGATCAGTGCGCGCGGGTCGTTGTGGCCCATATGGTGGGCGATGGAATTGCGCTTGCGGAGCGCGTCCAGCACCAGGCCGGAGACCCATGCGCGGTCCTTGGAGCCGGCATAGCGCGCCCGCTTGCCCCAGTCGCGCAGGGCGATCTTGAGCGGCTGGTGACGCTCCAGCACGTCGCGCAGGACCTCAACGGCCGCGCTGATCTTGCCGCCTGTGCGCATGGCATATCCTCTTCACTGGCTTTCCGGTGGCCATACCCGTGCCGGAAGGGCAATGAAACCGTTGGACACCGTAATATTCCAAATCTTACAGTGACCCGGCCTCCGGGGACCCTCCGCCATGACCGCCTATGTTGTCGCCAAACTGACCATCACCGACCCAAAGACCTACGCCAGCTACGGCAATGGGTTCATGGCCGCGTTTGCGCCGTTCGGAGGCAAGCTGCTGGCCGTCGACGAGGCCCCCTAAGTGATCGAGGGTGAATGGCGCTGCACGCGCACCGTGCTTCTGGAATTCCCCTCCAAGGCCGTGATGCGGGCGTGGTACACGTCGCCAGCCTACCAGGACCTCGTCCGGCACCGTTTCGCGGCCTCCACGGCGGACATCGTGCTGCTTGAAGGCTTCGCTCTGCCGGCTGCGTAAGGACACACCTGATGGACATTCAACTTCCCGAGGGGCTACGCCCCGCCGCGGCGCGGGACTGGAAACAGCTCGGCAGCATCACCGCGGAGGCCTTTGCAGAGGATCCTGTGAACCTCTGGATCTTCGGCAATACGCAAACCATGCCGCCGGTGTTTGGCGAACTCGCCCGCAGCATCTACCTGCCGCGCGGCCTCTGCCACATCCACGGCGATACCGGCGCGACCATGTGGGCGCACTCGGCGCAGAGCCGCGAACTGAGCAACCTGCAGACGATGCGTCTGGTCTGGTCACTGATGACAAAGGGCGAAAAGGGAGCTGCGAAGCGCGGCCTCGGCGCAGGCGAGGCCATGGACCGGGAGCATCCGAAAACACCGCACATGTACCTCTTCACCATCGGCACACGAAAGGCGGCGAGGGGGCAGGGCCTCGGGAAGAAACTGATCCGGCCAGTGCTGGACGCGGCCGACCGTGCCTCCCTGCCCTGCTACCTGGAGAATTCAAATCCCGCGAACACCGGCTTCTATGTCAGCCACGGGTTTGAGCGGATGAAGCTGTTCGAGCCGGGGCCCGGCGGACCGCCGCTTGAGGCGATGTGGCGGGAGCCGCATCAGCCCCTCGGCAGCGAATAGTTCGGCGATTCGCGGGTCATCATCACGTCGTGGACGTGGCTCTCCTGGAGCCCTGCCCCCGTGATCTGAACGAACTGCGCCTTGGCGTGTAGCTCCGCGATAGTCTTCGCGCCGACATAGCCCATCGCGGCGCGCAGGCCGCCGACCATCTGATGGATGATCGGACCGAGCGCGCCCTTGTAGGGCACCTGCCCCTCAATGCCTTCCGGCACGAGTTTGTCGGCCGCAGCGTCCTTCTGGAAGTAGCGATCCGCTGAGCCGCGCGCCATGGCGCCGAGTGAGCCCATGCCCCGATACGCCTTGTAGGAGCGGCCCTGGTACAGGAACACTTCGCCGGGGCTCTCCTCGGTGCCTGCGAACATCGAGCCCATCATGGCGGTGGAGGCCCCGGCGGCGAGCGCCTTGGCGAAGTCGCCGGAGAACTTGATCCCGCCATCCGCGATGATCGGAATGCCAGACGCCGCTGCAGCGTTCGCGCAGTCTTCAATCGCGGTAAGCTGAGGTACGCCGACGCCGGCCACGATGCGCGTCGTGCAGATCGAGCCCGGGCCGATGCCGACTTTAACGGCATCTGCGCCCGCGTCGATCAGCGCTTTCGTGGCTTCCGCAGTTGCGACGTTGCCCGCGATGATCTGCACGGCGTTGGAGATTTTCTTGGCGCGCAGGACAGCGTCCGCAACCGCTTTCGAATGCCCGTGCGCCGTGTCAATGACCACGACGTCCGCGCCGGCGGCGATCAGCGCCTCGGTGCGCTCGAAGCCGGCATCGCCCACCGTGGAAGCTGCGGCGACGCGCAGACGGCCGGCAGGATCTTTCGCGGCGAAGGGGTTCAGCGAGGCCTTGTCCATGTCCTTGACGGTAAGCAGGCCGATGCACCGGCCACTCTCGTCAACGATCACAAGGCGCTCGATCCGGTGCTTGTGGAGCAGGCGGCGGGCTTCCTCGATGGGCGTGTCCATCTTCACGGTGACGACGTCGCGCGTCATCAGGCTCGCGACCTTTTCGTTAGCGTCTTCGGCAAATCGCGTGTCGCGGTTGGTGACAATGCCGACGACCTTGCCGTTCTTCTCGACCACCGGAATGCCGGAAAAGCGCGTGCGCCCCTTCAACTCGCGCAGCTCGCCCAGAGTGGCGGTCGGCGCAATGGTAACGGGGTTCATCACTACACCGCTCTCGTATTTCTTTACTTGAGCCACTTCGCCGGCCTGCTGTTCAATCGACAGGTTCCGGTGGATCACACCGATGCCACCGGCCTGGGCCATGGCGATGGCAAGACGCGCCTCGGTGACTGTATCCATCGCCGCTGAGAGCAGGGGGATGTTCAGCGGGATCGCCTTGGTCAGGAAGGTCGCAACGTCGACTTCGGCTGGCATGACCTCGCTCGCGCCGGGCTGCAGGAGCACGTCGTCGAAGGTGATCGCTTGTCGGATAATCATGTGGGGAGCTCCCTTTTTGGCCTAGTAAGGGAGTCGGGGGGGCTTGTGAAGCCCCCTTCCCCGGCGCGCCGCCTCCGGCTTATGCAACGCAATCCGCCCCCTGTGCGCTCAAATTCCGCCGCTGCTTCAAGCGCCTGAAAGTTTCCTCCCGAAAACTTGCGCCGCACCCCTCCAAGCGGGGTTACACTCAGTTTCACTCCCCGCGCCGCAGGTCGGATAGAGGCCAAGGGCCGAAATCCGACACCCCGAGAACCAGCGATATCAGATCGATACCAGGTGATAAAAAATGAGAATCTCTGAGACGAAATCGACATCCGGAATACAAAGCCTGCAATAGGATGAGGCTTTCTGTGAGCGCGCCGGGGAGACTTAAGCCTACAAAAATCAGGGCTTCGGAAGAATAAAACCCAACCCCGTCAGGCCGTTATGAGAACCGCCCCCATTTCTTGCGCAACACCTCCGCGCTCTCATCTACGGAAAAACTGACCCCAAGACCCTCTCCAATCAGATGATGCAGGCGAAGCTTTGACAGGCTGGGCGACGCGCCCGATACAGGCACGATTAGTTGCATCTGTAACCATCGTGTCCTGGGGAGGAACTGAGATGAACTTGGCAGATTATGGATTGAGTATCGAACGCGGCTTCCTGGCGGGTTTCGACCCCGCCGCCGTCACCCTGCCCACCGAACTGCAGCCCGCCCGAGAGATGGCCCTGCGCCTGCCGGAGCTGATCCCGACGGGCCACCTGCGCAGCTTCCTCGAGACGCTCCCGAAGCTGGACCTGTCAGCCTTCTGCGCCAGCGCCAGTGACGCCGAACTGCGCATCGCGATGCTGCATTACAGCTTCATGGTGCAGGCATATGTCTGGGGCGAACCGGATGCGCCGAAAGCGCTGCCGGCCTGTCTCGCGGTGCCAATCTGGCAGATCGGGCATGCCATCGGCCAGCCGCCCCTCCTCCCCTATTCCAGCTACACCCTCGAAAACTGGACACGTTTTGACGGGAAGGGGCCCATCGACCTGTCGAACATCCACACGCTGCAGCACTTTGAAGGCGGCATGGACGAAGCCTGGTTCATCCTCGTGCACGTCGCCATCGAGGCACGCGCCGGCGAGATGCTGCACGAGGCGGCGAAGCTGGTCGATGCTGCGAAAGTTGAGAACGCCGCAGAGATCGAACGCGCACTCGGCGTGATGAGCGCGGTTTGGGACGACGTGAATGCGATCTTCGACCGGATGCCGGAGCGCTGCGATCCGTATGTCTATTTCCACCGCGTGCGCCCCTGGATCCACGGCTGGAAGGACAATCCGGCACTGGGCGAGGGCCTCGTGTACGAGGGTGTCACCGAGACCGGAGGAAAGCCGCAGGCCTTCCGGGGGCAGACGGGTTCACAGTCGTCGATCGTACCCGCGATGGACGCGCTGCTCGGCATCGGCCATGCGGGCGATCCGCTGCGCTCGTTCCTCGACGAGCTGCACGCGTACCGGCCACCCCAGCACCGCCGCTACATCGATGACCTGCGCGCGCAGAGCGTGCTGCGCAGCGTCGTGCAGAAGCTCGGCAATCCATCGATCCGCGAGCTGTACAACGACAACATCCGCAAGCTCGCGCGCTTCCGTACGCGCCACCTCGAGTATGCGGCGACCTACATCAACCGGCAGGCCTCAACCGCGGCCGGCAACGACCCCGACGTCGGCACCGGCGGCACGCCGTTCATGCGCTATCTGAAGAAGCACCGCGACGAGGCGGAGGCGCATCTGCTCTAAAAATCCGTCCAGAAACTGTCCACACGACTAGTGGACTAGTCCACGCAAAGCGTGTGCGCGATCTTGCCGTTTTCGACGACCGTATTGCAGCCGAAACGCGCGTCCGTGATCTGGCAGGTGCCCGTCACCGAGGCGCCCGGCGGAAGCTCGCCGGCGCCTTCATAGCGGCACTCGCCAACGCAATCGGCATCGCCGGAGCAAGCCTTGCCGGCGTCCGCAAACGGCTGAACGCAGTTTTCCCATTGCAGCTTGCCGCTGGGCTGGATTGCGCCACCGGCCGCCTCGCAGGCCGCGATCTCAGCAGGTGTCGCCTTGGAGGCGGCGAAGATGATTCGCTCATAAGCTGGGGGCAGGGTTTCGGGCGCCGCCGTTGTCCCCTCCCCCGCCGGGTGAAACAACGAGCAGGCGGGCAGGGCGAGCAGGGCCAGGCAGAACAGGGCGGTCTTCATCAGGGAAACCTGGCAAAGGCCGGAACACCGTCCGGCATCAGATGGAAAGGGTGCGCGTCGGCCGTCTGGAAAATCATCTGGGGTCCGCCGAACAGTTTGGGATCATCCAGCGAGCCGACTTTCAGGATCACGGCAATCGGAAGGGCCGGCGATTTCGTCAGGATCGGGGTGCCGCACTCGGCGCAGAACTGGCGCGTGGCGGCGCCTTTCAGATCGGGCTTGGTGTAGGATTTCGGCTCACCCTTTGTGAAGTGAAATCCACCGACGGGCATCGCCATGAAATCGTTGCCTTCGCCGCCGGTGAAATACTGGCATTCGCGGCAATGGCAGCGCGCTTTCATGATGGGATCGCCATCCGCCTCGTACCGGACCGCGCCGCAATAACAACCGCCTGTAAACTTCACGAGATATCTCCCTTCGCCGGTTGCCTGCCTTTGAACCCTTTGGCGACCACGTAGATTTCGGGACTGCCCGAGCGGCTCGCTGGCGGCTTGATGTGCTTCACAGTCTTGAAGTGAGTCTTGAGCGTCACAAGCAGCTCCTGCGTCGTGCCTCCCTGAAAAACCTTGGAACAGAATGTGCCGCCGGGCGCGAGATGCGCGATGGCAAAATCGACCGCGAGTTCGACCAGCGTGACCGTGCGCAGGTGATCCGTCTGCTTGTGACCCGTGGTGTTTGCCGCCATGTCGGACAGTACGAGATCCGGCGGGCCGCTGAGCGCCGCGAGAACCTTCTCGACATCCGCCGGCTCGTTGACGTCGCCTTCAAAGATGGTCGCGCCGTCAATCGTCTGAACGGGCAGAAGATCAATGCCGACCACTTCGGCGGCGCCTTTCAGCAAGGCGACCTGAATCCAGCCGCCGGGCGCGCAGCCGAGATCAATGACGCGCTGGCCGCGTTTCAGGATATGGGTTTCCTCGTCGATCTCGAGCAGCTTGTAAGCCGCACGCGACCGGTAGCCGGCGTCCATGGCCTTGCGGACATAGGGATCCTGCAACTGCCGCTCAATCCACTTCTTCGAGCTTTCGGACTTGGCGTTGCGGGCGATGACCTTGCGCTCGGTGACGCTGCGGCCTGATCCGGTCTTCTCGGTGGTCGGCTTTTTCCAGCGCCGCTTTTCTTCATCCGACATGGCCGTCTCCAACAGGGGCTGGCCGGGCGCCTGGCCGTTTCGGGCGGCGGCGCCTTTGTGGCCGCTGACCGTGCATCATCGACAATAGGATGCCTTCGCGCAGTCCGCGATCCGCGACGCGCAGTTTGTGGGCATCGAACACTTCCCAGACCGCTTCCATGATGGCGCAGCCTGCCAGCATCAGGGGCGCACGTTCTTCGCCAATTGTCGGAAGCTTGGCGCGACCTGCCACGCCGAGATGGCGCAACTGGTCCATCGTGGCGCGGCCCTCTTCGCGCGACAGCCAGCTGCCATCCACCTTGTCCCGGCGGTACCGGTCGAGCTTCAGATGGACGCCCGCCAGGCAGGTCACGGTACCGGATGTGCCGATCAGGTAGCCGTCATCCTCGGCCAGCCGCCGGGCGACGCGCTCGATGGCCGGCCAGCTTTTGACCGCCATCCGCGCCCGGTCCAGCATCAGCGGCCAGGCGGCCGCCTCGTCGCTGAGGTTAACGGATTCAGACAGGGTGACGACCCCGACCTTGAGGCTGGTCCAGTCCAGGATTGGCGCATCCTTCAGGATGCCGGCGAGACCGCCGGTCTGGATGGCGCTGGCGTTCACATGCGAGAGTTCGGTTGAGCCGCCACCGACATCGACGACCAACACGGATTTCACCTCCGGTACGATCAGATCATAGCAGCCGATCGTGGCGAGCCTGGCCTCTTCCTTGGCGCCGATCACCTTGAACGTCAGCCCGGTCTCGTCCTGCACCCGGCGGATGAAGTCCGCGCCATTGGCTGCCTTGCGGCAAGCTTCGGTGGCAATGCAGCGGACCCGGCCCACGCCGTGCTGTTTGAGCTTGTTGCGGATGGCATGTAGCGCGCTCATGGCACGCTCCACGGCGGCATCCGACAGGCGGCCGGAATCGTGCAGTCCTTCGCCCAGGCGGGCGATCTGAGAGTAGGAATCAACCACGCGGAACGACTGGCCGCGGGGCTCCGCAACCAGCAGCCGGCAATTGTTCGTGCCAAGGTCCACCGCTGCGTAGAGCGGCTTTCCCCGTTGGGAACTGGGCGGGCCGCGCCTGCGACCGCCAGTTCCGTCTTTTTTGTCAGCCATGGTGTGGCCCGAAACCCCAACTTGAGGCATGCTCTACCATAGGAGCTGAAAATGACCAGTAGACGTGGACCTGCAGGCTGGTTGCGTGCCTGGTTCGGGGGCCGGAAGCCACCCAAGCGCGAGCCTTTCGTGCTGACCGACAAGGTCGACGAACGGTATCATTACGGCTCGATTTCCAAGCACATCGCCAAATTCCAGATCGGGCAGGTCGTCCGGCACCGGGTTTTTGCGTTCCGGGGCGTCATTTTTGACGTTGATCCGCAATTCGCCAACACTGACGAATGGTACGAATCGATCCCCGAGGAAGTCCGCCCCAACAAAGACCAGCCGTTTTACCATCTGTTCGCCGAGAACGAGCGCACGCATTACATTGCCTATGTCTCGGAACAGAACCTGCTGCCGGACGATTCAGACATGCCGCTCAGCCACCCGGACATTCCGGAATGGTTCGACCTGACCGGACGCGGGACTTACGAGCTCAAGAAGCACTCGACGAACTGAGGGGCGGATTAAGGCGGGGCAGGGCCCCTGCCCTAGTTTGTTTCGCGGGGCGTTTCTTCTTCGCCGGACAGGATTGCCGCCACTTCGTCCCAGTGCGCCAATGCTTCAATATCGCCGAGCGCCGCGACTTCGGCGGCCCGAAGCGTGGCGATCACGACCGCGTCTTCGCCGTACTGGCGCAGCAGGTCGGCTGCGATCTGTGCCGCCTGACTCATGCGCCGCCCCTTGAGCGCGCGATGATCGACGTGGTGGATTGCCCCGGCACCAGGGGTACGACGAACACTTCGCCCCCGCGCGCTTCGACCAGATCGGCGCCGACGATCGTGTCCCGCGAGTAGTCGCCGCCTTTGACGAGCACATCGGGCTTCAGGGCGGTGATCAGGTTCAAGGGCGTGTCTTCCTCGAAGATCACCACGCCGTCGACGGCGGCGAGCCCGCACAGGACCTGCGCACGCGACTGTTCAGAGTTTACCGGACGTTCCGCGCCTTTCAGGCGCTTCACCGAAGCGTCCGAGTTGAGGCCGACCACGAGACGATCGCAGTGGCTGCGGGATTCTTCGAGCACGCGGACATGGCCGGGATGCAGAATGTCGAATACGCCGTTGGTGAATCCGATACGCAGCCCCCCTTCCCTCCAGCGCTCGATCTGGCCGACCATAGCGTCGGCAGTCAGGGTGCCCGCTTTCTGAGCGCCGCCCGAGAGCTGGATCGCGTCGAAAAGTTCGGACGCTGAAACAGTCGCCGTGCCGGATTTTCCGACGGCGATGCCCGAGGCCAGGATCGCTACGTTGACCGCTTCTTCCAGGGTCGCGCCGGCGACAACCGCAGCGCCGAGGGCGGCAAGGCTCGTGTCGCCGGCACCTGACACGTCGAAGACTTCGCGCGCCTTGCCGGTGACGTGGCCGCACTCGGATCCCGCCGCGATATAGGACATGCCTTGCGCCGCGCGCGTCACAACAATGGCTTTTGCGGGAAGCCGGCGCTGCGCGGCGTCCAGCGCCTGCTCGACGTCAGCGGTTGTCGCGGTCGGCAATTCCATCGCCGCGCCGAGTTCGCCAGCATTAGGTTTGAGGATATCGACTGCGCCGTAGCGCGTGAAATCCTTGCCCTTGGGATCTGCGATCACCGGCACAGAGTGGCGCGCCGCAGCCGAGAGGATCGCCGACAGGATCGCGTCCGTCAGCAGGCCCTTGGCATAGTCCGAGACCAGCACGGCCGAAACGGTGGGCACCAGGTCTTCGATCGCGCCGATGATCGACTGCTCGCCGGAGGCACTTGGGGCGCCCACTTCCTCGGCGTCGAGACGCAGCAGCTGCTGGCCGCCGGCGACGAGGCGGGTCTTGAGCGTCGTCGGGCGTTCCTTGAGAGGCACGAGACGCGCCGAGATGCCGGGGGAATGCTCCAGCAGTTCGTTGAGCTCGATGCCAGCCTCGTCGGTGCCGACGGCCCCGATGATGATGGCCTGCAGGCCGAGGGATGCGAGGTTGCGGGCGACGTTCGCCGCGCCGCCTGGCATGCTGGCCGTGCGGGTCTGGCGCAGCACGGGGACGGGTGCTTCTGGGGAAATACGGTTGACGACGCCGTACACAAAGCGGTCGAGCATCACATCTCCGACGCACAGCACACGCTGGCCCCGCGCTTTGTCCATGATCTGGCGAAGGCGGGCAGGCTGCATCCGGCGCTTTCTTTAGGCTTTGGGGCGGTATAGCGGCGGTGGGTGCGGGTTGAAAGTCCGGGCTGCAGGATGGATTGATCCAACGAGCAGGTCGGGGCGTATCTGTATATAGCAGACTTCAGGATTTGGCCGAGTTTCATGTCAGTTTTGCCGCCCGTGATTGTCTGGTTTCGTGAGGATCTCCGGTTAACCGACAATCCGGCTCTGGCGGCCGCGGTAGAAGCGGGCGCGCCGATTGTCTGCCTGTATATCCGGGAGACCGGCATTTCGGGGGCCCGTGCGTCCGGCGGCGCTTCCAGATGGTGGTTGAACCAGAGCTTGAAGGCCCTGGCGGCCTCGCTGGAAGGGCTCGGCGGGCGGCTGGTTCTGAGAACCGGAAACGCCTTGGAGGCGCTGAATGCGTTGGCCGCCGAGACGGGCGCAAATGCTGTTTTCTGGACACGCCGGTACGGCGAGGCTGAGAAATCCGCAGATGCAGCGGTCAAGGCGGCGCTGAAAGAGACCGGCATCAACGTGCAGAGCTTCAACGGCCGGCTGCTGATGGAACCCTGGGCACTGAAAACGGGCTCCGGCGGCTACTACCGGGTCTTCACCCCGTTCTGGCGCGCCATGCAGGCGGCGTATGTCGCCCCCCAGGCGTTGTCGGCGCCAAAACGGTTGGGAAACGTTACAGCCGCCAGTGAGGACCTTGCCGACTGGAATCTGCATCCGCGAGGGCCAGACTGGTCCGCAGGGCTGGCGGAAGCGTGGACGCCGGGCGAGGCCGGCGCGCTGGCGAAGCTGGCGGAGTTCCTCGATGGCCCGATCAATGGCTATGCAGAGACCCGCAACCGGCCAGACCTGCCCGAGTCCACCTCGCGCCTGTCCCCGCATCTGCGGTTCGGAGAAATTGGTCCCGCCCAAATCTGGCGGGCTGTGAAAGCGGGTGTCGAAGCCCGCCGCATCGATGAACGGGCCGCCCTGGTTTTCCTGTCGGAAATTGCGTGGCGCGAGTTCTCCCACGTGTTGCTCCACTTCAATCCGGAACTCGCCCACAAAAACTACAATTCGAATTTCGACCGGATGCCGTGGCTGTCAAATTCCGACGCGCTTGGTGCCTGGCAAGGAGGGCAGACGGGCTATCCGGTCGTCGACGCCGGCATGCGCCAGCTTTGGCATACTGGTTGGATGCACAACCGTGTACGGATGATCGTAGCGTCCTTCCTGACGAAACACCTTCTTCTGCCATGGCAGGCTGGTGAAACCTGGTTCTGGGACACGCTGGTGGACGCCGATCCGGCGATCAATGCAGCCAGCTGGCAATGGACAGCGGGAAGCGGCGCAGATGCGGCGCCCTATTTTCGGGTGTTCAATCCGATCACCCAGGGCAGTAAGTTTGACGAAACCGGCGCTTATGTCCGGCGCTGGTGCCCGGAACTTTCCCGCGTACCGGACAAGTTCCTGCATGCGCCATTTGAAGCGCCCGAGAGCATTCTCAAGACGGCCGGTGTGGTGCTCGGAAAGACCTATCCGAAGCCCATCGTTGAACACAGCGCGGCGCGGCAGCGCGCCCTGGACGCCTACAAACAGACAAAAGAGGAGCAGGGGGCGGCATGAAGAAAATTGCGGTCATCGGATCTGGAATATCAGGTCTCGGCGCAGCGTGGGCGCTGCGGGACACGGCTGACGTCACCGTTTTCGAAAAGGATGACCGTCTCGGCGGGCACGCTTGCACGCACACGTTCGACTACGACGGCGCCTCGGTGAACGTCGATCTTGGGTTCATCGTCTATAACGGGCTCAACTATCCGAACCTGATCGGCTTCTTCGACGCTCTGGGTGTCGAGACTGAAGCCTCCGACATGAGCTTCTCGGTTTCCGATCCAAAGGGCTGGACCTGGGCTTCGACCCTGGGCGGTATCTTTGCGCAGAAGCGAAATCTCCTGAACCCGCGCTTCCACCGGTTCTGGCAAACCATCCTCAAGTTCAACGACATCGCACGAACAGACCTTGCCTCTGGCGCGATCAATGACACAACGCTCGGCGCCTGGCTTGAGCGGCATGGCTTCGACGAGGACTTTCGCAAGAACTACATCCTACCGATGGGCGCTGCGATCTGGTCCACGCCAGAGGACAGGATGCTCGACTACCCGGCCCTCAGCTTCTTCCAGTTCTTCGACAATCACCGCCTGATGCACAAGGAACGCCCCAAATGGCGTACCGTCTCAGGCGGCAGCAAAAACTACGTCAGCCGCGTATCGCAAGCACTTGGCGCCCGCGTGCGCCCGGACTCCGGCGTGGCGAAAGTGCACCCGTTTGGTGACAAGGTTGCCGTGGTGCTGGCATCGGGCGCGACGGAAATGTTTGATGAAGTGATCCTCGCCTGTCACTCCGACGAAGCGCTGCGCCTGGTCGAGCGCGACTACGAGGACCAGGCCTTTTTCCTGCGCTCGGTGAAGTATCGTCCGAACACGATCTATCTGCACCGCGATCCCGCGCTGATGCCGGGCCGCAAGGCGGCATGGGCCAGCTGGAACGTACTCAAGCAGGGCAGCGGGGACATCTGCCTGACCTACTGGATGAACAAGCTGCAGAACATTGATCTGGAGAAGCCGGTCTTCATCACCCTCAATCCTGAAGCACCCCCCTCCCCCGCCCTGACGTTCCACACCTATTCCTTCGACCACCCGCAATTCGATGCAGCGGCGGAAGCCGCTGTGCGGTCCATCAAACGGCTGCAAGGGCAGGACGGGTTGTGGTTCGCCGGCGCGTGGATGGGCCGCGGTTTCCATGAAGACGGCCTGAAGTCGGGACTCTCTCCGGCGTTGTCACTCGGCGGAAAGGTTCCTTGGGACGCGAAAGGCGTGGACATTGTCTCGGCGCGGCGCAACACTTCCGAACCAGAAGCGAAGGCCGAGGTTTCAGCGTGATTTCACCGCCCCTGAGGCTGTGGTCAGGGCAAACGCTGCATAAGAGGTTTGTCCCGTTCGAACGGGGATTCCGTTATCAGCTTGCACTGATCGACATCGATATAGACCGGCTTGCAGAGGCTGGCCGGATGTCCCGCCTGTTTACGGTAAACAAGCCGGGGCTGTTCTCTTTCCATGAAGCAGATCACGGCGGCGACCAGAGAACCGGTAGCCTCCGGGCGTGGGCGGAGGACCTGTTCGCGACGGCCGGCGTTGTGCTCAAGACTGGCAAGGTGCGCCTGGTCACGTTCCCACGGCATTTCTTCTACAAGTTCGCACCGCTTTCACTCTGGTATGGTTATGGCGCCGAGGGCGATCTTCGCGGCATCATCTATGAAGTCCGGAACACGTTCGGCGAGCGGCATTGCTATGTAGCAGCTGTCGAAGGCGCGCGATCCGTCCACACCTCCGACAAGAATTTTCACGTGTCACCGTTTTTTGATGTGAGCGGCCAGTACCGGTTCACCCTGCGTAAGCCGGGCGAAACGCTCGATGTCGTGGTTGAAAACATCAAAGATGGTGAGCGCACACATCTGGCGAACATCAAGGCACGTAAGCTTGAGGCAACAACGGCCAATCTCATGATGCTCGCTCTCAAGAATCCCCTGTCCACGATCGGTGTGACTTTTGCCATCCACTGGCAGGCGCTTCTGATCTGGATGCGCGGTGCGAAGTATCATTCCCGGCCGGCATTGCCGGACCGCGAGACAACCCTTGCGGCAGAGCCGCTTCCTCTAACGACGATCAAACCGGATAGTTCAGTATGACCACGCCTATTATCGCCACGCCGCAGAACGTCCGGCAACTGAAGGGTGTGCCTGCCAGCCTCAAGCTGGCCGCGATGGTCTTGTTCCGTACAAAGAACGGTACGCTTACTTTTGTTCTACCCAACGGCGTGCACCTGAAATTCCAGAATGAAGGTCCCGGTCCTGAGGCCACGATCAATGTCCACAACTTCCGGTTCGTGAACCGCGCCCTGTCAGGTGGAGACGTGGCTTTCGCCGAGTCCTACATGGATGGAGACTGGTCCACACCGGACCTGACCGCTGTGCTTCGCTTCTTCTCCGCGAACTTTGATTCAGCCTCACGTCTTTCCCGCGGAAACATTTTCGTCCGCTCGATGAACATGGTGCGCCATGCGTTCAGCCGGCGCAATTCCAAAGCGGGCGCCAAGAAGAACATCATGGCGCACTACGATCTGGGCAATGCCTTCTACGAAAAATGGCTCGATCCGAGCATGACCTATTCGTCGGCCTATTTCGAGAGCCCGAACCAGTCGCTTGAACAGGGACAGATGCGCAAGTATCACGAAATCTGCGAGCGTATCCACGCAGGTCCCGGCTCGCACATTCTGGAAATCGGATGCGGCTGGGGCGGGTTTGCAGAGTACGCGGCCAAGCATCGCGGCAGCAAGGTGACGTGCCTGACCATCTCGCCCGCGCAGAAGGCTTATGCCGAAGAGCGCATGCGCGCCAACGGGCTCAGCGACCAGGTGGAGATCCGGCTCGAAGACTACCGCGATCATGTCGGAACCTATGACGGCGTCGCCTCCATCGAGATGTTCGAGGCGGTGGGCGAGCCCTATTGGCCAAGCTACTTCGCCAAGGTCTTTTCGTCGCTCAAGGACGGCGCGCGCGCCGCACTCCAGATCATCACCATCGATGATGAGCTGTTCCCGCGCTACCGCCAACGGGTCGACTTCATCCAGCAGCACATCTTTCCGGGCGGCATGCTGATCAGCGAACAGGTTCTGAAGGAACAGCTTGCTACGGCAGGCCTGCGCCATGACGGCGTGGCGTACTTCGGTCAGGACTACGCCCGCACCTGCAATGAATGGTCGCGCGCCTTCAACGATCGCTGGAGCGAGATCCAGCCCATGGGATTTGATGAGCAGTTCCGCCGGCTCTGGAACTTCTATCTCAGCTATTGCGAAGCGGGATTCAGCGACGGCCGAATCAATGTAGGCCAGTTCCAGGTCACGCGGACCTGAAACTCAGACGAGGCGCGATTGCTTGACCGCTGCGCCGATGAAGCTCGCAAACAACGGATGCGGCTCGAACGGACGTGATTTCAGTTCCGGATGGAACTGCACGCCGATGAACCAAGGATGATCCGGAATCTCGAAGATTTCCGGCAAGGTGCCATCCGGTGACAGGCCCGAAAACACCACGCCGTGCTTCTCCAGCTCCGGAATGTAGGAGGCGTTGACCTCGTAACGGTGCCGGTGGCGCTCCGAGATCTCGTTTGATCCGTACACCTCAGCTACCCGGCTGCCGGCCTTGAGGCGCGCCGGATAGGCGCCAAGACGCATCGTGCCACCCTTGTCGGTGTTCTCGTCGCGGGTGACCTTCTCGTTGCCCTTCGTCCACTCTTCCATGAGTCCGACGAGCGGGTTTCGGGTGCGGCGGTCGTTCTCGGTCGTGTTGGCATCCTGCAGGCCCGCAAGATTGCGGGCTACTTCGATCACCGACATCTGCATGCCATAGCAAATTCCGAAGCACGGCACCTTCCGCTCCCGCGCAAACCGCGACGCGCGGATCTTCCCGTGGGCGCCGCGCTCACCAAAGCCGCCCGGCAGGATGATGCCGTGAACGCCTTCGAGAATATCGAGCGGGCGGGCATCGTCATCGAACTCTTCGGAGTTGATCAGGCGGACGGTGACCTTGACGTTGTTGGCGACCCCGCCATGGCTCAGTGCCTCGGCAACCGACTTATAAGCGTCGGGCACATCGGTATACTTGCCGACAAGCGCCACGCAGACTTCGCCGTCCGGATTGTGGATCGTCTGCGCAATGCGCTGCCAGCCCGACAGGTCCGGTTCCGGCGCGTCAGTGATCGCGAAGTGGCGGATCACTTCCTTGTCGAGACCTTCGGCATGGTAGGCCGCCGGCACGTCATAAATGTGCCGGACGTCGCGTGCCTCGATGACGCTGGAGGGACGCACGTTGCAGAAGCTGGCGATCTTGCCCTTTTCGTTCTCGGGAATCGGACGGTCGCAACGGCACAACAGGATCTGTGGCTGGATGCCGATCGAGCGCAGCTCCTTGACGGAGTGCTGAGTCGGTTTGGTCTTCATCTCGCCGGCGGCCGGAATGTAAGGCAGCAGCGTCAGGTGGATGAAGCAGGTCCGCTCCGGGCCAAGCTCTTGGCCGAGCTGACGAATGGCCTCGAAGAAGGGCAGGCCCTCGATATCGCCGACCGTGCCGCCGATTTCGCACAGAACGAAATCAACGCCCGGCCCGGGATCGGACAGGACGAAATCCTTGATCTCGTTGGTGACGTGCGGAATGACCTGGATCGTCGCGCCGAGATAGTCGCCGCGGCGCTCTTTCTCGATGATGCGGCTGTAGATGCGCCCGGTCGTGATGTTGTCGGACTGGCGGGCGGATACGCCCGTGAAGCGCTCATAGTGCCCGAGATCGAGGTCGGTCTCGGCGCCGTCATCGGTGACGTAGACTTCGCCGTGCTGACGCGGGCTCATCGTGCCGGGGTCAACGTTGAGGTAGGGGTCGAGCTTGCGCAGACGCACGCCGTAGCCGCGCGACTGCAGCAGGGCGCCCAGCGCTGCGGAGGCGATGCCTTTACCGAGGGAAGACACCACGCCGCCCGTAATGAAAATATAGCGGATCATGGGATCACATTCTTGCAACGATTCGCGGGCGCGGCTGCCGCGAATACGAACCTCAGCCAAAATTACTGGGGATTGGTCTCGGCCGGCGCCGTTTCCGGCTCAGCCACAGGCTCTGCCGGTGGCAGGACTTCGATGGCGGTCGGGTCCACAACCGTCACCGGCGGATCCACGACGACCGATGTGCCAGGCGCCGTTTCAGCCACGGTTTCGTTGCCCAGCAGCGGCACCGTAGGGTCGAACAGGTCGGCGGGCTCTTCCGGATTGAGGGCCGGCGAGGACTCCTCCAACGCTCTCTCGATACCCGACTGGTTGCCGTTCGACCGATTGGCGATCGACGTCAGGGCGAGGCTGGTGACAAAGAAAATGCCGCCAATGATGATCGTCGTGCGCACAATGGCGCCTGCCGCGCCGCGTCCGGACATCAGCGAATTGGCCCCCCCGCCCCCGATTCCAAGGCCGCCGCCTTCCGATTTCTGGACCAGGACAAGCCCGATCAGTGCCAGACAGGCGAGGATATGGATAACGAGAATGACGTTCTGCATGGATCGGGGCCCGGCTGATTGGGAATTTCGCGCTCGCTTATCCCGCTTATGGGCATTCGCCAAGCCGGACGGTTCACACTGTCAGTGCGGCCGCCGCATTGTAGATGGCGAGAAAGTCCCCCGCCTTCAAGCTCGCACCGCCGATCAGGCCGCCATCCACGTTGGAGATCGGCAGGATTTCGGCTGCATTTCCGGGGTTCAGGCTGCCGCCGTAGAGAATTCGTACCGACTGGCCGGGCTGACCGAAGCGCTGCTCCAGGTACTTCCGGATAAAGGCATGAACTTCCGCGATCTGGGCGGGAGTCGCCACTTTGCCGGTCCCGATTGCCCAGAGCGGCTCATAGGCGAGAACGAAACTTTTCGGTTCCAGCCCGTCGAGCGAGCCGGCCAGCTGCCCTTCGATTACCTTCAGGGTGGCGCCCGATGTCCGCTCGTCGAGGGTTTCGCCGACGCAGATGATGGGCGTGAGACCGGCGTTAACCGCGGCGCGGGCCTGCGCTGCGACAATTTCGTCCGTCTCGCCATGTCCGGTGCGCCGTTCCGAATGCCCGGTGATCACGAACCCGGCGCCCGCTTCCTTGAGCATCGGGGCCGACACATCCCCCGTAAACGCGCCTTTTTCCTGGGAATGGCAGGTCTGGCCGCCGATGCTCAGCACCGTACCAGAGGCTTGCCGGGCAGCTTCCGCCAAAAGCGTCGCCGGAACGCACAAAAGAGCCTCCGGAGCGGCCGTCGAAGCCGCCATTCCAGCCGCAATCTCCCGTACTGTCTGGAGGTCGGCGCGCAGGCCGTTCATCTTCCAGTTCCCGGCGATCAGCTTACGGTTCATGCCGCGTTCCCTATCTTGCAAGTAACCGGCCCGTCGCCTAGCAAGCTGTGAGCCAACCGGCAAACCCATTCCAAAGAGACTTCCGCCATGCTTGCCTTGATGAAACGGCTGACGAACTCCGTCTTCGGCAAGATCGTCGTCATGATCATCGTCGTCGGGATGGCGTTCTGGGGTGTCGACGGGATCGTCAACCAGATCCGGAACGGCCTTGGCGCCAACATTGCCCAGGCTGGCTCGCGCGGCTTTGACCCGACAGATCTGGACCGCCGGGTCGAAAGCGTCCTGCGCAACATGAATGCAACGTCCGAGAAGCCGGTCACCAAGACCGAAGCGCTTGAGAACGGCCTTGTTGACCAGATATACGAGTCGGAAACAGCCCGGATCACGGTGCTCGGTTATGGCGCCGGGCTCGGACTTGCGCCGTCAACGGACGCCGTCCTTGAGCAAACTAAATCCATCGAAGCCTTCCAGAACCCGCTGACGGGCGAACTTGACGCGACCCTCCTGCGCCAGCGGGTGCAACAGCTCGGCTTTACGCTCGATGACTTCGAACAGCAGATGGCCGACGACCTGACGATCCAGACCATGCAGGTAGCCGCAACCGCCGCCGTCAACGCGCCAAAAATCCTGAACGATGTTCAGATCCTGTACTTCGGCGAACTGCGGAACGTATCCTGGTTCCTGCTTGATGCCCTCAAGGGCGCCCCGCCGATCGAGCCGACTCCGGAAGAGGTGAAAGCCTATTACGACTCAAACCTCGAACAGCTGAAACAGCCTGAACGGCGCGGGATCGACCTGCTGCGGATATCGGCTGAAGATTTCCTGGGCGAAGTCGAAGTGACCGATCAGGAAATCGCGACCATCTACGAAGCTACGAAATCCGAGCGCTTCTCCGATCCCGACCAGCGCACCTATGCCGTGCTGCTGTTCGACAACCGGGATTCTGCCCGCGAAGCCTTTGGCGTTCTGGCCGGCGGCGGAGACCCCAACGCCGTTCGCGGCGCCGTCTCCAACGTCCTTCAGACCAGCCGTGCCTCGGAAGTCTCTGACGCCGCGCTGCGCGACGCCATGTTCGGCGCCGGCAAGCAGAGCGGCGCGATGTTCGGACCGCGCGATGTGAACGGGCAGTGGATGGTCGCGCGCCTGATCTCTGTGCAGCCGGGCCCGGTCAAACCGCTCGAAGAAGTCTCCGATGTGATCCGCGAAGAACTGGCCGGCGAACGGGCACAACTTATCTTCACCGAGAAGATGGACCGGCTCGATGAAAGCCTAGCCGCCGGATATGATCTCGGGCAGGTCGCCGCCAATCTGAAAATCCCGGTCATCAGTTTCTTGCCCGTTGATGCCAGCGGCGTAGCGGAATCGGGTATGCGGTTTGGGCTCCTGAACGAAGCTCAGGAAGCCGTGGCGCAGGCCTTCCGCCTGCAACAGGGCGAACTGACAAGTCGCTTCGACACGGCAAACGCGATTTTCGTTGCGTCTACGCGCGAGATCGTCCCGCCGTCGACACCGGCTTTCGAGGACATCTCCGATGCGGTGCGCAGTGTGCTGATCGTCGAACGTCAGAACAGTGCCGCGCTCGAGGCCGTGAACGGCATCATCGACCGGATCGGCGCCGGCACCGAAACGTTCGAGCAGGCGGCCGCGAAAGCAGAGTCCCCGATCGAAACCTTGCCTCAGCCGGTCACCCGTTCGTCCGCGAGCCAGGCGGGCATTCCCGGCCCGATCCAGCAAGCCATGTTCGGCAACCCGCTCGGCAAGCCGGTCAGCTTGCCCACCGGCTCACCCAACACCTACGTGATCCTGAAAGTCGACAGCATCGAACCGCCGAGCGAGTCCGCCATGGCGGGTGCCGGCAACGAACTCGCCGCGGCAACGTCGAATGCGCTGGGTCAGGATCTGATCCAGGCGCTGCAGTCCGAGATCTCGAAATCGATGAAGCTGCGCACCAACCAGACGTCGCTTGACGCCTACAAGCGGACCATCGCGGACGCTCCATGACCGCTCGGCTCGTCATCCGCCGGCGGATCGGAGACATCGAAACACCGGTCGGCGCCATGCTCAAGCTCGGTGCGGAACTGCCCGGCAGTTTCCTGTTCGAATCTATTGCCGGCGGCGAACGCCTCGGCCGCTACTCCTTCATAGGCATAGAACCCGGCCGCTGGTTCCGCATCCAGAACGGCATCGCGGAGACGAGCCAAACGTCCGACTTTTCCGGCGCCGCCACAGAATCCGGCACGCCGATCGAAGCGCTGCGCCGCTTCGTCAATTCAGCCCGCGCCGAAGCCCCCGCGGGCATCCCTCCGATGGCGTCGGGCGCCTTCGGCTATCTCGGCTACGACATGATCCAGTATGTCGAGCCCGTCGCCATAACCAAACCCGATGTGCTGGGCGTGCCAGAAGCCTTGCTGTTGGTGCCACGTGTCGTCGTCATCTTTGATCATCTGTATCAGGAGCTCATGCTCGTCGGGCGCGAGGAAGACGGGGAGTCCGTGGACGGACTGCTGGACGAGGTGGAGTTTCGCCTCGAACGCCTCGCCTCCATTCCGCCCAAGGACGGCGCTCCCAAACCCGTAGAGATAAAATCGGACACGAGCCAGGAACGTTATTTCGAGATCGTCGAAACTTGCCGCGACTACATAAAGGCCGGCGACATCTTCCAGGTTGTCCCGAGCCAGAGATTCACGACGCCGTTCAACCGCAAGCCCATCAGCTTCTACAGGGCGCTTCGCCGGCTCAACCCTTCCGCCTTCATGTTTCACATGAACCTCGGCAGCGTCTGCCTAGTCGGATCGAGCCCGGAAATCCTCGTGCGTGTGCGCGATGGCCGGGTCGCGATCCGCCCCATCGCCGGCACGCGCCCGCGCAGCGGCGATCCCGAAGAAGACGCCCGGCGCGCAGAAGACCTGCTCGCCGACCCGAAGGAACGCGCCGAACACCTCATGCTGCTCGACCTCGGCCGCAATGATGTCGGCCGCGTGACCGCCTATGGCAGCGTCACGGTCACCGAGCGCTTTGTTGTCGAGCGCTATAGCCACGTGATGCATATCGTAAGCCACGTCGAAGGCGATCTGCGCGAGGGGCTCGACGCCGTTGACGCGCTGCTCGCGGGGTTTCCTGCCGGCACAGTTTCGGGCGCCCCGAAAATTCGCGCGATGCAGATCATCAACGAAGTCGAAACCTCGCGCCGCGGAATCTATGGCGGCGCGGTCGGGTACTTCGGCTGGAACGGCGACCTCGATACCTGCATCGCGCTGCGCACGGCAGTGATCAAGGACGGTCAGTTGCATATTCAGGCCGGCGGCGGCGTCGTGCTCGATTCCGTTCCGCAGTACGAGTATGATGAGACGGTTCACAAGTCCGGCGCCCTCCGGCGGGCGGCGGAACTCTCGGCAGCCTACGAGTTCGACCAATGATCCTCGTGATCGACAACTATGACAGCTTCACCTGGAACCTCGTGCACTATCTCGAGGAACTGGGCAGCCGGACGCATGTCATCCGCAATGATGAACTCTCGGCGGATCAAGCGCTCGCGCTGAAGCCGGACGGCGTGCTCCTCTCCCCCGGCCCCTGCACGCCGAACGAAGCGGGCATCTGCCTCGATCTCCTCCGGAAAGCGCCGGACACTTTGCCCATCCTCGGCGTCTGCCTCGGCCACCAGGCCATCGGCCAGGCTTTCGGCGGCGATGTCGTCGGCGCGCGCGAAATCCGCCACGGAAAACTCTCCCGCATTTCCCACACCGGCGGCGTTCTTTTTGAAGGCCTGCCGAGAGAATTCTCGGTCGTCCGCTACCACTCGCTCGCCGTACAGCCCTCTACATTACCGATCGATCTGATCGCTGATGCGTATACGGAGGATGGCGAGATCATGGCACTGCACCACCGCACCCGTCCGATCTATGGCGTGCAGTTCCATCCCGAGAGCATTCTCACCGAACACGGCCACGCCCTCCTCCAGAATTTCCTGTCACAGATCCCGGCATGACCGAAGGCGCGCTCTCCGCCTGCCTGCAAGCCGTCGCGCGGGGCGAGCCCTTGGCCGTTGATCTGCTTGAACTTGCGTTTGACGCCCTGCTGACAGGCCAGTCCTCCCCCGAGGAAACCGGCGCGCTCCTGATGGGCCTCGCTGTGCGCGGCGAAACGGCCAGCGAACTCGTCGCCGGCGCCCGCATCATGCGCCGCCATGCCCGCCAGGTTGATGTCAGCGGCACCTTGCTGGACACTTGCGGCACCGGCGGCCTTGCGTGGAAAAGCCTCAACACCTCTACCGCCAGCGCCATCGTCATCGCGGCGGCCGGCGGGCGCGTGGCCAAGCATGGCAACCGGTCCGTCCCGCCAAAAACCGGATCCGCCGACGTGTTGGAGGCGCTCGGCGTCAATCTCGAAGTCGACGAAGACACGCTGCGTGCCTGCATCGACACCGCCGGCGTCGGCTTCATGTTTGCGCGCATCCACCACAGCGCCATGCGCCATGTCGCGCCGATCCGGCAGAAACTGGGTATACGGACGATCTTCAACCTGCTTGGCCCCCTGACCAATCCCGCAGGCGCGCAGCACCAGGTGCTCGGCGTCTACGCGCCGCACTGGGTGCGCCCGATGGCCGAGGCGCTCGGTGAACTCGGCACCACGAAATCCTGGATCGTGCACGGCATCGACGGCGTGGACGAAATCTCCATCTCGGGGCCGACCAATGTATGCGAAGTGACGGCCAAGGGTGTTCGGGAGTTCATCGTCCAGCCCGCAGATGCCGGCCTGCCGTCCCATCCGCTGTCGATGATCGAGGGAACGGACGTCGACGGAAACGCGCAGGCGATCCTCGACCTGTTCGATGGCCATGCCGGGCCTTTCCGCGACATGGTGGTGCTCAACGCCGCCGCCGGGTTGCATGTGCTGGGCCTCGCCGCCGACCTGAAAGCCGGCGCCGCCATGGCCGCCGAGGCCATCGATTCCGGCAAGGCAAGCGCGGCGCTCGAAGCCCTGCGGCGCACCTCCCAGGGCGAGCCACCCGAATGACCACCGCGCTCGACCGTATCCTGGAATACAAAGCCGGCGAAGTCCGTACGCTGAAGGCCTCGCGTTCGCTTTCAAGCCTTCAGAGTGACGCCAAAGCGCAACCTGCGCCGCGCGGCTTTGCAGCGGCGATGACGACGATTGTGCGCGAAGACCAGAACGCCCTCATCTGCGAGATCAAACGCAAGTCCCCCAGCGCCGGCGAAATCCTGATGAGCGCGGATGCGGCTGAAGTCGCAAGGGATTACGAAAAGGGCGGCGCGGCCTGCCTCTCGGTGCTGACCGACGGCCCCAGCTTCGGCGGAAATCTGGATGACTTTGCGGCGATCCGGGCGGCGGTCTCGCTGCCCATGCTGCGCAAGGATTTCATGATCGATCCGCTGCAGATCGTCGAGTCCCGAGCGCACGGCGCCGACTGCATCCTCGTGATCCTGAGCGCCGTGGACGATTCCCTCGCCGCCGAACTGACGCAGACGGCATTCGAACTTGGCATGGACGTCCTGCTTGAAACCCATGACGAAGCGGAGCTTGAGCGGGCGCTGCGCCTCCCCTCCCCGCTGGTGGGCGTCAACAACCGCGACCTGAAGCGCATGGTCACCGATCTGGGCACCAGCGAGCGGCTCGCCCCCCTCTTGCCTCCAGACCGCCAGAGTATCTCCGAGAGCGGAATATCCGAACCGGGACATATCCAGCGCCTCCGCACATTTGGCGTCCGGCGCTTTCTGATCGGCGAAAGCCTGATGAAGCGGACGGACCGCCAGGCCTTCACCCGCCTGCTTCGCACGGCATCCTGAAGGATTTTCGGGCCGATCTTGAGCACAATACGCTTGGAACAGGTTGACCCGAAAGGGGAACACACATAGAACAGTTGTGAACATAGAATCACACTGGAAGGTCCCAGCCATGCTAACCAGCAAGCAGAAAGAACTGCTTCTCTTCATCAACGATCGCATCCGGGAAACCGGCGTGTCACCCTCGTTTGACGAAATGAAGGAGGCCCTAGACCTCGCCTCGAAGTCCGGCATCCACCGCCTGATCACGGCCCTTGAGGAGCGCGGTTTCATCCGCCGCCTC
Source organism: Caulobacterales bacterium (assembly GCA_038249555.1). Taxonomy (GTDB): domain Bacteria; phylum Pseudomonadota; class Alphaproteobacteria; order Caulobacterales; family Hyphomonadaceae; genus Hyphomonas. The sequence continues at coordinate 27,577 of JBBSDJ010000009.1, forward strand.
GCCAACCGGGCCCGCGCGCTGGAAGTTCTCAAGCTGCCAGACTCGGCGGCGCCATCGCCTGCCAGCCGTCAACGCCGGGACTTCAAGCCGGCCCTTGTGGCCAACCAGACGTCCGACAGCTACCGGCCCAGCATGATCCCTCTCGTCGGGCGTATCGCGGCCGGCTCGCCGATTTCTGCCATCCAGCAGGATAATGGGCACGTCCCCGCCCCGGCCGAGTTTGCCGATGGCGGCGATTATTTCGCTCTTGAGGTACAAGGCGATTCGATGATCCAGGCTGGCATCCTGAACGGCGATATCGTGATCCTCAAACGCACCAACAGCGCGCAGACCGGCGACATCGTCGTGGCGCTGATCGACAGCGAGGAAGCCACCCTGAAACGCCTGCGCCGCAAGGGCGCGTCCGTGGCCCTCGAGGCGGCCAACCCGGCCTACGAGACCCGCATCTTCGGCCCCGATCGCGTCGAGGTTCAAGGCCGGCTCGTGTCGCTCGTACGCAAGTACGATTGAGCTCTCCGGGCTAAGTCTGTCACTTTTCACTGACGTTCATGTTGGACGGGCAGGGATGCCATGGCCGGCGACCGCAGCTCGGTGCGCGAACCTGGCGGAACCTGCCGTCCGTCGAGTAGAGCGTATCACCGCCATGCTTTGCGATGTCGGACCAAAGGCACGTGACCTGTCCTTCGGAATCCGTATCCAAGCAGTGTGGTTCGACATTTGGTGCAAGCTCCGCTGCGCGCCGGAAACACACAAGCGGCTCCGGGACAGTCTGCATCGTCAAGTGGATGTCCGAAGACATGGTTGCGGAGCAATCCCCCCCTCGCAATCCACGGGCAACGTCTCGGAAAAGCGCAGCGGCGCGAGGCCTGCGCCTTCGGCCAGTGCAACGCGGATCACGTCGTTGTCCGGCTGCGCCAGAAACAATTCGCCCGATGTGGACCAGTGGGCAACAAACCGCGGCGCGTTGAGCCAGATGCCGATCGAAGCCATCGCCAGAACACCGCCGAGTATGTAGCGCGCGGCCCCCGTTGTTGAAATCAGTGCGCCGAGTGCCAGCGCCGACAGGATCATGGAGCTCGCCAGCATTGCCCGGCTGGAATAGCCAGCCTCGCCGGCAAATTGTGCGAAGAAATGAGATATGAACAGCAGTAGTTCAAGACTGTAACCGAACAGTCTCAACCCGAAATCAGCATAGCCGAAGGGCGCCAGAACAAGCGCCAAGGCCGCTGACGGCGCCGACAGGAACGTCACCACAGGGGTCGCGGCCAGATTGGCGACAACGCCGATCGGAGACGCCCGGTCAAAATGGTATATCGCGAACGGCATGGTCGCGAGCCCGGCCGCCAGCGACGTCACCACAATCGAGACCCAACTAAACGCGATCGGCCCCAACACGCCGTCCTTGCCGGACCGGCGATTTCGCCAGACCTCGAACGCCGCAATCAAAGCGCCGGTCGCCGCAAAGGACATCTGGAATCCAGGCGTCACCACGCTGTCGGGCTGAAGCAGGACAACCGCGATCATCGCCAGCGCAAACGTCCGCAGGCTGATGGCTCGACCTCCTGCACCCAACCTTCGACCATCGCCGGCCGCGCTTCTGACGTGGCGACCGGGGCCTCCACGCGCTGCGTCCGGAGGTTCGCTGCCAGCAAGCCGATGGAAATCCCGAAGGCGACAATCACCAGCATGATGGCCGCCTCGGAGGTCCACCATCGCCGCGCCGCCAGCCACACGAGAAACAGAACGCCCGCCCCTCCCAGAACGTGCTCAAATTGAGGTTCGAAGGGGAGGGAAAAGTAGACGGCCGCGCCGGCGCAAATGGCAAAGGCGAGCATCAACGGACGGGCGTCGATACTCACGAGTGCGCCAGCGCCCTTGAGCACGCTCAGTCCGGGCAGCCCCACCCCTTGCACTCTCGTTCATCCTCGTGTTTCTGCACCCCGTCGGCGGCGGTGCCGCCGAATCCCCGGAGATTACCCTGATCATGCGCGTCGTTACGCGATTTGCCCCTTCCCCTACCGGGATGCTTCACATTGGAGGGGCACGCACCGCCCTTTTCAACTACCTTTTCGCGAAAAGGTACGGCGGTCGTTTCCTGCTGCGCATTGAGGACACCGACCACGAGCGCTCCACGCCGGAAGCGACGGCAGCCATCCTCGACGCGATGAACTGGCTCGGCCTCACACCGGACGAGCCGCCGCTCATGCAATCCGAACGCGCGGGCCGGCATGCCGATGTCGCCCATGAGATGGTCGCGCGCGGCACGGCGTTCCGCTGCTATGTCAGCGCCGAAAAGCTTCAGGCCCGGCGCGACCTCGGCGAAGAGAAACGCGTAGCGGCGCGCCAGGAGGGACTTGGCGACACCGAGAAAGCTGCGCTTCTCGCTGAAGCGGGCGCACTGCTGGCGCCGTTCCGCTCTCCGTGGCGCGATGGCGGGGCGCCCCCGTCCGCAGATGCGCCCTATGTCGTCCGCCTGCGCGCCCCGGATGGCGGAGACCGCATCGTCGAAGACGGCGTCCAGGGCACCGTGAAAGTCCATTCGTCCGAGATCGACGATCTCGTACTGCTGCGCACCGATAACACGCCGACCTACATGCTGGCGGTCGTCGTCGATGATCACGACATGGATGTCACCCACGTCATCCGCGGCGATGACCACCTGCGCAACACGTTCCGGCAGATCCCGATCTACGAGGCGATGGGCTGGGCCGTCCCCCATTTTTCCCACCTGCCGATGATCCACGGCAATGATGGCGGAAAGCTTTCAAAGCGCCACGGCGCCCTGTCGACGACCGTCTACCGCGACCTCGGCTATCTGCCCGAAGGCATGAAGGCCTACCTGCTGCGGCTCGGCTGGAGCCATGGCGACCAGGAAATCTTCACCGAGGACGAAGCCATCCGGCTGTTCGGTCTGGACGGCATCAACAAGGCCCCCGCCCGGCTTGATCTGGAAAAGCTCGGAACTGTCAACGCCCACTTCATCCGTGAAGCCAGCAATGACCGCCTGTTCGACCTCCTGATTCCATTCCTGCGCGCCGAAGGCGACCTGGACTCATCCGCAACGGACCGGATCCGTACAGCGCTTCCCCACATGAAGGATCGCGGCGCGACCCTCGTCGAACTCGCAGCAGCCTTTCTCTTTCTGCGTGCGGCGCGTCCCCTGGAACTCGCCAAGAACGCGAAAAAGGCCCTGTCGGAAGAAGGCGTTGACCGGTTAAGGAAGCTTTCGTCTGAATTGCGTAACCTCGCAACTTGGACAACCGCTAGCATTTCGGAAATGATCGCGACATATTGCACTGCAACAGGCCTATCTATGGGGCAGATAGGTCCGCCTTTACGGGCGGCTTTGACGGGCGGACTTCCTGCTCCGGATCTGGCGCCGGTGATGGACTGGCTCGGGCGCGAGGAAACGCTGGGCCGGATAGATGACCAGATTCAGACGGGCGCTGGCTGAGGCGTTTCTGCAGACAGATTGAACAGGGAAAGAGCTGATGGAAAACAAGGTAAAGAACGCTGGCACTGCCAAGCTTGAAGTGAACGGCAAGAAAGTGGACCTGCCTGTCTATTCGGGCACGCACGGCCCGAATGTCATCGACATCCGCAAGCTCTACGCCGAAACGGATCACTTCACGCTCGATCCGGGCTTCACCTCCACCGGCAGCTGCGAAAGCCAGATCACCTTCATCGATGGCGACGAGGGCATCCTGCTGCACCGCGGCTATCCCATCGACCAGCTCGCGGAAAAATCGAACTATATCGAGCTCTGCTACCTGCTCCTCAACGGACAGCTGCCGACCAAGACGGAGTATGACGCGTTCTGGCGCGAGATCCGCCAGCACACGTTGCTGCACACACAGCAGGACCGTTTCTTCGACGGCTTCCGCCGTGACAGCCACCCGATGGCAATGCTCACCGGCGCCGTCGGCGGCATGGCCGCCTTCTACCCCGGCGCCATGGGCAACGAAGACCCCGAAGAGCGCCGCAACAGCTCGATCCGCCTGATCGCGAAACTGCCGACGCTCGCCGCGCGCTGCATGAAGTACAATCTCGGCCAGCGCTTCATCGATCCGCTGAACAAGTTCTCCTACTCGGAAAACTTCATCAACATGTGCTTCTCGGTCACCGCCGAGGACTATGAGATCAACCCGGTCCTGGCCCGCGCCATGGACCGTTTCTTCATGCTGCACGCCGACCACGAGCAGAACGCCTCGACGTCCACTGTCCGCCTCGTCGCCTCGTCGGGCGCTCACCCATTCGCCGCCATCGCTGCCGGCGTGGCCAGCCTCTGGGGCCCCAGCCATGGCGGCGCCAACGAAGCGGCCCTCCGCCAGCTGCGCGAAATCGGCTCGCTCGATAAGGTTCCGGAATTCGTCAAGATGGCGAAGGACAAGAACAGCGGCATCCGCCTGATGGGCTTCGGCCACCGCGTCTACAAGAACTACGACCCTCGCGCCAAGGTCATGCAGAAAACCTGCTACGAAGTGCTCGACGCACTCGACCTGCGCGACAGCCCGGCCCTGAAAGTGGCCATGGAGCTCGAGCGTATCGCCCTGCAGGACGACTATTTCATCGAGAAGAAGCTCTACCCGAACGTCGATTTCTATTCGGGCATCATTCTCGAGGCGATGGGCTTCCCAACCAAGATGTTCACCGTGCTCTTCGCTGTCGCCCGCACCGTCGGCTGGGTGTCGCAGCTCAACGAGATGCTGGAAGACCCGACGCAGAAAATCGGCCGTCCCCGGCAGATATACACCGGCGCCCCGATGCGGGATTACGTGCCGATCAGCGGCCGCTGAGCGAGTTGAAGTTCAGCAAGTACGGCGTCCGCCGCAATTTCTGCGGCGGGCTTGCCGTCGCGCACCAGCGCTGACAACGCCGTGTTCTGACGCGCCTGTTGGGCAGTGCGCTCGGCAGGGTCCTTGAACCATTCCAGCGCCTTGCCCGCTATAGGTTCGGCCTTGAGCTTTGTCTGGACAAACTCAGGCACGATCTCCCGGTCGCCGTTCAGGATGTTCAGCAGTGTGATGTGGACCTTCTTATAGAGAAGGCCGCGGGCCAGCGCCCAGGTGATCCAGCCGGTCTTGTAGCCGACAATCATCGGCGCGCCCTGCATCGCCACTTCGCTCGTCACCGTTCCGGAACAGGCGAGAGCAACCGTTGCGGCGGCCATGCCATCATACCGCTCATCCGGATGGGTAATGATCCGGGCCCACTCCGGCGCATCGGGAAACCGCTGGGCAAACCCTGCCTGGATCGGGCCTGCGGGAAGCACTACAACCTGCACCGCCGGCAGTCCACGTTTCACCTGCCGGGCCGCGGCCATCAGCACCGGCGCAACACTGACGATCTCGCTGCGCCGGCTTCCCGGCAAGACGAGCAATAGCGGCTCGTCCGCGCCGATGTTATACAGTACACGGAAGGCTGCACCGTCGCCCTTCCCGCTTCGCGTCAGGGCAGGATTGCCGATGACCGTGACCTTCAGTCCGAACGGTTCGTAGTAAGGCGCTTCAATCTCGTGCATGCAGAGGAGATGATCGACTGTCGCTGCCAGCGTGGCCGCGCGCCCCGGGCGGGTCGCCCAGACCTGCGGGCCGATCAGCTTGACGAGACGTATCGACGGATCACGGGCGCGGACGCGTTGCGCCACGCGTAACATGAATCCCCATGAATCGACCAGAACAACGACCTTAGGCCGGCGCTTGCAAATGTCGTCTGCGGCAGCGTCAGCCAGACGCACGACATCCCCGTAAGCCTTGATGCCTTCCACAAAACCGAGGACCGAAAGCGGCGCTATATCAATCGGAGACGTGATACCGGCGGCCGCCAGTTCGGCGCCGCCAATCCCGTTGATTTCGGTGCCCGGTGATTTGCGGCGCACCCATTCGGCTACTTCGCGCGCCAGCAGGTCTCCGGACGCCTCGGCTGCGACGAGATAGAGGGACATCAAGAACCAACGCCGAGAGTTGGAGAAAATCCGTACAGGAACAATCCGAGCGACGCGGCCTTCGCTTGCATGGCGGCGCGGTTGAGCATCAGGGCGCCACCGGCTTCGACGCCGATGCCGGCAAGACCGGCAGCGGCAGCGAGTTCCACCGTCGAGACGCCAGTGGTCGGAAGGTCAATCCGCCGTTCCTGAACCGGTTTGGGCCGCTTCACCAGAACACCCCGGCGAGCCTGCGCTGTGCCGCGAATGGTCTCAGGCAGGGCGGCGCATCTCCGTAGCATCTCATCCGTGCCTTCCTGCGCTTCGACTGCGAGCACCAGACCGTCGCAAACCACGCAGGCCTGCCCGATATCCAGCGCGCCGCTGGCAGAAGCCACCCGGGCGGCGACCGCGAGGTCCTCAAGCAGCGCGTCGGAGGGCGCCGGTCCCGCGATGAGTCCGGCCGGCGCCAGCAGGGCGGCGTGCGCCTGCTCGCTGCCAATCACGTTAAAGCCGTTCTTCTCGAACTCACCCACGAGCACGCGAAGCAGCGCATCATCGCCCTTGCGCGCTTCGCTGAGAACTTTCGGCAGCAGCGCAGCGCCGCGCAGGTCCAGCTTCAGGTCCGAGAAGTTCGGCCGGCTGACATTCCCTGCGAATACGAGATCGCGGCACCCTGCATCGCGCAGCCGCGTGATCACGGCCCCAACTTCGCCCAGCCCGACGACGCTCCCCGGATACCCCGCAAGACGCGGCTCCTCGAAACCTTTCAGCCGGAGAACATGGACACCCTGCCCCGTCGCCACGGCATTCTCTGCGATCGCGACCGGCAGGTCGCCAAGTCCCGCAATCAGGCCAAGCGGTGCGGGCATGCGCTCAACCCGGCTTGCAGATGGGGCGGTCGCCGCCTTCGCGAATGAAGTTGATCAACTCCATCGCCAAGGGCTGACCGGCAAACGTCGTGACCGCAGCTTCGAGACGATCCTTGAACAGACCATTTCCCTCAAACACGGCTTTGTAGGCGGAGCGGATTTCCTGAAGGTCTGCTTTCGAAAACCCGCGGCGCTTCAGGCCGACAGTATTCAGTCCCGCAAGCTTCGCATGGTTGCCGACGACGGACCCGAAGGGGATGACATCCTCGACGACGATGGCGCCGCCGCCGATGAATGCGTTGCGGCCGACACGGCTGAATTGGTGCACGGCGGACAGGCCGCCAAACCAGACATTGTCGCCAACCTCGATATGTCCCGCGAGCGAGACATTGTTCGCCATCACGACATTGTTGCCGATCTGGCAATCATGCGCGATGTGCGCGCCGATCATGATGTAGCAGTTCGTGCCAACCTTCGTCAGCCCGCCGAACTTCGGAATGCCGCTATGGGCGGTCGCGTACTCGCGGAAGACGCAGCCATCGCCGATCTCCAGGCGTGAGTCCGGATGGGCCGCGAGGCCGATGACTTGCGGCAGGCCGCCGAGGACGGCGTGCGGATGCAGCGTGCAGTTCTTGCCGACGCGCGTGTTGCCGATGACGCTCGCATGCGAAATCAGCTGGGTACCTTCACCAACTTCGGCGTTGGGGCCGATATGACAGAAAGGACCAATGGTGACGCCGTCATGCAGCACGGCGCCGTCTTCAATGACGGAAGAAGGATGTACGGAAGTAGCCATCGTTTTCCGTTACCAGCCCGTCAGGAGCGGCGCCACTGTTCAATCACGCTTCTTGGCTCTGGTCTGCTTGGCCAGCCAGGTGATTTCCCTCATCCACTGGCGGAGCGGCTTGGCCGGCGTGCCGCCCCAGGTTTCTCCATCAGGCACATCCCGTAAGACCCCTGCAGCGCCCGCCAGGCTGACCCCAGCGCCCACTTTGACATGATCGGCAATGCCTACCTGGCCGCCCAGCATCGACCCATCGCCGATCCGAACGGAGCCGGAGATACCGCCAAACGCCGCCACGATCACTGACCGACCCAACACGACATTGTGGGCAATCTGGCAGAGGTTATCGATCTTGGTTCGCTCGCCGACGATGGTGTCTGCGAAGACGCCGCGATCAATACATGTATTGGCGCCGATGGTCACATGGTCCTGCAGGATCACCCGCCCGAAATGCGGGGCATCTTCCAACCCGCTCGGCCCCGGCGTGACGCCAAAGCCGGCCTCGCCGATGCGCGCGCCCGCCAACAGGGTGACATGATCCCCCAACAGCGCGCAGTGAATGCTTGTGCCCGCTCCGATGAACCCGTTCCGGCCAATCTGAACACCTGGCCCGATGACCGCGTTCGGGCAGATGACCGTGCCTTCGCCAATCGCTGCACCGGCGCCGACGACAACGCCAGCCCCGAGTTCGGCGCCCGGATGGATCTTCGCATCCGGCGAGATCGCAACGCGTGTCTGGGCGAGTTGGTGACGCGGCTTGAACAGGGTGCGGGCAATGACGTTGTGGGCGTGGCGCGGCTGTTTCACCACGAGCAGTGCAACGCCGTCCGCCACCCGCTTCCGGATAGCCTCGCTCACCAACAGCACGCTCAGATCCGGGCTGAGCGAAGTTAGCCCGGCGCCTTCGCCTTCAAGAAACGCCAGCTCGCCCGGCTTGGCCTTATCCGCCGCCGCAATGCCGGTGATCGGCGTAGTCGGATCGCCAACCAGCTCCGCCCCTATCAGCGCAGCGGCCGATTCCAGCGTCAAAGCCCCCAATGACGCATAGAACCGGGTATCGACTGCCATGACGGAGCGTGACCGCGGTTACTGAGGCGCTGGGGCGCGCTGACGGACAACCGTGATCGTCGGCGTCTTCTGGTCGAGCTTGGCGACGATGGAGGCCGTTGCGTCCACAGCGTCGGCGGTGAACACCGCCTGGCTCTTGGACAGCACGACCTGCGCATTCTTCTCTTTCACGACCTCAAGCATCACCGGCTCGAGGGCCGTGTTGAAATCGATGAACGACTTCTGCTCGGTGGCCGCATACTCCTGCGACAGCGTCGTCCGCTTCTGCGCGAAGTCGTTCGACTTTTTCTGGAAGTCCTCGATCTGCTTGACGAGCGCGGCATCGGCGACAATCGCCTCACGCGTCTTGCCGTCCAGCTTGACGGCCAGCGCCTGACGCTCTGTTTCCAGCGCGTCGCGTGTCGGCTTCAGCTCGGCATTGATCTGGGTCTCGATGTTCTTGAGTTTCGTGAACATGTCCTTGCCGGCTTTGCTTTCGCCAACAATCCGGCCTTCGTCGATCACCATGATCACGGTGCCCTGAGCGGTAGCCGAAGGCGCAACGATCAGGAGCGTTGTGGTCGACAGCATCAGAGCCGTCAGAAGAGTTTTGAACTTGGTCATTATGGTTTCCTCGTGGGGGCTTGCGAGATCAGAAGTTCGTTGATGTCGAGAACCGGAATGTCTCGGTACGGTCGTATTCTTCCTTGCGAAGGATTTGGGAGAAGTCGAACCGGATCGGGCCGAACGGCGAATCCCAGAACACGCTGAGACCCGCGGACGCGCGCAGCGACGCGGCATCTTTCGGGATGCGGACGGCGGACAGGCCCGGAAATCCAAGCTGGGAGGCATCACCAATGAACAGCGGCACGCCTTTGTCGACATCATCGAGCGTGCCGAGGGAGCCAACGTCCATGAACAACGCGCTCTTGATGCCGTACTCTTCGGGCAGGAAGTTCGGAACCGTCAGTTCGAACGTTCCCTGATAATAGGCATTGCCGCCGAGCGAGTTCAGACGGCTGGTCTGGACCACTTCGCCGGTTTGCGGGTCGAACACTCGCACGATTTCGCGCGGTCCAAGGCCGGCCACGTCAAATCCGCGGAAGGTGCTGCCACCGCGGAAGAAGCGGTTGTTGATGCGAACGCCCTGCTCATCGTCGAGCGGCACCACAAGGCCGGCCGAGAATTTCGCACTGGCAATCACATCCCGCCAGATCCCGCGGTACAGCGAGGCGCCGGTTTCCGTCCGCACGTAACGGACATCCCCGCCAAGCCCCGCCAGATCCTGGCTGAACCGGAAGTCAAAACCGCGCGTCGGCGTGATCGGATCGTTGGTCTGATCCCAGAAAAAATTGTAGCCGATGATGCTCGAAATATCGTTGCGCTCGGAGCGGCAGATCGTATCGCGCAGCGTGTAGAGCGGGTCACAGAAATCCACCACCAGCTCACCGGGGGCCGCATCGCCGGCTTCAGGCAGCCGGAAGCGGTCATCCGTGAAATCGTCCGGCGTGCTTTGCCCGGCGATCTGGACCGAGTCCCGCAGCAGGTTGCCGGCCGTATCAATGATAATGTTCCGGTCGGAGATGTTCACATCGTCCGCCTGCAGACGATAGCTCAGGCCAAGCTGCATGCGGTCCGTCAGCGGAAACGCCGTCCGGACGCCGCCGCCGATGGTTTCGCTCGTGAACCCGGTGAATTCCTCAAAGTCCTGCTTCGTCGCGAAAAGATCGACCCCGGCCGACAGGTTGCGGTCGAGGAAGCGCGGTTCGGTGAACCTGAGATCGACGACCTGCTGGCGGCTGGACAAGGACGTCCGTGCGACGACCGACTGGCCACGGCCGCGAAGGTTGCGCTGCGAGGCGCTGAGGTCGAACAGATAGGAGTCAACGGACGAGAAACCTGCCGCGAACGACAACTCACCCGTCGATTGCTCAGTGACCGTGACATCCACGATCGTGCGGTCCGGATCTTCTGCCGGCGTCTCGACGATCTCGACTTCCTTGAAGAAGCCGAGCGCGCGGATACGGTTGCGCGAGCGATCCAGCAGGATGCGGTTGAACGCGTCGCCTTCGGCAATGCGCAGTTCGCGGCGGATCACGCGGTCCAGCGTCTGCGTGTTGCCGACGATGTTGATGCGGTCGATGTAGACGCGCGGACCTTCATCGATGGCGAAGGTGATATCGATCCGCCCGGTCTCTTCGTTGACGCTGATCTGCGGACGGATGTCCACAAACGCATACCCCGCCACACCTGCGGCGTAGGTCAGCGCGTCGATGGTCCCTTCGATCTGGTCGCCCCGGAAAAGCTCGCCTTCCTGGATCGGCACCACGGCCTGCAGGATATTCGAGTCCAGCTTCTCGAGCGCCGTCTCGACCTTGATGACGCCGAAGTCGTACTGGCGTCCCTCGTCAACTGTGAAGGTGACGTAGAAGTCTTTCTGGTCCGGCGTCAGTTCCGCGACCGCAGAAGTCACGCGGAAATCGTAGTAGCCGTTGTTCTGGTAGAACTCGCGCAGCTGTTCGCGGTCAAATTCGAGACGGCCCGAGTCATAGTTGTCGTTCGAGCTGAAGAAGCGCCAGAGGCGCGACTGTCGGGTCACGATCTCGCTGCGCAGACGCGAGTCCGAGTATTCCTTGTTGCCGATGAAGTTGATCGCGCGAACGCCGGTCACCGGGCCTTCTGTGATCTCGAAGATCAGGTCGACGCGGTTCTGTTCCAGCGGTTTGTATTGTGGCTCGACCTTCGCCGCAAAACGTCCCGAACGGCGATACATTTCCAGCACGCGCTGAACGTCGGCCTGCACGCGGGCCGCCGTGAACACGCCACGCGGCGAGGCCTGGATTTCTTCGCGCAGCTTGTCGTCCTTGAGGGCGCGGTTGCCCTCGAAGATCACGCGGTTGATGATCGGGTTTTCAACAACGCGGACCACAAGGTCATCCTCGCGCCGGTCAATCGACACGTCGGCGAACAGGTTGGTGGCGAACAGTGTCTTGAGCGACAGGTCGATCCGGTCCGGATCGAACGCATCACCGGGTTCGAGCAGCAGGTAGGACTGCACCGTACGGGCTTCGATACGCTTGTTGCCCTCAACGACAATGGAGCGGATTGTGCCGCCATAGCGGGCATCTTCCTGTGCATGCGCTGTAGTCAGCTGGCCTCCCGATCCGAGCGCCAAGACGCTGGTCGCGAGAACTGTTGCTGCGAGGAATTTACGCATTCTCGAATACTCTTTCGTTCCTGGAGCTGAATTGCGTCAGCTGCTTCCCCGTCCAAAAACGCCGGTTTCGAGAATGTCCCCCCAAGTGATCACGATCACCATGGCCACCAAGACCAACACTCCCACACGCAGCGCCATCGCCTCAATTTGGCTTGGCATTTTTGAGCCTATCAATGCCTCGTATGCATGAAACACA
>JBBSDJ010000010.1:0-36891 GCA_038249555.1 Caulobacterales bacterium
CTCACGGCTCACCTCGCTCTGGGATGCCGCGGGGCGACGCGCTCGGACTTCCGATACGATGAGAAGAAGGACCGCCTCGTGATCCTCGAAACCAACACCCAGCCCGGCATGACGCCGACCTCGCTCGTTCCCGAGCAGGCCGCGCACATGGGCATGAGTTTCGTGGACCTCGTCGCATGGATGATCGAGGACGCCTCATGCCAAAGATAGAGCGTAACCAGACCGTGCCTTCGGGTCGCCGCCGTCCGGCGACGATCATCGACGAGACGACGGGCGAGGAAGTCCGCGTCTCCTCGATCATTTTCGGCGTCGTGATGCTGGTCGCGATCCTTGTGGCGACCGCTGCCTGGATGGGCGGATCGATGTCGCAGATCGGCGCCCGGTTGGGTGGCTTCATGGATGACACCTCGCGCCTTGTCGGCATTGACGTGAAGGATGTGTCGGTCCTCGGCCTCGAAGACAATCCGGTGCTTGCCGACGAAGTGCGCGCCGCCGCGATGATCGAGCCCGGCGAGAACATGTTCCGCGCCGACCCGCACCTGATCAAGAGCCGCGTCGAAAGCACCAGCAAGGTGCTCAACGTGCGCGTCCACCGCCTCTGGCCCGGCCAGATCGTCATCCTCGCTGACGCAGCTGATCCGGTGGCGCTCTGGCATGATGGCCGCCAGTGGCAGGTGGTCGATGGCCTTGGCCGCCTGCTGCCGGGCGCCCGCGCGGAAGACCACCCGGGCCTCCTGCGCCTCGCCGGTCAGGGCGCCCCCGAAGCGGCCCCGCAGCTCGCCTCCGCGCTGGCCTCGGCGCCGGACATCAATGGCCGGGTTGCGGTCGCCACCCGGATCGGCACGCGCCGCTGGGACATGCGCTTCATCAACGGCGTCACCGTCCGCCTGCCGGAAGACCCGGGCCTCGAGCCCGCCATCCAGCGGCTGGCGAAACTTCAAGTGCGCACCGCGCTCACCCAGCGCCCGCTGGAAATGATCGACCTGCGCAGCCAAGGCCGCGTCTATCTCCGCCTGGCCCAATCCGCCGTTGAACCTGCCCCTGCCCGCGAGGTTGCCGAGAAAACCTGATGTCCGAACTCTCTTCCAAGCGCCTCGCCCGCCTCAACGGCCGCTCCAGCGGCACGGTCGCCGCGCTGGACATCGGCTGCTCGAAAACCACCTGCCTGATTGCCCGTCCGGATACGGACAATCCACGCCGGATGACCATCCTTGGCGCCGGACGCCAGCAGACGCGCGGATTCGCCGGCGGCACGATCACCGACATGGAAGGGCTTGAACGCTCCATCCGGCTTGCGGTCGAAGATGCGGAACGCGAAGCGGGCGAGCCGATCTCGGAAGTCATCCTCGGCATCACCGGCCCGAAACTCACCTCGCGTCTGATCACCGCCAGCCTCGATATCGGCGACCGCGTGATCACCGCCAAGGATGTGCGCCGCCTTCACAGCCAGGCGCTGACGCGCGCCGCGCAGTCCCCGGCTCACCGCCAGGAGGACATCCTTTCCGCTTGGCCGGTCGTCTATACGATCGACAAGGCGGCCGGCCGCGTGCGCCAGCCCGTCGGCATGATCGCCGGCACACTGACGGTCAAAATGTCGATCGTGTCCGCCCCGCGCGCCATTGTGAAGAACCTCGTCGAGTGTGTCGGCCGCGCCCATCTCGGTGTGCGCCAACTGGTCCCGTCGGCCATCGCCAGCGGTGCGGGAACCCTGATCGAGGACGAGATCGAGAATGGCGCGGTCTGCATCGATCTCGGCTCCGGCGTAACCGCTGTCTCGGTCTACCTGCATGGCTCGCCCGCCTGGCTTGGCCTTGTGCCGGTCGGCGGCGCGCATGTGACCGCGGATATTGCGCAGGGCATCGGCACGACCTTTGCCGCCGCCGAGCGCCTGAAGGCTGTCTATGGCACCGCCGATCTCGAAGGCCCCGGCCTTGCCGAACGCATCGAGGCCCCGCGCCTCGGCGATGACGGCCGCCTGCATGCGTCCCGGCTGGAGCGCGCCGAACTCGCGCGCATCATCGCGCCACGCATCGAAGAGATTTTCGAGATGACGCTGGACCTGCTCGCGCGGAGCGATGTGAAATCGGTCCTGCCGCAACGCGTAGTGCTCACCGGCGGCGCGAGCCAGCTGCCCGGCGTGCGCGAAGTCGCCAGCCGCATCCTCAAGACCCCGATCCGCCTCGGCCGCCCGGTCCTTGCCGAAACTTTAGGCGAGCAACTGGCCACGCCGGCTTTTTCAACGGCGTCCGGCCTGCTACTTTATCCTGAGTTGGGGTTCACCGACGCTGCGCGGGCTGGCGTGTCGTCATTGGAAACTGAGGCGGAGGGCGGCTCGGGAAAACTCAAGAGTGTGCTCTACTGGCTGAAAGAAAATTTCTGACGCCAGCTGCGTTCACTTAAGCGTTTTTTAGCGGCAGGCGCGCATTCTGCCCGCTCAAGCCAGCCCCGGCCGACGCAGACGCAGATTGAGGCGCAATGACCCAGGAACTTAAGCCGCGGATCCTCGTTTTTGGCGTGGGCGGAGCCGGCGGCAACGCGATCAACAACATGATCGAGGCAAACCTGCAGGGCGTCGAGTTCATCGTGGCCAATACCGACGCGCAGGCCCTGTCGCGTTCGCGCGCTGAAAACACGCTGCAGCTTGGCCTCGGCACCACCTCCGGACTCGGCGCTGGTGCTCGCCCCGAGGTTGGTGCGAAAGCGGCTGAAGAATCCCTCGATGATATCCGCGCCCGTCTCGAAGGGGCCCACATGGTATTCATCGCCGCCGGCATGGGCGGCGGCACCGGCACCGGCGCAGCCCCGATCATCGCCCGCGCCGCGCAGGACATGGGCATCCTGACGATTGCCGTCGTCACCAAGCCGTTCGGCTTTGAAGGCGCGCACCGCATGCGCCTTGCCGAAGACGGCCTCGCGAAGATCCGCGGCCATGTCGACACGATGATCGTCGTGCCGAACCAGAACCTGTTCCGCATCGCCAATGACAAAACGACCTTCGCCGACGCGTTCCGCATGGCCGATGACGTGCTCTATTCCGGCGTGCGCGGCATCACCGACCTGATCGTCATGCCCGGCCTGATAAACCTCGACTTTGCCGATGTCAGCGCCATCATGCGCGGCATGGGCACCGCCCTGATGGGCATGGGCGAAGCGACCGGCGAGGCCCGGGCGCTCGAGGCCGCCAAGCGCGCCATCGACAATCCGCTGCTCGACGACGTCACCATCAAGGGCGCCAAGGGCGTGCTGGTGAACATCACCGGCGGCTATGACATGACCCTGTTCGAACTCGACGAGGCGGCCAACGAAATCCGCCGCGAAGTCGACCCCAACGCGAACATCATCCTCGGCTCGGCGTTCGACGCGAGCCTCGAAGGCCGCATTCGCGTCTCCGTGGTCGCCGCCGGTCTCGACGCCGCGACGCGCCGCCTGCCTGCTGCGCAGCCGATCGCGCCGCGCACGCTGGGTGCGTCTCCTGTTGCCGCCGCCCCCACCGCCGATGATGAAGCCCACGCCCTGGAAGACGAAGCCATGGCGGCCGAGGACGCCGAGATGCTGGCCGCAGCTCCGGCATACGACCCGGATGCCGACGACCGCCCGAAGATCGTGGCGCCGCCTCGCGTGGCCGTCACGCCGGCCGCTCCGGCGGCCGGAATCTTCTCCGAGCGTACGGACGCCCCTGCCCCCGAGCGGCCCGTCCGTGAGGGCGCAGCGCCATCCTCCGGCTTCGCGAACCTGTTCGGCTGGCGCCGCCCGGCGCCTCAGGGCCAGAATGATTCCGCCCCCGAACCGCGCGGCGCCGCTGCCAGCCCGCAGATCATCTCCTCGCCGGACGACCATCCGGAACCGGCGGCCTTCGATGACGCCGATCTGGAGATTCCTGCCTTCCTGCGGCGTTCTGCCAATCATTGAGCGCGTGTGTGGCCTTCGGGCGACACATTTCCTGCGGGTTAAAATCATTGTTTTTCAACGCTTTACAGCGCATCCTGCCGCCAAACTGTAACAAGCCGAAACATCGCGTGTTTTGAGTGCGGCGGGCCGGCGGGCCATCTAGTCCGTCATGGTTATGCGTTCCGGGCTGAAGGCTGAAACACACATGGCGCACACGCGGCAGACAACGATTTCCCGCAAGGTCAGCTGCGCCGGGATAGGTGTGCACTCCGGTGCGCGTGCCCGCCTGACGCTGCTGCCCGCCGCTACGAATACCGGTATCCGCTTCGTCCGTATCGACGCGCCGGAAGGCACCGGCGAAATTCAGGCGCATGCTGACGCGGTCTCCGACACGCAGCTTGGCACCACGCTTTCAAACGCGCATGGCGTTTCAGTCGCTGTGGTCGAGCACCTGCTTGCCGCCATCGCCGGGGTCGGGATCGACAACCTGCGCATCGAAATCGACGGCCCCGAAGTGCCGATCATGGATGGCTCATCTTCCGTGTTCTACGAACTTCTGATGCTGGCCGGCCAGAAGGCGCAAGGCGCCGCCCGCCAGCGCATCCGCATTCTAGAAACCATCGAAGTGCGCGAAGGCCCGAAACGCGCCACGCTGTCGCCTTCGAACGGTGACGTGCTGACGCTGCGCGCCCGTATCGAGTATGACGACCAGCACATCGGCGTGCAGCAGATGGCGATGAAGCTCGCCCCCGGCATGTTCGCCCGCGACCTTGCTTTTGCCCGCACCTACGGCTTTGCCCGCGATGTCGAAATGCTGCGCTCGATGGGCCTCGCCCGGGGCGGCTCACTCGAGAACGCGGTGGTGATCGGCGAAGACGGAGTGATGAATCCGGAAGGCCTGCGCATTGAGGACGAGTTCGTGCGCCACAAGATGCTGGATGCCGTCGGCGACCTGATGCTGGCCGGCGCTCCGATCGCGGGGGATTATGACGCCGTGCAGCCCGGCCATGGCCTCAACAACAAGCTCGTCCGCAAGCTGCTCGCCACGCCGTCCGCCTGGTGCTGGGAAGATGCCGGTGCGCAAGCGGTCCGTGAAGACGCCCGCGCCGCAGTCTGAATTGTCTTGATTGCAGGAAGGGCGCTCAGCCCATCAGGCTTTGGCTGTCACCGGACAGATCGTCCGGTACGACCTCTTCATCACCCCGCCCGGCGAGTGACCGGACAAGCGCCATCAGATGGGTACGCACGCGCTCATCCTCGATGCGGGAAAAGTTGCGGACAAGGTCGATAACCGCGCGCGACGAGCCGCCGGCAGATTCGGTTTTTTCGGCCGCGCCAAAGAACCAGCCCGGCTGCACCTCCAGCACTTCCGCGATCTGAGCCAGGCGGCCGGCGCTGACCCGGTTTGCACCGGTCTCGTATTTCTGGATTTGCTGGTAGGAAATGCCGAGCGCATCTGCCAGCTGATCCTGGGTCAGTCCGAGTAGTATCCGGCGGCGGCGCATGCGCTCGCCCACTTGGCGGTCGACTGTGTTGGCGTCGCTAAGTTTGCGGCTGGTCATGACTTAACTCTTCTCGTCCACTTGCCCGGATCAGGGGTTGCCTGTCGCGGCTTCCGGGAATCGGGCGCGAACAACAGCCTAGCACACGTAGGGCGATTGTGGCACCTGGCAAGCACAATCTTCGTGTCTGGGCGAATTGGCCGCATCCTGCCTCGCAAACCCTGCCTTTGAGGCCTTGGAAAGGCAGGCGCATTCGCGCTAAGCAAACACGGTAAACCGCACCAAGCCGAAGATACAGGCCGCCCCCCATGTCCAGACTGACACCCCTCCCCTTGGCGATTGCTGCCTGCGCGCTGGTGCTTGGCGCCTGCCAGTCCACGCGGCGCAACACGGAACTCGCCTATGTCGAGCGCCCCGTAGAACAACTCTACAACCAGGCCGCCGCGGAACTCGATTCCCGCGATTACCAGAATGCCATCCTGCTGTTCGAGGAAGTCGAGCGCCAGCACCCCTATTCCGAGTGGGCACGCAAATCGATGGTGATGTCGGCTTACGCGTCCTACAAGACGCGCGACTACACGACCGCGCTCGCCGCCGCCGAACGCTACCTTGCCCTGCACCCGGGCGGCTCGGAAGCCGAATACGCCTATTACCTGACAGCGCTTTGCCATTTCGACCAGATCGTCGATGTCGGCCGCGACCAGGCGATCACCGAACGCGCCCGCACCGCGCTGAACGACATCATCCGCCGCTTCCCGGAAAGCGAGTATGCCAAGGATGCCCGCGTCAAGCTCGACATGGTCAACGACCAGCTCGCGGGCAAGGAAATGACGGTCGGGCGCTGGTACCTGCGTTCGAACCAGACCCTGTCGGCCGTCAACCGGTTCCGCAACGTGGTGGAAAACTTCCAGACCACCAACCACGCGCCCGAAGCGCTGCACCGTCTCGTCGAGGCCTATCTGACGCTGGGCCTGAAGGATCAGGCGCTCGCCGCCGGCGCGACGCTCGGCTACAACTATCCGGACAGCGACTGGTACAAGATGAGCTACCGCCTGCTGACCAACGAAGGCGTTGACCTCGAAGCGATCAGCGCATCCGAGCGCCGCACGCTTCTGCAGCGGCTCATCCCTGGCGGAAAGTAGTCCGGCCCCAGAGCATCCGGGCGTCAGGCATCTCCGATCAGTTCGAGCCACTCGGCTTCGGTCATCGTGCGCACGCCGAGGCTCTCGGCCTTGGCGAGCTTCGAGCCAGCGCCCGGCCCCGCGACCAGGATATCCGTCTTCGCCGACACCGACCCCGCAACCTTTGCGCCCAGCGCGCCGGCGCGCGCCTTCGCCTCGTCGCGCGTCATCCGCTCGAGCGTACCGGTGAACACGACGGTCTTGCCAGCCACCGGGCTGTCAGTCACGGCGGGCGTTTCGTCTTCGATCTCGATCTCGGCCAGCAGCGCGTCCAGCATCTCGCGGTTGTGCGGCTCTGCCTGGAACTGGATCAGCGCCTTGGCCGCGGCATCGCCGATGCCGTCGATCCCGGTAAGGTCAAGGTAGCCTTCGCTTCCCGGCCCGCCCTCGGCCGCCCGCTCGACAGCGTCCCAGAACGCCTGCCAGCTGAGAAAGCCGCGGGCGAACTGGCTGGACGTTGTCTGTCCGACATGCCGGATGCCGAGCCCGTTGAGGAAGCGGGCGAATTCCGGCTTCCGGCGCGCATCGATGGCTGTGTAAAGTTTCTTTGCCGACGCCGCGCCGAACCCGTCCCAGTCCTCCAGCGGCGGCAAGCCTGCGGTTTCAATATTCATCCGTAGCCGGAATATATCCTGCGGCGCGCGCAGCACGCCCTTCTCGTGGAACAGCTCGATCTGTTTTGCACCAAGGCCGTCAATGTCGAGCGCCTTGCGCGAGACGAAATGTTTCAGCCGCTCGACTGCCTGGGCCGGGCAAATCAGACCGCCCGTGCAGCGCCGGCGTACATCCACTTCGCCGGCTTCGTCGATCTCCCGTACCGCGGCCGAGCCGCAGGCCGGGCAAACCTCGGGCATGAGCCAGGCGGGCCCATTCCCCGCCTCCACGACGCGCAGCACCTGCGGAATCACATCGCCCGCGCGCTGGATCTCGACCAAGTCCCCCGGCTTGACGCCGAGGCGCGCGATCTCGTCCTCGTTGTGCAGGGTGGCGTTGGAGACCACCACGCCGCCAACCGTCACCGGCTCAAGCCGCGCGACCGGGGTGAGCGAACCTGTCCGGCCGACCTGGATATCGATGCCGAGCAGGGTTGTCGTCGCCTTCTCGGCCGGGAACTTGTGCGCGATCGCCCAGCGCGGCGCCCGGCTGACAAAGCCCAGCCGCTGCTGCCAGTCGAGCCGGTCAACCTTGTAGACGACGCCGTCGATGTCATAGGGCAGGCCCGCGCGCTGCGCCTCGATCTCCCTGTAGTTGGCAAGGATGTCCTCGACCGTCAGGACACGGACCATCAATGGATTGGTGACGAATCCCCATTCGGCCAGCTTCTGAACCGCACCGGACTGTGTTTCTGAGAAAGGCTCACTGACCGCCCCCCAGGCATAGGCGAAGAAGCGGAGCGGGCGCGACTTGGTGATCTCGATGTCCAGCTGGCGCAGGCTTCCGGCCGCCGCATTGCGCGGATTGGCAAAGACCTTGCGGCCAGCGGCAGCTTCGCGTGCGTTCAAGGCGGCAAAGTCCTCCTTCGCCATATAGATCTCGCCGCGGATTTCCATCGAGGCCGGCCAGTCCTTGCCGGCGAGCCTCGCGGGAATATCGCCCAGCGTGCGCGCATTCGCGGTTACATCCTCGCCGATCTGCCCGTCTCCGCGCGTAGCAGCACGCACGAGCTTTCCCTTTTCGTAGGTGAGGTTCAGCGACAGGCCATCAATCTTCGGCTCGGCCGTGAAGGCGAGTTCGGCTTCCTCGCCGAGGCCGAGGAAGCGCCGGATTCGCGCTGCAAAGTCGGCGACATCTTCATCCGCGAACGCGTTTTCCAACGACAGCATCGGAATGCCGTGCCGCGCCTTGGCGAAGCCGTCGCCTGCCTCTGCGCCGACCTTGAGAGACGGGCTGTCCTCGCGCTTCAGGTGCGGGAACTGCGCTTCGATCTCAGCATTGCGCTGGCGCAGCGCGTCATAGGCGGCGTCGGTCAGCGCGGGCGCATCATTACGGTAATAGGCGGCGTCCGCCTCGGCGATCTCACGCGCGAGGCGCGCAAGTTCTGCCGCTGCGTCCTGCTCGGTCAGCGCGCTGGCAGGTATTCCGCCGCTCATGCATCCTCCAACAACCTCCCGGCTGCGGCCCGCGCCTCATCGGTGATCTCGGCGCCGGACAGCATGCGGGCAATTTCTTCCTGCCGTGTCCCCGCATCTAGCGTGGTCAGCCGCGTCCCGCCAGCCTTCGCCGACTTTTCAACAAGCCAGTGCGCATCCGCCGCCGCCGCGACCTGCGGACTGTGCGTGACCGCCAGAACCTGGCGCGAGGCCGAGAGCCGCACCAGCCGCTCGCCGATGGCGGCCGCGACCGCCCCGCCGACGCCCTGGTCCGCCTCGTCGAAGATCAGCGTGCCCGCACTTCCGGCTTCGGCCAGCGCACACTTCAGCGCCAGCGACACACGGGCAAGCTCGCCGCCGGAGGCGACCTTGCGCAGCGGCCCGAAGCCCGCACCCTTGTTGGTTTCGGCTTCAAATTCGGCGCGCTCGGCGCCCGTCGCCCCGGCCTCCTCCGGAGGCAGCGGCGTCAGGGCTACACGTATCGTCGCCCGCCCCAGTTTCAGCGGCGCAAGCTCAGCGGCAATCGCGGCCTCGAGCCGTGACGCTGCCGCCCGGCGCGCCTCGCTCAGTGCGTGCGCCGCGCTGTGCCAGCGCGCCTCGGCAGCGCGCTCGGCCTTGCGGGCCGCAGCAATGCCGAGCTCCCCCGCCTCGACCAGTTCCAGCCGCGCCGCCAGCGCCTCCCATTGCACATTCAGCGCATCCGGATCGCAGGCGAGCTTTCGTCCCATGGCGCGCAGCGCAAACAACCGCGCCTCGACACTGTCGAGATCGCCCGCCTCGATCGGCATCCGCTCCAGCCGCGCAATCGCACTTTCGGCTTCGCGCATTTCGATCATCGCGCGTTCGATCGCCTCGCACGCCGCCTTTGCCGCTTCCGGCAAGGCGCCGGCCGCGCCTTCAAATCCCGGCAGCCGGCAAATCCGCTCCGCCGCCCGCGAGGCCTTCGACAGGGCCGTCTCTGCGTCCGCCGCCGCCAGCGCCGTCGTCGCCTCGGCCACCGCTTCCAGCACGCGTTCCGACTGCATCAGCTGCGCGCGCTCTGCCGTCAGCCGCGTGGCCTCTCCCGGCTGCGGGCCGAGCCTGGCCAGTTCCGCAACTGTCTCCTGCAGCCAGGCCTGCGCCTCGGCCGCCGACTGCGCTTCGGCCTCCAGCGCAGCGCGCGCTTCCCGTGCCTCCATCCGCGCTGCATGCGTTGCCGCGCACGCCGCGAGCAGCGCGTCGTTACCCGCAAACTGGTCCAGCAGACGCCGGTGCGCCGCCGGCCGCAGCAGGCTGGACGCGGCATGCTGGCCATGCACTTCCACCAGAAGCTCGCCCGCCTCCGCCAGCAGTGCGGCGCTGACCGGCTGGTCATTGATAAACGCCCGCGCGGGTCCTTCAGAGCGCACCAGGCGTTTCAGCGTCAGTGTCGCGCCGTCCTCAGCCGCGACTCCCTGCGCCGCCAGCAGCGCCCAGACCGGATGGCTCGCAGATGGCGCAAACTCCGCCGCCACGCTCGCCTGCGCGGCGCCGTGCCGGATGACCGACCGGTCGGCCTGCCCGCCGAGCGCCAGTGACAGCGCATCCAGAATGATCGATTTGCCTGCACCGGTTTCGCCGGTCAGCGCGGTGAACCCTTCGCACGGCGAAAGATCGAGCCGGGAAATGAGCACGAAGTCACAGATGGACAGAGACAGCATCATGCGGGGTGTTTTATCACAGGAACAAAAACGGAACAAATGGAATCTTGCTTGCCACCTGCAACGCGTTGCTTTCATCTGTAGCCAGCGCGGATTGCGGCCAGGGGGGACGGGGTGGACGCAGCCAGAATCCTGATCACCGGACTTCGCTGGGCCGCCCTCGCGCTCGTCGCCGCGTTGATCTGCGGTCTGTGGTATCTGGGCGCCGCCTGGCTGTCGGGCGCGCTGCCGATCACCGGCCGGACGGCGCACCTGCCGCCCGCCAAGCCCGCCGCCTATCTCTGCGAGGCCGCCTTCCACACCGACATTGCCCTGCCGCTCGACGGCGAAGTGATCAACTGGCGCAAGGAATTCCGCGGCCTGATCCCGGACTACCTGCCCCGCGACACCTATCTCCTGTTCGGCTGGGGCGACTCGGTCTTCTTCACCAAAGTTCTGTACCCGGAGGACCTGACCGCCTCCCGCGCGCTCTCGGCCCTCGCGGGCATGAACCCGGTCGCCATGCGGATCGTGCCCGTCTACGGCTCGGATGTCCGCAGCGTCTGCAAGCCGCTCCGCGGCGGGCAGGACACGAAAGCGGTGCTCATCGACGAAATCCTGAAGAGCCTGAAAAAGGATGCCGACGGCGCCTACCGGCCGATCGAGACGAGCGTGCCCGGCGAGTTGCTGCTCTCCGCCAGAGGCCGCTACAGCCCGCTCAACACCTGCAACCAGTGGACCGCCACCGCGCTCGGCAAGGCCGGCCTGCCGCGCGCCGCCTTTGCGCCTTTCGTCTGGAGCGTGACGGAGCCGCTGGACCGAATGGAAGGAAACGACAAGGATGGCTGACAGTGAAACACGCCCCTGCCCTGAATGGTATGCCAAGCCGCAGCTTGGCATCTTCATCCATTGGGGCATCTTCACGATTCCCGCCTGGGCCCCGCGCGGGCGCGCCATCCATGAGCTGATCGGCGACGACTATGACATGAGCGCCGTGCTGACCCCGTACTCGGAATGGTACGAGAATGCGATGCGCGTCGAGGGCAGCCCCACGCGCGCGCGACATAAGACGCTCTATGGCGACAAACCGTTCACGGACTTCCGGCCGGAATTCGACGCCGCCTCCAGGAGTTTCGATGCAGAGGCCTGGGCGGACTTCTTCGTGGCCTGCGGCGCGACCTACGTCGTCTTCGTCACTAAGCATCATGACGGCTACTGCCTCTGGCCGACCGATGTGCACAATCCCCACCGTCCCGGCTGGAACACTCAGCGCGATTTCACCGGCGAGCTCGCAGACGCCGTCCGCGCGCGCGGACTGCGCTTCGGCGTCTACTATTCCGGCGGCCTCGACTGGACCTTCCGCAATACACCCATCGCCAACATCGGCGACATGTTCGCCTGTGTGCCAACGGAGCAGGACTACCGCGACTATGCCCTGGCGCAGGCCAAGGAACTGATCGACCGCTACAAACCGTCCGTCTTCTGGAACGACATCTGCTGGCCGGACGTGGACGGCGTGATCGCTCTCCATGACTACTACTACGCCGCTGTGCCGGACGGCGTAACCAACGACCGCTGGCTCGCCGCCACCGACTTCTTCAACTCGTTGCGCGAGCCTGAATCCCGCGCCAGCTTCAATGCCATGCTGAAGGCGCGCACCGCCGGCGGCATGCAGGAAGAAACCCCTGCCCCGTTCGGCGATTTCCGGTGTGTCGAATTCGGCCTCGGCGCGATTCCGAAAACACAGAAGTGGGAATCCTGCCGCGGGCTCGGTCTCGGCTTCGGCTACAACACCGATGAGCTACCGGAAGATTTTCTGGATGCGCAGGGCCTGATTGATCTCTACACGGACGTCACCACCAAGCGCGGCAACCTGCTGATCAATATCGGCCCCCGCGCCGATGGCTCGATCCCCGAGCTTCAGTCCGCGCCACTGCTGGCGCTCGGGACCATTCTCAAATCCTGAAAGGCGGGCAAACCGCATGATCGATTATTCCGGCAAGACAGCCCTCATCACCGGCGGCGCCTCTGGGATCGGCAAAGCGCTGGCGCACGCCCTCTCCGCACGCGGCGCGCACGTCATCATCGCTGATGTTCAGGCGGGCGCTGCAAAGTCGGTCGCCGATAGCCTCAACGGCCTCGCCATTGCCTGCGACCTGTCGGGCCCGGTCGCCCCGGCGGCGCTCCTTGATCGCGCTTTTGCTTGGCGCGGCCAGCTCGATCTGGTCTGCGCCAACGCAGGTTATGGCCGCAACAAGCGGATCATCAAGGACCCCTTCGACGACGCGGCGATGAACATGTTCGCCGTGAATCTCTTTGCGCCGTTCCGCCTGGCGCAGGCCTACGCCGCCGCGCTCACGGCCGCTGGCCAGCGAGGCCGGCTGATGATCACCGGTTCGGAAAACTCCCTCAGCCTGCCGGATGCCGTTCGGCGCAACGGCCTCGCCGCCTACGGCGCTACCAAGCACGGCGTGCTGATCATGGCCGAGTGGTTGAACGAGGAACTGCGGGGCGAGACGATGGACGTCCACATCCTGCTGCCCGGCGGCGTCTACACGCCGCTGATTGCAAAGCACATCCCGGACCCGAAGGACCTTCCCCCCGAGATGCACATCATCCAGCCGGAGCGCTGCGCCGAGATTGCCCTGAAGGGCATGGACCTCGGCCTCTTCTATATTCCGACGCACGCCCACATCGCTGACGACATGCGCCCGCGCACGGAGGGCATCGTTGAGGCCTTGAAAGCGCTTGGCCTCGCGCCCTAGCCTGCCCGCTTGGTCTCCGGAATCCGCTCCACCACAACTGCCACCGGCTTGCGGCGCGCGCCGTGCCGGCCCTTGAAGCGGACTGGCTCGCCCACGCGCGGCGCGCGCTTGAAGTCGACCGCCTGGAAGCGGACGTGCCCTTTCACCCGGTCGCAGCGGATGTAGCCGAAGTCGCGCTGGCGGTCATAGTGGATCACGTTGCCGGAAACCCATTCTTCCGGATCCAGATCCGGCGCCGCGCCGGCTGCCACTTTCGCCTGCGGCTTGCCGGCGGCAGGCTGGCCCGCGACCGGTTTGGAGGCCGCCGCCTTCGGCGCGCGTTTTTTGCCGAACGCCGCCAGCATCATCACGACGGGCACCACGAAACAGACGATGATCACGCCGGCCAGCACCGCCAGCTTCGCGCCATCGCTCCAATCCGCCGGAAACAGATCCAGTGCCCGGCCAAGCATCGTTTCAAGTTCCAAGAAAGCCTCCCTCAAAGCTGCCTTTGCTTAGGAGACTCGCGCCCGGCCACCTAGCCTGCCGCGCGCATCTGCCTTGAGGAAATCAGCCACTGCCTTAAATTCGGGCACACGCCGCCTTGAGCCAGTCCTTGACCTCGCCTTCGAGCTTGCGGTTCAGCAATTTCCAGACGCGCTTGTGGTAGTCGTTGACATAGGCCCGCTCCTCTTTCGAGAGCAGTTTCACGTCGATCAGCCGCCGCGCCAGCGGCGCAAAGGTGAGGCATTCGAAGCCCAGCATCGGGATTTCGCCGCCGGGAATGTCGGCAGCCGGCGTCACGTATTGCAGGTTCTCGATCCGGATGCCGTATTCGCCCGCCTTGTAGAACCCCGGCTCGTTGGAGACGATCATGCCCGGCATCAGCGGCACCGCATTCCACACTTTCGCGATCCTGTGCGGGCCTTCGTGCACGCCGAGATACACGCCAACGCCGTGGCCCGTACCATGCTGGTAATCCAGCCCCGCCTGATACAGTGCATGGCGCGCGAGGATGTCGAGATGCGTGCCGGTCGTGCCAGCCGGGAAGCGGACCGCCGCCAGCGCGATATGCCCCTTCAGCACCAGCGTATAGTGCCGGATCATGTCCTTAGAAGGCTCTCCGATCGGCACGGTTCTCGTCACGTCCGTCGTGCCGTCGAGATACTGTCCGCCGCTGTCGATCAGGAACAGCGAGCCGCGCGCCAGTTTCCGGTTGGACGCCGTCGAGACGCGGTAGTGCGGCAGCGCGCCGTTCGGCCCTGCCCCGGAAATCGACGGGAAGGACAGGTCATTCAGGTTGCCGAGGTCCTCGCGGAACGCCTCGAGCTTCATCACCGTATCAATCTCGGTGACCTCGCCCGACTGCGCCTCGGTGTCCAGCCAGTGCAGGAAACGCGTCAGCGCCACGCCGTCGCGGGCATGCGCCGCCGTCGTACCTTTGATCTCCGCCGCGTTCTTGCACGCGCGCGGCAGCGCCACGGGATCCCGCTGGCGCAGGATTTTCGCGCCCGAGGATGCGAGCCGGTCAAAGAACCAGGCCGACGCCACATCGGGGTCGAGGCTCACCGTCTTGCCCGAAAGCGACGACAGCCCGTCCTCCAGTTGCGAAAGCGGCCGCAGCGTGATCGTGTTGCCAAGATGCCGGCGCAGCGCGCCGTCGGTCTTCGCCTCGTCGATGAACAGTTCTGCCGAACCATCCGCATACAGAATGGCGCGGCCGAGCGGCAGCGGCGTGCAGCTCACGTCCCCGCCCCGGATGTTGAAGGCCCAGGCGAGTGAGGCCGGCGAAGTCAGCACCGCCGCGTCCGCCCCGTCCTTTGCCAGCTGCACGCCCACAGCTTCCAGCTTGTCGGTATGCGCCGCGCCGGCATGTTTCACGGCGTGCGGCACGACCTTTTCCATCGGCTGCGGAGGGCGGCCCTTCCAGGCTTTGTCGATCGGGTTCTCGGTGACCGCGACCAGAACGCAGCCGGCCTTCGCCGCCGCTACGCCCAGCGCCGCCACATCGTTCGGACTCATCAGGCGCGGATCATAGCCGACGCGCTTGCCCGTCAGGTTCTGCTTCGCCAGCCAGCCGAACGCGCCGGGGTCCGGAATGCCTTCAACATCCACCAGCGCCGGATCGGTCTGGTCCGCCGCCTGAAGCGTGTAGCGCCCGTCGGCGAACAGTACGGCCTTGTCGGTAAACACGAAGGCCGCTCCGAACGAACCGGTAAACCCGGTCGCCCAGGCGAGGCGCTCATTGGCGTCCGGCAGGTACTCGTTCTGGTACTCGTCGTCATGCGGCACGTAGAGGCCATCAAGGCCTTGCGCAGCGAGTTCACGGCGGAGGAGCGGAAGATGGGTCCGACCGTCTTGCGGCCCACCCTTGATGTCGAATGTCTGTCTCATGACTTCTCTTAACGCGCTGCGGCGCTGCCGGAAAGCAAGTGAGCTATGCAATGTTTCATGGCAAATCCCCGTTTGCCATACTGTTTTGTTTACGCGCCATCCTATATAGGGGGCACACGGATTAATGCTGCACCGCAGCAATTAAAGGTAAACAAGGTATTAACATGAAATTCGACTTCAACATCCGCCCCGCCGCCGAAATCCCGGCGCGTCAGGCGCTTCGCCCGGTCCCTGCCCCTGAAGTGGCGGCTTCGCCCGTCGCTCAAGGCGCACCGGTTTCGGAGATCAGCTTGCTGGCCCGCCGCCAGTCCCGCCTCGCCCGCCGCGCCACGCGGTAAGCCTCCCGCTCGCTGTCCCGGAGCGTCCGGGGCAGCCACCTGCATCGCAGACCGGCGCGCCTCCCCCTCCCACCCGTGCCGGTGCGATCCCCTCGACGCCCATCCCCCTCCCGGGATGCGGCGGGGAGGGTTTACCCCTTCTTCGCGAACACCAGTGTCGACCAGCCGTCACGCTTGATCTTGCGCTGGAACAGCATCCCGTGGCCCTCGAACGCCGCGCGGACAGGGCCTGCCTGATGGTGAAGAAGGCCTGAGAGAATGATTGCCGCGCCCGGCGCCGACAGGCGCTGGATTTCCGGCGCGAGGCCGATCAGCGGCTTCATCAGGATGTTCGCGAACACCGTGTCATACGGCCCCAGACGGCGCATGTTCGGAGTATTCGCGCCGCGCACATGGTGAACGAAAAACCGGCTCACCTTGTTCTTGCGCGCGTTCTCCCGCGCGACGAACACCGAGTCCCGGTCAATGTCGCTTCCCGTCGCCAGCTCCGCGCCGACCTTAAGCGCCGCGATCGCCAGCACGCCCGATCCGGTGCCGAGATCCAGCACCCGGCCGACCTTGCGCCGCCGGCGCACGTCCGCCAGCGCCAGCAGGCAGCCGAGCGTCGTGCCATGATGCCCTGTGCCGAACGCGGGGCCGGCCTCGATCAGCACGGCGGTCTTGCCCGGTGAGGTCGCTGCCAACGCATGGCTGCCGACGACGACAAACCGCCCGGCATTCACCGGCGGCAGGCCTTCCAGCGAGAGGGTCACCCAGTCGCGCTCGACGATCTCCTCGATCCGCGCGGTCAGCTCCGGCACCGTCTCCTCAATGAGCGCGACGCACGCCTCGGCGTCCTCCAGCGTTTCGGCGAACGCATCGAGGCGCCAGGCGCCGCGCGAATCTTCCTTCGCATCAACGGCGCCGGCCGGTGACGGGTCGGCCCAGGCGAGGGCTTCCCAGGCGGTTTCAATCGGCCCGCGCGGGCCCTTTGCGGTGATCTGATACATGGCGCGGGGCGTTAGCAGGGCAGCGCCCGTAAGGAAAGGGCGCGGCAAAACTGAAGCAGAATTAACGCAACCCCTGCGCGCCTGCGGCGTTGCTTGTGTATCTGTAACTCAAGCATCGGAGAAATCTCATGGTTACCCAAACTGGACACACCACCGCCATTCGCGCCAGCCGCACGATCGGCACCAGTGTGTACAACACGCAGGGCGAGAAGATCGGCAAGGTCGAAGACATCGTGCTGAACAAGACGGACAACTCGATCATGTTTGCGGTCGTCGGCTTCGGCGGCTTCCTAGGCATGGGCGAGAAGTATCACCCGGTCCCCTGGTCGGCGCTCGACTATAGCAAAGACCGCGACGGCTATGTTGTTCCCTACACCAAAGAACAGCTGCAAGCGGCTCCGGCTGACGACATTCAGGAACTGACCCGCAATGACGGCCAGGCCACCCGGGATTCGACCTACAAATACTACAAGGTCGCGCCTTACTGGATGTAATGTCCAATCAAGGCCTGCGCGGAAGGCGGGAGCTCCCAGGGCTCCCGCCTTTTCGTTGTCGGGTAGCCTATCCCGGGTACCCGGCTTCATGCCGCAGCCGAGCCTGGAACCATGCGACCGCGCCTTCATGCCGGGGCGACAAGGGCCCGGCCTTGTAGACGCCGCCGGTGATGTTCCGGTGCACGATCTCACACATCTCGAGATCCTCCGCCGTCACAGCATCTGAGAGTTTCAGCATGTCTTCGAGCTCTGCGCCGCGCGCCGGATCGAAGAAGTAGAGATAGTCGAGCCGCGTCTCTTCCGGCCCCACCGGCGAAATGCGCTCCATCATGACGCCGTGCTCATAGACATTGATGCCGAGCCACGGCCAGGCCCAGGCCCAATAGCCCGAATATACATTGTCCGCCTTGCGGGACGGCGCGCGTTGCACGGCGATCTCGCCTTCCATGTGCACCGTGTAGTTCGCCGAATCGATCTCCGCATCGAGGCCTGGATGGATCAGCGGGACATGGTAGCCCTCGAGGTAATTCTCGACATAGGCCTTCCAGTCGCACCGAATCGTGTGCGACCGCCGCAGCGCGAAGGGCTGAACCGTTTCATCCGTCCACGATGCATCGACCGGTGCCATCATCTGCGGAATCGGCGGCGCCGTGTCGCTGAGCGTGACGAACAGGAACCCCCGCCAGGTCTCCATCCGCACCGGCGTCAGCCCATGCTCGCGCGGATCAAACCCTTCCGCCGCGCCAAAATCCCGCGCCGATTGCAATCGCCCTTCGAACGTGAACCGCCAGCCATGATAGGCGCAGGTGATCGCCCCGTCGCAATGCCCGTCCGGCGTGGTCGCGAGCGGCCCTGCGCGGTGGGGGCAAACGTTGTGGAACGCGCGTACCGCGCCGTCCTTGCCGCGCACGGCGAGGACGGATCGCCCGGCCAGATCATCTGTCAGGAAGTCGCCGGCCGCCTTCAGCATGTTCTCATGCCCGATCAGCCGCCAGGCCTTCGCGAACACGGTCTGCCGTTCCAGCGCGAAGATCTCCGCCCGCCCGTAGAGCGATGGCTCCAGCGCCCGCACCGGCGATTTGCCTGGCCCGTCCGCCATCAGGGCACCACGCCCTCGACGACCATCAATCGCGAGACGGTGTTGTCCGTCCGCAGATGAATGATCTCGGCGTATTCAGGCGATTCCAGGAACGCCTTGGCCGCGTCGAAACTGGGATACTCAAGTATCACCACGCGTCCCTGCGGCGGCGCGCCTTCGCGGCCTTCAGCCTTGCCGCCCCTTAACAGGTATCTTCCACCTGCAGCGGCCACCATTGGCGCTACGGCGGCCTTATAACCTTCGTAGGCGTCCGGGTTGGTGACGTCGATTTCGACGATGACATAGCCCTTGGGCTGAGGAGCGGCTTCCGGCGCCGGCGCGGTGGCGCAGCCGGTGGCCAGTATCAAGGCTGCGATCGCGGCCAATCCTGCTTTCATGATCTTGTCCTCCCTGCCCGCAAACAGGCCTCATTCCGGCCTCCGGCGCAATTGCCCAGAGGGCCCGGGTGCCGATTTTTCAGGGTCAGGCCTTTAAATGGCTGACAAAAGGGACTATCTGTTTATCGATAAGAACGAGGAGCCCCACCGGGACCGCCATGTATACGACTGAAGACCAGATCCTGATCGAAAGCCGCGTCGCGAACGAGAAAAAGAGCGCAGGCGCTGCCTATTTCCTCTGGTTCTTCCTCGGTTTCGTCTCGGCGCACCGCTTTTATTTGGGCAAACCGGTCACAGCCATTCTACAAATCCTCTCATATTTTATCGTTATCGGCTTCGTCTGGTGGATCGTGGACCTTTTCCTGATCCCGGGCATCATCCGCGACAAGATGGATGAAACCCGCGGCCGCTTCGCCCGCGAGATGCGCCGCTACGCCTATTAGCCTATCAGCCTGACCCTCGCGGGAGCGTGGCCCTCGTCCACCGCCAGCTTGACTTTTTATTTTCACTAACGTAAAAATATTGCGGTGAAGAGAAAGGGTATTGCATGTCCGAATTTGACCGGCCCAAGGGTCTTGCCAGCGCGCTGTGCTATGTTGATCCCAACGCCGCTTTCCTCTGGCTTGAAGAGGCGTTCGGGTTTGAGCCCTACATGGTGCTGCTCGACGAGAATGACAAAATCGCCCATTCGGAAATGTCGTTCGGCACCGGCTTCATCATGGTCGGCAGCGAATGGTCCGCAGATCACAAGAGCCCCCGGAATCTCGGGGGCAAGAATACGCAGACGGTTCACGTCCAGCTCGGCAAGGGCGAGGACATTGATGCCCATTGCGCCCGGGCCCGCAAGGCCGGGGCGGAAATCCTGCAGGAGCCGGGCACCCAGTTCTATGGCGACCGGACCTACCGCGCCCGCGACCCGGAAGGGCATATCTGGACCTTCGGCGTCACCATGATGGACCTGTCCTCCGCCGACTGGGACAAGGCCTCCGGCGGAACCCTCCGTACACAGACACGCCTGTGAAGGCCCGCCCGAATCTTGACGCCGCGCTGACCGCTCTTGCCGATCCTGACCGGCGGCGGGCGATCGAACTGCTTGGCAAGGCGCCGCGCCGGGCGGGCGAACTCGCTGAAGCGCTGGGCCTGCCCGCCCCCGCCATGAGCCGGCACCTGCGCATCCTGAAGCAAGGCGGCCTCGTCGAGGAGACGCATCCCGACTTCGATGCCCGTGTGCGCATCTATACGCTCAAGGAGGGCGGCATGGCCGATCTCAAACTCTGGCTGGCCGAAACCGAAAAGGTCTGGGCTGCGCAGCTGACCTCCTTCAAGGCGCACATGGATAAGAAGCGCCCGTGAGCGCTGTCCTTGTCGCCGTCCGCGTGCCCGCCTCGCCGGAAGACGCGTTCGATGCGTTCACGGATGATATCGGCCTCTGGTGGCGCCCCAGCGCCCTTTTCCAGCTGACCCCGCGCGGCGACGGGACGCTGAGCTTCGAGAACCGCGAGCGCCTGATCACCACGCTTGCGAATGGCAAGGTTTTCGATATCGGCCGCGTCACCGCCTGGGAGCGCGGCGCCCGCCTCGCCTTCTCCTGGCGACAAGCGACGTTCGCGCCGGATCAAATCACTTCCGTCGAAGTCACCTTCCAGGCTGTGGGCGAAGACACCCGCGTCACCGTCACCCATCGCGGCTGGGATACCATTCCGCAGGAGCATGTCGCCCGCCACGGCTTCCCGCTTCAGGCGACGCAAGGCCACCTCGCCAATGCCTGGCGCGCCGGTCTCGCGGCACTGGCTGCGCGGCTTACACCTCGATGAAGCACGGCGCGTAGGAAACGGGGAAGTTTACCGACCGCGCGATGAAACAGACCTTGTGGATCTGGTGGTGAATATCCTCGGCCTTCACAAGGTCCGCCCCGCGCGCCACCTTGATCACGGGCCTGAGTGTCACCGAAAGAAAACGCCCCGCGCCGCCCGGCCCTGCCTCCCCCACGCCGACAGGCTCGTCCCGGTAGTCATGCACCACGATACCCGCATCGCTGGCATAGTGCAGGTACCAGAGCATGTGACACGCCGAGAGCGAGGACAGCAGCATGTCCTCCGGATTGGGGCGCGACGGATCGCCGCCAAGCAGCGGATCATTCGAGCACGCGATCACCGGCTTGCCGGGCGTCTCCACCTGCCAGGTCCGGTCATAGGCCTTGTAGTGCGCCGTGCCCTCGCCCCGGTTTCCGGTCCAGGCGACCGTGGCTGTATAGTCGTGCGTTTTCATGAGGGGTCTCCTTCGGTGCCTGCCGGGTAAATTTCGCTGAACCGGGCCCACAGTGCGGGCCGCGTCGTCTGGAAGCTTTCCACCACCAGCGCATCCTCCGCCGCGACCGCGTCGGCCGCGGCAAACTCAGTCCAGATATGCGAGGTTGCAATCACCCAGGTGCTGTCGTCCAGCGTGCCCGCGCAGAGGATCAACAGATCCGGCGCGATTTCCGGCAAGTGCCACATCCGCGTGCCGCACGCCGCGCAGCGTTCGATGTTGATCCCGTTTCCGCTGCCGCCCGTCCGCCGGAACGTGTCACGGGCGCTGCCGCTGATCTCCAGCGCGTCTTTCGCCACGTGCAGGAACAGGCCGAACGGTCCGCCCGAGAGGCGCTTGCAATCATCGCAATGGCAGGCGTTGACCGCCTTCGGCTTCGCCGTCACGGCGTAGCGCACGGCGCCGCAATGGCACCCGCCCTCCATCGGCAGTGTCGGCAAGGGCGGGCGTGTGACAGCGATGCGTTGCATGCCGTCAAGATTATGCCGCACGCCGGGCCTAAGCAATGCGCTCGGCATTGACGCCGCCTGCGCTCCGGAGAACAGTTTGCCCATGAAACGCGCCCTTGCCCTGACTGCTCTCGCCCTCGCTGCCTGCACCAGCGTGCCCGCCTCCGTCGCCGAGGCACCTGCGGCCCCGGCCGCCGAAGCCTCTCCCGCCTGGCGCCCGGTCGATCCGGAAAACCTGATCATAATGGAAGTGCCGACCGGCACGGTCGCCATCGAACTCTTCCCCGAGGCTGCCCCGGCGCATGTCGCGCGTCTGCGCGAGCTGCTCGCCGAAGGCTTCTATGACGGCGAATTCTTCTACCGCGTCATAGACGGCCATGTCGCACAGGCCGGCCGCGAATTCGAGATGGCCTCGAAGGCCTGGACGCCGGTGCCCTTCGAAGCCGAACGGGCCGTCTCCGCCGACGGCTTCACGCCGCTCGGCAGCGCGGACCTGTTCGCGCCGGAGGCTGGCCACAGGTCCGGCTTCGCCGTGGGCCGCGACGGCGGCCAGGAATGGCTGATGAACTGCCCCGGCGCGCTCGGCATGG
Source organism: Caulobacterales bacterium (assembly GCA_038249555.1). Lineage (GTDB taxonomy): Bacteria > Pseudomonadota > Alphaproteobacteria > Caulobacterales > Hyphomonadaceae > Hyphomonas. The sequence goes on from JBBSDJ010000010.1 coordinate 22,101, forward strand.
CGCGGGACGATGCGCCGGAGACCGGCAACACCGAAATCTACATCCCGCTACAGCCGCGCCGGTATCTCGACCGGAACTACACCATCTTCGGCCGCGTCATTGCCGGCATGGAGCACATCCACCGCCTGCCCCGCGTCGATCCGTTCACGGAAGAAGAGATGAACGCGCTGTTCGGTGAGGATGAACCCCTCGCCCAGCAGATGGCGCAATACCGCCGCTCGAAGAACGAATACAATATCATCTCCTCCGCAAAGCTCGCCTCTGCGATTCCCGAGGCCGAGCGCCCGGCCTACGAAGTGATGGACACTGCTTCTGCCGACTGGGCCGCCCTCAAGGAGTCCAAGCGGGATTATTCCGCGATTCCCGCCTTCATCGCCCCGCCGGTCAACAAGCTCGACATCTGCTCGCTGCCAGTTCCGGCGAGAAAAGTCGGCGAGTAACGCATCTCCTCCAACCTTACGCATTTATAATCTGCCCCATTTCCTACAGGATTCAGGGAGTTAGCCCTGTCCGCCACGCTCCTGCGCGCAAAGCCGCGAGCGCCCGCCTTGCCAGTTTCGAGACGCCATAGTTTCGTCAGATTCAGGCGAGGCGGAAGGCTGCGGGGCAAGTGACAATGGCGTTCGAAGGCAAGGCACAGGTCGCGGAAAAGCCCGCGGAATTTGAAGCGCGTCAGACCGGGCGGCGCTGTTTCGTCATCCTGCCCTATGCGGCGCCGAGTACGCCGGACGGGCCGGTGATCGACTTTGACGCGGTGTTCCACGAGATCATCCAGCCGGTTGCCGAGGACCTCGATCTCGACTGCATCCGCTCCGACCGGGTCAGCCGCTCCGGCCTCATCCACCGCGAGATGGTCGAAAACATCATCGATTCCGATGTCGTCATCGCAGACATCTCGCTTGGCTCACCCGACATCTTCTTCGAGCTCGGCATCCGCCAGGCCGCGCGGCGCGCCGGCACCGTCGTCATGTGCCACTCCGGCACCGGCGAGGATTTCAACATCACCGGCGTGCGCGCGCTCGACTACGAACTGCCGCCCGAAGGCGCACCCGCGCGAGCGCAGATCCTTGCCGATTGCCGCGCGCTGCTGCGCACCCACATCAAGAACAGCCTCGACAACCGCGCGACGGATTCGATCGTCCACTCGCTGATCCCCGGCATCAACATCCGCCTGCCGGATCGTCCGCTCCCGGAGCGCCGCTACCATGTCTACAAGCTGGGCCTTGCCGGCATGACCGGCCCGAAGGCGGCGCGCCAGATCGAGATCGTCACCGGCGACATTGCTGACGTGGATGACATCGACGTGTGGGTGAACCCCGAGAACAGCCGGATGGAACTGGCGCGCCTGCACGACAGCTCCATCTCCGCCACGATCCGCTATCTCGGCTCGCGCCGAGACCGGCACGGCTTCGTGCGCGACGATGCGATCACACGCCTGCTGCGCAACAAGGTCGGCCAGAACCACCGCACAGGCATCGAGCCGGCGACCACGATGCTGACCAGCGCCGGCGCGCTCGCGCGCAACAACAAGGTGAAGCTGCTCGTCCACGTCGCCGCCCACCAGGGCGAGCCGGGTCGCGGCTACCAGCTGATCGGCGCCTATCGCAAATGCGTGACCAATGCGCTGGCCGCCGTGGATGCGCACAATACCGGCTTCAGCGCCAAGATGAATGCCAAGTCGATGCTCAAGTCCGTGCTTATTCCCCTCTTCGGCACCCGTTCGGCCGGCGAGTCGCCGCATGAGCGCGTGCAGGGCCTGATCCATGCCGCGCACCAATACCTGCTTCACTCGGCCGACACGAAGATCGAGCGCGTCGCCTTCCTCGCCTGGACCCAGGTCGACCTCGAACTCTGCCAGGCCGCCCTCCACCGCCTCGGCCTGAAGCCGGCCGGCGCGCCGAGGGGCCCCGGAAAGGCCTGAAAGGCGCGGCAAATTCCCTCCACAGGCGACGTCATGTTGTGCAATTCGCGGGTGCGGCATTGCGCACATCTTGCGGCGTTAACGAATTTTAAGCACTATATGTGGTGTCTAAGCGCTATACACGGCGCCCGCATTTGAAGGAGTTTCCCATGGCTGACGGCAACGCGAACATTCCCGGCCTGCTCACCCCGAGCCATGCCTACAAGCCGTTCCGCTATCCTTGGGCTTACGAGTTCTGGAAGAAGCAGCAGCAGGTCCACTGGATGCCGGAGGAAGTTCCCCTCGGCGAGGATTGCAAGGACTGGGCGGTCAAGCTGTCCAACGAGGAGCGCAACCTCCTGACCCAGATCTTCCGCTTCTTCACCCAGTCGGATGTCGAAGTCGGCGCCAACTACATGACCAACTACATGCCGCGCTTCAAGCCGGTGGAAGTGTCGATGATGCTGGCTTCGTTCTCCAACATGGAGACGATCCACGTGGCGGCGTATGCGTTGCTGCTTGAGACGATCGGCATGCCGGATTCGGAATTCTCCGCGTTCATGGAATACAAGGAGATGTCGGCCAAGCACGACTATCTCGGCCAGTTCGGCTGCGAGACGAACGAAGACATAGCGGTCTCGATGGCGGTGTTTGGTGCGTTCACGGAAGGTCTGCAGCTGTTTGCTTCCTTCGCGATGCTGATGAACTTCCCGCGCTTCAACAAGATGAAGGGCATGGGCCAGATCGTCACCTGGTCGATCCGCGACGAGAGCCTGCACTGCGAAGGCATGATCAAGCTGTTCCACACTTTCTGCGCCGAAACCGGCGTGATGACGGACGAGCTGCGCGAGAAGATCCGCGAGTGCTGCCGCACCGTGGTCGCGCTGGAAGACAAGTTCATCGACCTCGCCTTCGAGATGGGCCCGGTCGAAGGCATGACGCCGGCCGACATCAAGAACTATATCCGCTACATCGCCGACTGGCGCCTCGGCCAGCTGAAGCTGGAGCCGATCTATGGCATCGACAAGCACCCGCTGCCCTGGCTGTCGGAGATCCTCAACGGCGTCGAGCACGCCAACTTCTTCGAGCAGCGCGCCACCGAATACTCCAAGGGCGCCACGAAGGGCGACTGGCACGGCGACGAGGGCGTGTGGGGCCGCTTCGACGAACGCCGGAAGAAGGCTGCGGAAAGCGTTCCGGCGGAGTAAGGACGCAAACCCGTCATCCCGGCTCGCGCGCGCGCGTGGGCCGGGATGAGCGGACCTCCTGGTGCCATCCGTTTTGTCGCCGCCCTCCCCATTTGCCCCGGCGCCCCTGCCCGGCTAGTGTCCGGCCCGAGATGAGCGCTGACGATTCCTCCACAGGCGATGACGCCTCCGCTTCCCTGTTCGGGGACGCGGCGCATGCGCGTGCCGGGGCGTATGAGGTGCTGGCGCGGAAATACCGCCCACGCCGGTTCGAGGACCTGATCGGGCAGGAAGCGATGGTGCGCACGCTCTCGAACGCGTTCGAGACGGGCCGGATCGCGCATGGCTTCATGCTGACCGGCGTGCGCGGCGTCGGCAAGACCACGACCGCCCGCCTCCTCGCCCGCGGGCTGAACTTCGAGCCGAAGGACGCGCCGAAGGGCAAGAAGGCTAAGGCCGAGTCTGGCCCCTCGATCCATCTCGACCCACCGGGCGTGCACTGCGAAGCGATCATGGCGAGCCGGCATCCGGACGTGCTGGAGCTCGACGCCGCCTCCCGCACCGGCGTGGCCGACATGCGCGACCTGCTGGATTCGTCCCGGTACGGTCCGGTTTCGGCGCGCTACAAGGTCTACATCATCGACGAAGTGCACATGCTGTCGACGGCGAGCTTCAACGCGCTGCTGAAGACGCTGGAAGAGCCGCCGCCGCATCTGAAGTTCATTTTCGCGACGACGGAGATCCGCAAGGTGCCGGTCACCGTCCTCTCGCGCTGCCAGCGGTTTGATCTCAAGCGCCTCGACACGCCGCTGCTGGCGCAGCACCTGGCCGGCATCGCGAAGCAGGAGAAGGCCAAGGTTTCGGAAGAGGCCCTCGCCCTCGTCGCCCGCGCCGCCGAAGGCTCGGTGCGCGATGCGCTCTCGCTGCTCGACCAGGCGATTGTCCAGACGCCGGACGGTGAAGTCTCCGGCGCCGCCGTGCGCGACATGCTGGGACTGGGCGACCGGACGCGTCTGTATGACGTGTTCGAAAAGGCAATCACCTCCGATCCCAAGGGCGCGCTGGCGGAACTGAAAGACCAGGTTGCGGGCGGCGCCGATCCGGCGGTCGTGCTGAAGGACCTGATGGATATTGCCGCGGATGTCTCGATCGCGCAGGCGACCGGTGACGGCTGGGTGCCAGCCGGGCCTGCGGACTGGGCCAATCGCACGCGCGCCCTGGCGCAGCGCCTGACGCCGGCGCAGGCTGCGCGGACCTGGCAGCTGCTGCTCGCCGGTTACGGCGACCTTCAGGTGGCGCCCGATCCGGCCACCGCGCTCAACATGGTCGTGCTACGCCTAGCCGCCGCGTCCAGCCTTCCGTCCCCGGAGGAAGCCGCCCGGATGATTGCCGAGGGCGCCCGTTCGCCGGGAAAGCCTGAAGCGCCCCTTGAGCCTGCGCCGGGCGCGGCCGGCGGGATCGCCAGCTTTGCCGATATAGTCCGTTCCCTGACCGAAGCGCGCGAAGTGGCGCTGCAGGTGGATACAGAACGTTTCATCCGGTTTGCCTCGGTCAGCGCCGGCCGTCTCAGCTATGCCCTCGCACCCGGCGCACCGCCGGGACTGGCCGGGCGGCTCAAGACGTTCCTCGACAACGAGACCAGTCTCGACTGGCAGGTCACCGAATCCGAGACCGACGCCGAATCCCTGCGCGAGCGCGAACGGCGGGAAAAGGCCGAGCGGATCGCGGCGGCGAAGGAACATCCCTTCATAGCCGCCACGCTGAATGCCATTCCCGGCGCAGTGATCCTCGACGTGACCGATGACACGCTGCCGCTTGAAAATCCCGCCCCCGAGGGCAATGTGATCGACATCAGAACGCGCCGCCCGGCGTGACGGAGTACGCCGATGAAAGACCTTGCCCAGATCATGCAGCAGGCCCAGGCCATGCAGGCGAAGATGGCTGAGGTTCAGGCCAAGATCGAGGCGACCGAGGCCGACGGTGTCGCCGGCGCAGGCCTCGTCCGGGTCAAGCTGAAGGGCAAGGGCGAACTCGTCTCGGTGAGCATCGACCGGAGCCTGATGGGCGATGACCCGGAAATCGTCGAAGACCTGATCAAGGCCGCCCACAATGACGCGCGCAAACGCCTCGACCAGGCGATGGAAGATGCAATGCGCAGCGCGACCGCCGGATTTGGCGGCCTGATGCCGGGGTTCAAGCTGCCCTTTTGAACCTGTCATCCCGGGCAGCGCGACGCGCGTGACCCGGGACCCTGTTGAGGGATAGAGCCGGCAGAAGGTCCCGGCTCTACGCTTCGCTTCGGCCGGGATGACAGGCCGTTGGGAAGCCGCTAGCGTTTGCGCATGACCCACGCGCCCTACACCCCTCCCCTTCGCCCGCCCGAACCGCGCGGACTTTGCACCGATTGCGGCGTCTCGCGGATGGCGGATGCCAAGGCCTGCGGGCGCGCCTGCCAGTTCATCCAGCCGGATTATTCCGGCCAGGAGCTGCGCCTGCATGGCCGCGCCCGGAATGATCAGACGGCGGACGAAACCCATTTCGGTGTGTTCCGCCGGATGCTGCGGGCCCGGCTTTCTCCCGCGAAGGACGGCGCCCAGTGGACCGGGATTGCGACGACGCTCGGCGAGCGACTGCTGGCGACGGGCAAGGTCGACGCGGTGCTCGCGGTAGCGCCCGATCCGGAAGACCGATGGAAGCCCAAGCCGGTGATCGTGACGCGGGCGGAGGACATGGCCCAGTGCCGGGGCATGCGGATGGGCTATTCGCCTCTGATCGCCCTCATGGAAGAGGTCGCCGCGCGCAGATTCAAGCGGATCGCGCTGATCGGCATTCCCTGCCAGGTGTACGCCTTGCGCGCGCTGGAAGCCGAGTTCGGGCTTGAAAAGCTCTATGTGATTGGCACGCCCTGCTCCGATAACACGACGACGGAGAATTTCCACGACTTCCTCAAGCTGCTGGATCCCGCGCCGGAGACGATCTCCTATCTCGAGTTCCGCGCCGATTTCCGGGTCGAGCTGCGCTTTGATGATGGCCGGCAAAGGCTGATCCCGTTTCTCTCGCTGCCGATTTCAAAACTACCGCGCGATTTCTTTCCCCTCACCTGCCGCACCTGCGTCGACTATACGAATGCCCTCAGTGATCTGACGGTCGGCTATATGGGCGGCGAAGGCGAGCAGTGGCTGATCGTGCGCAACGAGCGCGGTGAGGAGCTCGTGAGCCTTCTCGGCGACGCGCTGGTCACTGCCGAGCCCGGATCGAAGGGCAAACGGGCGCCGCATGTGGCGGCCTTTATCAAGAATGTCGAACTGGCGGCGGGCGGATTGCCGCTGCGCTCGATGCCGAACTGGGTGCGTCCGCTCGTGTCTTTCCTGCAGCCGCGCATCGGGCCGAAGGGACTGGAGTTCGCGCGCACGCGGCTTGAGATGAAAGCCGCCGAGACAGTGATCCACCTGCGGCGCGAAGAGCCGGCGAAACTGAAGAACATGGTGCCGGCGCACGTGTGGAAGCTGCTGGAGGCCTATGGAATTTCCCCAAGCGAGGGGGAGCGGAAGTAACCGGGCGTCCCGGGTCAATCGCTGCGCTTTGCCCGGGGTGACACATTCCAAGGACTCACGCATATAGCCGCCATGTCCCAACGCTCCGCCGGCCCTGAACTCCTGCGCCTGATCGAACTGATCGCGAAGCTGCCCGGGCTTGGCCCGCGCTCGGCGCGGCGTGTGGCGCTGCATCTGCTGAAGCGCAACGAGCAGCTGCTGAAGCCGCTGGCCGAGGCGATGGCGGAGGCGGGCGCGAAAATCCAGAAATGCGAGACCTGCGGAAACTATGACACCGTGCAGCCCTGCGCCGTGTGCCAGTTGCCGGGGCGTGACGACACACTGATCTGCGTGGTGGAAGATGTGCCGGACCTCTGGGCGCTGGAGCGTGGCGGGGCGTACCGGGGGCGTTATCACGTTCTTGGCGGCGTGCTCTCGGCGATCGACGGCATCGGGCCGGGCGACCTCGGCATCGCGGCGCTGGTGCGCCGGATCGAGGCGGGCGGCGTGCGCGAGGTGATCCTGGGGCTGAACGCGACCGTGGATGGGCAGACGACCGCGCATTACATCGCCGACCAGCTGGAGGGCAAAGGCGTGGAGGTGACGCGGCTTGCGCACGGGATGCCGATCGGCGGGGAGCTGGATCATCTGGATGACGGCACACTGGCGGCGGCGCTGAGGTCGCGGCGCGGGGTTTGAGCCTTTTGTTGGCGGGCGTTCAGATGGCGCGCGCTAGACAGACATGATGGACCGGGGACTGACACGGCGGGCGGCCCTGACGCTGCTGACGGGCGCGCCTCTGGCGGGCTGCGTGAGCGCGGGCACGCGGGCGCAGTTCGAGGCGCCGGGCGGGCGCGCGGCGCCGCCATTCCGGCACGGCGTGGCGAGCGGCGATGCGCGCGGTACGCGGGTGATCCTCTGGACGCGGGTAAGCGCGGCGGGAAACCCGGGCGCGGTCGAGGTGGACTGGGAGATGTCCCAGACGCCGGATTTTGCGAACCTGGACGCGCATGGGCGCGTGACGGCCGATGCGGCACGCGACTGGACCGTGAAGGTGGATGCGGAGGGCCTCTCCCCCGGCACGGTGTATCACTACCGGTTCCGGCTGGGCGAGCACGTCTCGCCTGTGGGACGTACACGGACTTTGCCAGATGCAGGCACGCGGCGCCTGCGGCTGGCGGTGGTATCCTGCGCGCACCTCTCGCACGGATACTTCAATGTCTATGACCATATCGCGCGCGAGGCGGCGTTCGATGCGGTGATCCATCTCGGCGACTATCTCTACAGCCAGGCACCGGGCGCGTTCGCCGGGGCGCCGGACGAGATGGCGGGGCGGACGCACCAGCCGCCGCATGAAGCAAAGACGCTGGCCGATTACCGTACGCGGCATGCGCAGTACAAGGAGGATACGAGCCTGCAGGCGTTGCATGCAGCGCATCCCGTCTATGCCATCTGGGACGATCACGAGATTGCCAATGATGCCTCACGGGGCGGCGCGCCAGGGCATCACGGCGATGGGGCCGCCTGGCAAGCGCGGCAAGCGGCGGCGCTGCAGGCCTATCATGAGTGGATGCCGGTGCGGGACGCCGGCGAAGACCTTGCCGAACGCTACAAGACCATTCGGTTCGGCGATTTTGCAACTTTGTGCCTGCTGGAGACGCGCGCGTCGGCGCGGGACGAGAGTCTCGGCTTTGGGGCGATGGCGACTAGGACGGCAGAGCCGGATGGTATAGCGGCGGTGCGCGCGGTGTTTGCGGATCCGAAGCGCGAGAAGCTGGGCGCGGCGCAGCTTTCGCAGCTGCGCGCGGCCTTCGATGCGGCAGGCGAGGGCTGGTTGATCCTTGCCAACCCGACGCTGATGGTACCGGTGAAGACACCGGATGTGCGGCCTTACCTCTCGGGCGAAGCCCTCCGTGAACTGAAGACCCGCTGGAAGGACGCAGAAGGCTTTCTCGCGGCGGCCGAGCATGGCCTGCCTCTGCTCCCGGATTCCTGCGACGGTTACCTCGCCGAACGCGAGCGTCTGTATGCGGCAATCCATGGCGCGCGTCGCGGCGACGCCCTGGTGCTGACCGGCGACACGCACACCTGGTGGGTGAACGAACTGAATGCAGCCGGGGGCGCACCAGTGGGGGTGGAGCTGGCAACAAGTTCGGTGAGCGCGCCCTCGGCGCTGGGCGAAAGGCTGATCGGCGAACGGGCGCGCGACCTGTCGCTGCTGATCACGCGGGACAATCCATCGGTGCGGTATGTGTCAGGCGAATCGCACGGATATATCGACCTCGAGCTGGACGGTACCAGAGGCACGGCGCGGTTTATGGCAGTTGAGACGGCTGAGGCACCTGTCTACCGGGCCTGGCAGCAGGCGGCGTTCCGGCTGGAGCGTGCCGGCGGGCGGCTGCACGTTTCGCGTACGCGCGGCCTCGGGCTGAAGCAGCGCTTCTTGTTCTGACGCCGGATGAGGCAGCCCTGCCCAAGCGGCGGGCAGATCGCGTCTGAGACGAAAAATTCAACAAGCGTCCAAACTTCGCGGCTTGTAATGCTGCGATTGCGAGGTAATTGTTGCGTTGCAGCATGAGCCTTGGCCGCACTGGGAAGGCCACATCGCCCGAGGGGGGCGGTGTCCCGGGAGACGGCGAGTTGGGGTGATATCGTGCTGCGGGAGGAGTTTCCGGCCCGGCCATGATGGCGGGGCCTCTAACTCTGAAGGAACTGCCCCATGTTCAAGTCCACCGTATCGGTCCTCGTGGCCGCTGTTCTCCTGTCGCCGGCCGCATTCGCGGAAGGCAAGAAGGAGGTCACCCTCTCGCATGACTACGACGCCGCCCTACTCGCCAGCGATGAGGGCGCGAGCGTCCTGCTCGCTGAACTGACCAAGGCCGCCAAGCGCACCTGTACGTCGCGCATCCCGGCCTATGGCGGCTTCTATACCGACGTCGCCTGCACCAATTCGCTGGTGACAGCGGCCGTGAAGGAAATCCACGCCGCGCAGACTGCTGCCGGCGTCGACGTTGCACCGAGCTTCGAGCGGATCGCCCTGACGCAGTTGGCCTCGGCCGACTGATAGCTTTTTCCCGGAACAGCGCCTGGCCACGTTTCCTCCCGGTCACCGGCGCTGGAGGGGCCATCCCCGGCCAGGGATGGCCCCTCATTTCGGGTTTTCACCTCCGATTGATGCTGGTTGACGTTACGTCAGATTGACGTAACGTCAATTTCGGAGCCGCGAGTCACGCGGCCCGTGCCCGGAAGGGGTTGGAGGAAAACATGAGATTGACGCTGAACGAGGCGCCCCCGCGCCTGTCGATGGCCATGCTGCTCGCGCTGCCACCGGTCTATGCCTTGTTCCTCGCGGCGAGTTGGCTGATCGAGGTGGACGATGTCACGCTGCCGGTGATGGCCGAACGCCCGCTGTCGAAGATCACGCCGCAGAGCGACGACACGCTGAGCGACCCGGTCCGCACCAAGCTGGCGCTGACGACTGTGGACAAGCCGCCTCCGCCGCCGCGTCCCTCTGTCGAGACGCGGGGAAGTGCTCCAGTGTTCACGTTCCCCGCGCCGGACATTAGCGGGTTCGAAATCTCGAAGATCAAGCCGCCGGCCGTACAGGTGACGGCACTGGCCGGGCGCAACATCCAGGTGGTACGTGCGCCCGCGCCGTCAGTGCCCTCCGCGGCCATCACGCGGGGGATTTCCGGCAACTGCGACGTGCTGTTCGATGTCAATGCGCGCGGACGGCCGTTCAACCTGACCGCTCAGTGCACGGATGACATCTTCCGGGCGGAGGCGATCCGGGCGGTGAGCAAGGCGGAGTTCCTGCCTAAAGTCAGCCAGAGCGGCGTCGCCGTGGAGCAGCACGGTGCGATCAATCCGATCGCGTTCGAGGTGAAGTGAGGCGTGAGGCGCGTCATTGTCCTCTGTTGCGCAGCCGCCGTTCTGGTTGGCTGCGCTTCGCCGCCTCCCGCCCCGGTCGCTCTGTCGTGCCCGGTTTATGTCCCGGCAGTTGCGCTACCTGCGTCGGTCTACCCCGAAGAAGCGGCGCGCCAGGGCATCTCCGATACCTGCGAGTCGCGGTTTGACATCGACTGGAAGGGGCGACCCTTCAATCTGGAGGTTCGATGCACGTACCAAATCTTCGCCGACGCGACCGAGCAGGCCCTGCGCGTAACAAAGTTCGATCCGCGCGCGCTGGACGCGTCACAATTGGGCGCTCGATGCGCATCTTACCCGTTCGCGTATGAGGTCACGGGGTGAGGATGAACCGGATCAGGCGTCCGCGCTGGCTTTCGACTGGCGCTTGCGCACGTTCGGGTCGAGGTGGACCTTCCGCAGGCGGATCGATTTCGGAGTGACTTCGACCAGTTCGTCATCCGCGATGTAAGCGAGCGATTTCTCGAGCGTCATCTGCAGCGGCGTGGTGAGGCGAACCGCTTCATCCGTGCCCGAGGCGCGCATGTTGGTGAGCTTCTTGCCCTTGAGGACGTTCACTTCGAGGTCGTTGTCGCGGTTATGCTCACCGATGATCATGCCGCCATAAACCTTCGTACCCGGATGGATCATCATCGGGCCGCGGTCTTCGAGATTCCAGAGCGCGAAGGCGACTGCCTCGCCCTGCTCCATGGCAATCAGCACGCCGGTATGGCGGCCGGTGATTTTGCCCTTGTGGGGCGCGTATTCGTGGAAGATCCGGTTCATGATGGCGGTGCCGCGCGTGTCGGACAGCAGTTCGCCCTGATAACCGATCAGCCCGCGCGTCGGCGCGTGGAAGACGAGGCGCGTGCGGCCGACGCCCGAGGGGCGCATGTCGAGCATCTCGGCTTTGCGCTCGGCCATCTTCTGCACGACGATGCCGGAATGCTCGTCATCGACGTCGATGGTGACTTCCTCGATCGGCTCGAGCTTTTCGCCGGTCGGGCTGGTCTGCATGACGACCTGCGGGCGCGCGACGCCGAGTTCGTAGCCTTCGCGGCGCATGGTTTCGATCAGCACGGCGAGCTGGAGTTCGCCGCGGCCGGAGACGGTGAAGGCCTCGGCATCGGTGGCGCGCTCGACTTTCAGCGCGACGTTGCCTTCGGCCTCTTTCTCGAGGCGGGCCCAGATCATCCGGCTCGTGACTTTCGTGCCTTCGGTGCCGGCGAGCGGCGAGTCGTTGACGCGGAAGGTCATCGAGATCGTTGGCGGGTCGATCGGGCGCGCTTCGAGCGGCACGGTGACCGACGGGTCGCAGAAGGTGTCGGCGACGTTCGCCTTGGTCATGCCGGCGAGGGAGACGATGTCGCCCGCCACGCCTTCATCGACCGGCACGCGCTCGAGGCCGCGGAAGGCGAGGACTTTCGAGACTCGTCCCTGCTCCACGAGCTGGCCGTCCCGCGAGAGGACCTTGATCGACTGGTTCGGCTTGACGGTGCCGGACAGGATGCGGCCCGTCAGGATGCGGCCGAGGAAGGGGTCAGCGGAAATCGTGGTGGCGAGGAAGCGAAAAGCGCCTTCTTCAACCCGCGGGACCGGCACGTGATCGACGACCATCTGGAACAGTTCGTCCATGTTGGGAGCCGGGGTTTCGTATTGTTTCGACATCCAGCCATTCTTGGCCGAGCCGTAGAGGATCGGGAAATCGAGCTGCTCGTCGGTGGCGTCGAGGTTGGCGAAAAGGTCGAAACACTCGTTGACCACTTCGTCCGGGCGGCGCTCCGGCTTGTCGATCTTGTTGACGGCGACGATCGGCTTCAGGCCGACCTTCAGCGCCTTGGAGACCACGAACTTGGTCTGCGGCATGGGGCCTTCGGAGCTGTCCACCAGCACGATGGCGCCGTCCACCATGTCGAGGATACGCTCCACCTCGCCGCCGAAGTCGGCGTGGCCGGGGGTGTCCACGATGTTGATGCGGTAGCCGTTCCATTCGACCGAGGTGGTCTTGGCGAGGATGGTGATGCCGCGCTCGCGTTCGAGATCGTTGGAATCCATCATCCGCTCGGCGGTTTTCTCGTTCTGGCGGAAGGTGCCCGACTGTTTGAGAAGCTCGTCCACCAGCGTGGTCTTGCCGTGGTCAACGTGGGCGATGATGGCAATGTTGCGCATCTTTTCGATCGGCGTGGTCATAGAGCGGGCTTTCCGGCGGGCGGCGTTCGGGAGGAGAACGGGTGGATTTTCCGCGCACGTAGCAGAGGCCGGATGATTTGACCATGCCGATGCGGCAGGATGGCTAACGGCGGCCCGCCGGAGACTGGTATTTATTTGTTTGGGCCGATTGCGGCCTGCCTGATCCAGACGTAAATTACTGCTTGTAACGGCCGGAAAGCTTATGCTGGGCCCGTGGGGACAGTCATGTTCGTCAGTGTCGTGCTACCCTGTTATAACGGGGCATCGACGCTCGGCGTGATATTGGATTCGCTGGTAAGGCAAACGTACGCAGGCGAGTGGGAACTCATTTTCGTCAACAATGGATCTACCGACAATTCGGTTGAAATCGCGGAAAGCTACCGCAGCAGGTTGCAGACCCTGAGGGTTTTGCAGGCCTATTCGGGCCGGGGGCCTCGCGGCAATGTCGGGCATTCCTATACGGTGGGCTTCCGGGCCGCGCGCGGCGGCCTGATCCTCGTCTGCGAATCCGATGACGAGCTGGATGCGCGCTGGCTGGAAGAGATGGTCCGGGCGCTGGAAACCACCCAATTTGCCGTGCCGGCGCTGGAATATGAGAAACTCAATCCGCCGAGCCTGACCTGGGGCAAGGACAAGGGGAAACAATCCCGTACGGAAGGCCTGCCGTCTCACGCCGCGCCTTTGTACCTGCCCTTTGCCGTGTGCAATGCGATCGGCATGACGCGCCAATGCTACGAACGTGTGGGGGATCCGACGGACTGGATCGGTCCGCCTTGGGATGTGGACTATAGCTGGCGGGTGCAGCTGGCGGGCATGCAGCTGACCTTCGTGCCGGAGGCGCTGGTGCATTACCGGCTGCGGCACAAGGCCCGGGACCGCTGGAATCAGGCCAAGAACTGGGGCAAGGGCCAGTTCTACCTGCAGCTTCGCTACGGCATGCCGGCTTGGCCAAAATTCACCTTCTACGCGCTGCGCCGGGTGGCGGAGACGAGCCTGCGCCTGGCCATCGGAGTGGCCGTGCGCGGCTATACCCTGGCTTACGGCGTCTGGGATCTCGGCTTCGCTTGGGGCGAGCTGCAGACCGTGCCGGACCTGATCAAGGCGCAGCTCAAAGGCATCCAGGCCGACGCCGAAGTGCTCGCGGGAAACCGGCCGAGCGGGCCGCAGACCTATGCCGAAATCCCGCCGCTGGAGGATGAGAAGCAGGATCAACCCGCCCGGCAGGCTTGACGGGCGCGCCCGGCACGGCCAGCACGGAAAGTGATGCATCCGCCCTTCACCATCGCCCCCGCCCTGACCGGTGTTTCAGGGCTTACCCATGGTTTCTTCGGGCGCCGGGGGGGCGCGTCCTCAGGCGATTATGACAGCCTGAATGTGGGAGAAGGCTCCGCCGACAATCCCCGGCATATTGCCGAAAACCGGGCGCGGATTTCCGGCGCCATCGGCGCGCGCTGGCTCTTGTCCTGCTACCAGGTGCATTCGCCGGACGTCGTGCGCGTGACCGGGCCCTGGACCGAGCGGCCCAAGGCCGACGCCATGGTTACCGACCGTCCGGAACTTGGGCTCTGCGTCCTCTCGGCGGATTGCACCCCGGTCCTCTTTGCGGACCCAGACAAGGGCATCATAGGCGCGGCGCATGCCGGCTGGAAGGGCGCGCTGGCGGGCGTGCTGCTGCGCACGGTAGAGGCCATGGAGACGCTGGGGGCCGACCGGAGCCGTATCCGGGCCGCCATCGGCCCGACCATCCAGCAGGCGAGCTATGAAGTGGGGCCGGAGTTCCGGGACGCCTTCCTCGCGGCGCATCCCGCCAGCGCAGACCTGTTCATCGCCGGCAAGGGTGACCGGCTGCATTTCGACCTGCCGGGCTTCTGCGCCCGCCAGCTGACCGGCGCAGGGCTCGGCGAAGTGGGCAATCTTGGCCACGATACCTGCGAGATGGAGGAGATCTATTTCTCCAATCGCCGCCGGAACCTGCGCGGCGAGGCAGATTATGGCCGGAATGCCTCAGTGATCGTGATTCCTGGGTGAATCCGGTTTTACGTGACTTGCGACTCGGGGGCGCCTGCTACAAAAGC
>JBBSDJ010000011.1:0-36534 GCA_038249555.1 Caulobacterales bacterium
ATCATCGACGCGCTCGAACGAGACCGATACGGTTCCCGAATAAATCCGGCCCTGGTAGAGCGCGGTTGCCAGGACTTCTCCGTCACGGGCTACGCTGAACGAGCTGACATGCCTGCCCGGCAATCGTGCCTGCACAAGCATTCCCGGCTGGCGGTCCGCCGGGGTCAGCGGGTCACCCTTGCGCCGCAAGGACACGCCGATGCCGGAGCAACCATGCGCAGGCTTTACGATGTAGTCCTGCGACGCTGCGAGCGTGAGCGCGGCCTGAGTATGGCCTTCATGGGTTTCCGGAACTGTCAGGCCGATCAGGTCTGCGGCGCGGTTGAAAGCGAGCTTGTCGTGCAGGCGTGCCAACTTCTGCTGCGGCGGACAATAGAGCCGGGATCGCGCCGGAAGACGCCCGGCAAGGCTTGCGGCATGCAGGGCCTCTTCCGAAACCGGGACAACTATATCGATGTCTTCCTGCCGGACGATCGCCTCCAGGGCATCAAGGTAGGCCGCCGGATCAGCATTGGGCGCTGGCACCCGGATCGATTTGGCCACCGAGCGGGAGGCCCGGCAAACATGCAATCCGAAAGGTTCTGCCACGATCACGCGGGCACCCGCGTGGTGCAAGGCGCGGGCGAGTTCGAGGGCCTTTGGCAATCGCCCAAGTGTGAGAAGTACCGTCTTGGGCATCTCTTGCGTCCGCAGTGTGCCGTCCAGCAGGGATGACACAAGTAAGTGTAAAATATAGTGTGCCCGAATTCTTTCGGGCTGGCCATATGGCTTGGATTCAGTTCGACTGGCGCTAGACTTGATTGTGGACGGCGTTTTGTGTGCCGCCGGAAAGAGAAATTCTGGATGCGGGTCTCAGGCACCGACAACGCGGCTGAACTGGCTTCGGATCTGGCTGCCTGCGGGCGCATCATCCGGGATGGCTCCAAGAGTTTCCACGCCGCTTCCCTGCTGCTGCCGCGCGATGTGCGCGCCGCCGCCTACGCCCTCTATGCCTTCTGCCGCGTGTCCGATGACGCCGTGGACGAAGGCGCCCATCCCGAAGCCGCGCTGCAGGATGTCCGCCGCCGCCTCCGTCTCGCCGATGCGGGCGAGCCGGATCCCGCAAGTGTGGACCGTGCCTTCGCCTGGGTGCTGAAGGCCTACGGCATTCCGTTCGCTGTCCCTGCCGCGCTGGTCGAAGGCTTCGAATGGGATGCGCAGGGCAGCCGGTTCGAGACGCTGGAAGACGTGAAATCCTATGCCGCGCGCGTCGCCGCCACCGTCGGCGTGATGATGACGCTGGTGATGGGTGTGCGCAGCCCGGTGGCGCTCGCCCGCGCCTGCGATCTCGGCCTCGCGATGCAGCTCACCAATATCGCGCGTGATATCGGCGAGGATGCGCGGGCCGGACGCTGCTACCTGCCCACCGAATGGCTGCGCGACGCCGGGCTTACATCCGAAGGTCTCGCCGCGCTGAGCGAAGCCGATGACCGCGTGCGCCTCCTCACCGAGCGGATGCTGGACGCCGCCCGCCCGCTTTACGCCTCCGGTATCAGCGGCATTGCCCTTCTGCCCGAGGCCTGCCGCCCCGCCATCCGCGCCGCCGCTGCGATCTATGCCGAGATCGGCGCCGAGATTGCCCGCGCCGGGCATGACAGCATCGCCCAGCGCGCCGTCGTCTCGAAGCGCCGCAAGATCGCGCTCGCCGCCGGCTCCTTCATTCCGGGACGCCCCGGCGCCGCAAACCTTGAAGCGCCGCCCGCGCCCGAATGCCAGTTCCTCATCGACGCCGTGGAGGCCGCGCCCGCGCCGCCGCCGGTTTTGGTGGACGCGCCAAAGGCAGGCTCGGCGCCCTGGGCGATCGACCTGTTTCTGAGACTGGAACAACGCGATCTCTATCCCGGACAGGGTTGACCCCATGCACAGCCTCTTCCTGCTCGAACTCGTGATCTTCAGCGGCTCGGCCCTCGCCTGGGGCTTCTGGGAACTCTGGAGCACAGACCGCGACATCAAGAAACGCGAGGCCGAAGAGGCCGCCGCTGCAATCGCCGCGGACCAGAAGGCCTGACGCTTATTTGTTGAGGGGCCGCCGCGGCATGCGGAAAGGCAGCATCAGCTTGACCAGACCCATCGCCAGCCGGTCGCCGTCAAAACTCTCATGCATACCCGCCGCGCGCGGGCCGAGCAGGTCGCTCTCGATGATCGAACGGCTGTAGAAGGGCGAGTCCTCAAGCGTGCGCCCGAGGCGGACGAACATCCCGTTGCCCGCCCGCGTCGTGCGCTTGATCCGGAAAATCGGCGTCGGGGCCAAGGTCGCCTTGGGCGGCGGATCGAATGTCTGCCAGCTGCCATCCGGCGCAAACATCAGGGCGAGGCCGCGCTCGGTCCCGCTGCGCTCCACCGTATTGTAGAGGATCGCCGTGCGCCCGTCGGCAGCCTGCACGCGCGACCAGTCCCAGTAGCTGAACGCCTCCTCGATCGGCGACTGGCCGCGATTGGTGTCGAAGTAGGCGTCGCCCCGCCAGCGAAGACCCGGCGCGCTGAAGTCCAACTCGACATCCGCCGACGGCGCAACCGGTTGCCAGGAATGGGCGCCGGCCGTGTCCAGCTGGAACACCTGCGTATTCAGCGCGCGCGGCGTGATCCGGATCTGCCCTCGCACGGGCAGCGGCACCGGCATGCCATGTTCCGCGATGTCGATGGTCAGCCTTGTCCCGTCCCAATGCAGCGAACTCGGCCCGATCCGCAGGCTGGAATCGTCCGCCTGCAGATCACCGCGCCCGCGCTCGGTCATCGTCCAGCGGCTGCGGCTCCGGCCATATAGCGCGACGTTCACTGCGCAGTGATTGTAGGGGTCGCCCCGGCCGGACCAGGCATAATAGGGCGAAAACACGCTGCCAACGAAGGCGATCACGGTGAAACCGAAATCACCATCCTTGCTCAGGCCGTCGGCATACCACCAAGTATAGCCGCCGGGCGGCGTCGCTGTGTCAAACAGGCGAGGCAGCGGCGCGGGCGCTAATTTCGCATTGGCCATCCGCAATCCCTCTTGAAACCAGAAAACGTCAATTCAGTTTGACAGTCAAGAATGACAACATAAGATGACACAACGGAGGACGCATGGACGTAGACACTTTGATCGAACGCGTACTCGAGCGCTCCGTTGCGAGCGCTGAGGGACCCGGTGCCCCCCCAATGTTGGGCCGGGCCATCCGCCATTCCGTATTTCCGGGCGGCGCCCGGGTCCGGCCGAAGCTCTGCGTCGCGGTCACCGCGGCCTGCGGCGAGGGCCGGGGCATCGAAGCGGCCTCCGGCGCCGGCGCAGCCCTCGAACTGATGCATTGCGCCTCGCTTGTCCATGACGATCTGCCTGCCTTTGACGGCGCCGCGATCCGCCGGGGCAAGCCGTCGGTGCATGCCGCTTACGGCGAAGCCATCGCCGTCCTCGCGGGCGACGCACTGATCGTCATGGCCTTTGACACGCTGCTGCGCGAGTGCCGCGCCTCGCCTGAAGCCCTCGCTCCGCTGATGTCGATCCTGATCAACGCCGTCGGCACACCGCGCGGTATCGTGGCCGGCCAGGCCTGGGAAAGCGAACCCGTGATCGATCTCAGCGCCTACCATCAGGCGAAAACCGGCGCGTTGTTTGTCGCCGCCTCGATGTCCGGCGCCGCGGCAGCGGGCCTCGATCCCGCGCCCTGGCGCGCGCTCGGCGAACGCCTCGGCGAGGCCTATCAGGTCGCCGATGACCTGCGCGATGTGCTGCTGGACGAGGAAGAACTCGGCAAACCGGCCGGTCAGGATGCCTCGCACCTGCGCCCGAACGCGGTCCAGAATTTCGGCGTTGCCGGCGCGATCGCGCGCCTCAAGGGCCTCATCGCGGACGCCTCGGATTCCATTCCGGACTGTGCCGGCGCCCCGATGCTGCGCGAGATCGTGCATGGCCAGGCCGCACGCCTGATGCCGCAAAGCCTGCTGCGCAACGTGGCCTGACGCACACATGCCCGGGCCGGGGAGGGCGCTGCCATGAGCCTCGCCGACCGGTTCGCCGACTGGCGTAACCGCTTGATTGCAAATCAGGATTTCCAGTCCTGGGCTGTCCGCAACCCGTTCACGCGCGGCGTCGCCCGCCAGAAAACCAAAGCCACGTTCGATCTCGTCGCGGGCTTTGTCTATTCGCAGGTCCTCTCGGCCACGGTCGAAAGCGGCCTGCTCGAAGCGGTGCGCACAGCGCCCGTCACCGCGGCAGACTTCGCCGCCCGGTCCGGCCTGCCGGAAGACGGCGCCCTGCGCCTGCTGCGCGCCGCCGCGGCGCTGGACCTGCTCCGGGTGCGCGCCGATGGCCGCTTCTCCCTCGGCGAAGCGGGCGCGGCGCTGCTCGGCAACCCCGCCGTCTTCGCGATGATCCGACACCACAAGGCCTTCTACCGCGACATCGCCGATCCGCTCGCGCTGTTGCGCGCCCGCACGCCGGAGACCGAGCTGTCGCGCTTCTGGGCCTACACCGCCTCTGCCAGCGACACGGACGCTGCCGCCTATTCGGCCCTGATGGCCGAGACCCAGGCGCTGATCGCGCAGAACGTCCTCGCCGCCTATGACTTCCGCCGCCACCTCACCGTGATGGACGTCGGCGGCGGCCTCGGCGCCTTTCTCACTGCCGTCGGCACCGCGCATGACAACCTGAACCTCGTACTGGTCGACCTGCCACCGGTGGCGAAACTCGCCGAAGTGAAGCTGTCCGCCACGCCGCTCTGGCCGCGTTTCCGGATCGAACCGCGCGACATGCTGAACGATCCCCTGCCGCAGGGCGCCGACCTGATCACCCTTGTCCGCGTGGTCCATGACCATGATGACGGCCCCGTCCGCCAGCTGCTTGCCTCGGCCCGCAAAGCCCTCGCGCCGGGCGGAAAACTGCTGATCGCGGAGCCGATGGCGGGCATTCCGGGCGCTGAAGCGATGGCCGACGGGTATTTCGGCTTTTACCTCTGGGCGATGGGGCGAGGCGTGCCCCGAAGGCCGGCGGACCTGCAGAAACTGCTGCAGGACGCGGGATTCCGGCACATCCGCCAGCTGAAGACCGCACAGCCCCTGCTCGTGAGTGCAATCATCGCGAGCTGACGATTCGGGCGAATGCCCGTATTTCGGGCATTTATCGTAAATCCACATTGACACATACAACTGTCAAACTAAGGTGACATGTATGAAAACGGGCGTCATCGAGTCGCAGGGGGCACACCCCGGCCTGCCCAAAAGGGCCCATCGCGCTCCTGCGCGAGAGGAACTCGAACTGCGCGCCTCCGCCGTCCTGTTTGACGGCGCCCGCTCCGCCACCGTCGGCTCGCTCGCCCTGACTGCTCCGCAGGCGGACGATGTCGTCGTAGATGTCCTCTGGTCCGGTATCAGCACCGGTACCGAGCGTCTGATGTGGTCCGGCGAGATGCCGTCCTTCCCCGGCATGGGCTATCCGCTCGTGCCCGGCTATGAAGCGGTCGGCCGCATCATCCAGTCACACGCCGCGCCGCACCGCGTCGGCGAACTCGTTTTTGTCCCCGGCGCACGCTGCTTCGAAGGGGCCCACGGCCTGTTCGGCGCCTCCGCTTCGCGCCTCGTGGTCGCCGCAGACAAGGCCCACCGGATCGACTTTTCAGAGCCCCGGGAAGGGGTGCTGCTGGCGCTCGCCGCCACCGCCCACCACGCCATCATCGGCGGCGCGCTGCCGGATCTCATCATCGGCTACGGCGTCCTCGGCCGCCTCACCGCCCGCATCGTCATCGCCCTCGGCGGCAATCCGGTCGTCTGGGAACTGAACCCCGCCCGCCGCAGCACGGCCGACTATCCGGTCATCGCGCCGGAAGACGACACGCGCCGCGACTACACCTCGATCTGCGACATGAGCGGCGACGCGAACATCATCGACAAGGTGCTGCCGCACGCTGCGCACTCGGCTGAAATCTGCCTCGCCGGTTTCTATTCGGTGCGCCCGTCCTTCAGCTTCCCGCTGGCGTTCCGCAAGGAAATGCGCCTGCGCGTCGCCGCCGAATGGCGCCCGTCGGACCTCACCGCCGTCGCCGCCCTCGTCCAGTCCGGCCGCCTGCCGCTCTCGGGCCTCATCACGCACACTTCGCCGGCTGCCCAGGCCGCCGGCGCTTACGCCCAGGCCTTCAGCGATCCGGCCTGTCTCAAGATGATCATTGATTGGGAATCCTCTGATGTCTGACGAACTCCGCCTGACAAGCCGCCAAGGCAACGAAGACTATACGAGCGCCCTGCGCGACGAAGCTGCGGTCGAGCCCGATCCGGTGGCCACCGGCCCGGTCAAGAAAGATACCCAGATCATCGCCATCTACGGCAAGGGCGGCATCGGCAAGAGCTTCACGCTCGCCAACCTCTCCTGCATGATGGCGGAGCAGGGCAAGAAGGTCCTGCTGATCGGCTGCGATCCGAAATCCGACACGACCTCGCTCCTCTTCGGCGGCAAGGCCTGCCCGACGATCATCGAGACCTCGTCCAAGAAGAAGCTCGCCGGCGAGGAAGTCGCCATCGGCGACGTCTGCTTCAAACGCTACGGCGTCTTCGCCATGGAACTCGGCGGCCCGGAAGTCGGCCGCGGCTGCGGCGGACGCGGCATCATCCACGGTTTCGAACTGCTCGAGAAACTCGGCTTCCACGAGTGGGATTTCGACTATGTGCTGCTCGACTTCCTGGGCGACGTGGTCTGCGGCGGCTTCGGCCTGCCGATCGCCCGCGACATGTGCCAGAAGGTCATCGTCGTCGGCTCGAACGACCTGCAATCGCTCTACGTGGCGAACAACGTCTGCTCGGCGGTCGAATACTTCCGCAAGATGGGCGGCAATGTCGGCGTTGCCGGCATGGTCATCAACCGCGATGACGGCACCGGCGAAGCCGCCGCGTTCGCCAACGCCGTCGGCATCCCGGTCCTCGCCACCATTCCGGCCAACGACGACATCCGACGCAAGTCGGCCAACTACCAGATCGTCGGCACCGAAGCCTCCGAATGGGGCGCGCTCTTCTCGGAGCTCGCCGCCAACATCCACGGCTCGGTACCCAACCGCCCGAATCCTCTGACGTCGGACGGTCTCCTCGGTCTCTTCTCGTCGAAGGATACCGGCGGCGACATCGTCCTCGAGCCCGCCACCGTCGCCGACATGTGCGGCATCGCCGAGGCCGAGAAGCGCACCCTTGAAGTCGTGTACGAGGCGATCTGATCCACGATGGCTTCCAAGCGCACCCTCCTTGAGCATCGCGAACGCCCGGCCACACCGGTCGTGTTGCCGATGACGCAACGCAAAGCCGCCGAAGCGCCCGTGGCCGAGGCTTCCGGCTGCCATGGCGGCAAGGAAGAGATGCTGAAAGCCGCGAAAGCCGCGGGCAAGAGTGACGTGCTTGATCAGTATGCGAAGGATTATCCGCAAGGCCCGCACGACCAGCCGCAAAGCATGTGCCCCGCCTTCGGCTCGCTCCGCGTCGGCCTGCGCATGCGCCGCACCGCCACCATCCTCTCGGGCTCGGCCTGCTGCGTCTATGGGCTGACCTTCACGTCCCACTTCTACGGCGCCAAGCGCTCGGTCGGCTACGTACCGTTCAATTCCGAGACGCTCGTCACCGGCAAGCTGTTTGAAGACATCAAGGAAGCGGTCGAGAAAACCGCCGATCCCGCCCTCTACGACACCATCGTCATCACCAATCTCTGCGTGCCCACTGCCTCCGGCGTCCCGCTCCGCCTGCTGCCGGACGAGATCAACGGCGTCCGCATCATCGGCATCGACGTCCCAGGTTTCGGCATCCCGACGCATGCCGAGGCGAAAGACGTGCTCGCCGGCGCCATGCTCGCCTATGCCCGCAAGGAAGCGCTCTCCGGCCCCGTCCAGCGCGCTGCCAACGACACGGCCCAGCTGCCGAAAGTCACGCTGCTCGGCGAGATGTTCCCCGCCGATCCCGTCATCATCGGCCGCATGCTGGAACCGCTCGGCCTCGCCGCCGGCGCTGTCGTGCCGACCCGCGAGTGGCGCGAACTCTACACCGCGCTCGATGGCGCCGTCGTCGCCGCCGTCCACCCGTTCTACACCGCCTCGATCCGCGAGTTCGAAGCCGCCGGCCGCCCGATTGTCGGCTCCGCCCCGGTCGGCCTTGATGGCACCGACGCCTGGCTGAAAGCCATCGGCGACGCCGCCAACGTTCCCGCCTCGAAGATCGATGCCGCCCGCAACATGTTCGGCGGCGCCATCGCCGGCGCGCTCGCCTCCAAGCCCATCCGTGGACGGATCACGCTGTCCGGCTATGAAGGCTCGGAGCTGCTCGTCGCCCGCCTGCTGGTCGAAAGCGGCGCAGACCTGCGCTATGTCGGCACCGCCCTGCCGCGCACCCGCTGGTCGGATCCCGACCGCGAATGGCTCGAATCCAAGGGCGTCCATGTCCAGTTCCGCGCCTCGCTGGAGCAGGACATCGCCGCGATGCGCGAGTTCGCACCGGACCTCGCCATCGGCACCACACCGGTCGTCCAGGCCGCGAAGGAACGCGCCATCCCCGGCCTCTATTTCACCAACCTGATCTCCGCGCGCCCCCTTATGGGCCCTGCCGGCGCCGGCTCCCTCGCCGATGTGATCAATGCCGCCATCGCCGGCAAGGACCGGTTCGACGTGATGAAGGGTTTCTTCGAAGGCGTCGGTTCGGGTGATACCGCCGGTGTATGGGAAGGCCAGCCGGTCATCCAGAAGGAATTCCGCGAACACCAGCGCCGCAAGCTCGCCGCCAAGGCCAAGGCCGCCGCCAACCTGGAGGCACCCACAGGATGCTGATCCAGGATCATGACCGCGCAGGCGGCTATTGGGGCGCCGTCTACGTCTTCACCGCCATCAAGGGCCTGCAGGTCGTCATCGACGGCCCCGTCGGCTGCGAGAATCTTCCCGTCACCTCGGTTCTTCATTACACGGACGCTCTGCCCCCGCATGAGCTGCCCATCGTGGTCACCGGCCTCGGCGAAGAAGAACTCGGCCAGCATGGCACCGAGGCCGCGATGAAACGCGCCCGCGCCGTGCTCGATCCTGAACTTCCCGCCGTCGTCGTGACCGGTTCCATCGCCGAGATGATCGGCGGCGGCGTCACGCCGGAAGGCTCGAACATCCAGCGTTTCCTCCCGCGCACGATCGACGAAGACCAGTGGCAAACGGCGGACCGCGCCATGCTCTGGCTCTGGACGGAATATGGGCAGACCAAGGGCCGCAATCCGAAACCGGCGAAGAAGGTCGAAGGCGCCAAGCCCAAGGTCAACATCATCGGCCCGGCCTACGGCATGTTCAACGGCCCGTCCGATCTCGCCGAAATCCGCCGCCTCATCGAAGGCATCGGCGCCGAGATCAATCTCGCCTTCCCGCTCGGCAGCCACCTGGCAGATGTCCGCAGGCTGATCGATGCCGACGTCAACGTCTGCATGTACCGCGAATACGGCCGCAACCTCTGCGAAGCCCTCGGCCAGCCCTATCTCCAGGCCCCCATCGGCCTGCATTCGACCACCAAGTTCCTGCGCGCCCTTGGCGAGCTGACGGGCCTCGACCCCGAGCCCTTCATCGAGGCCGAGAAACACTCGACGCTGAAACCCCTCTGGGATCTCTGGCGCTCGGTCACACAGGACTTTTTCGCCACGGCCAGCTTCGGCATCGTCGCCAACGAAACCCATGCCCGCGGCCTGCGCAATTTCCTCGAGAACGATCTCGGCATCCCGTGCAATTTCGCCGTCACCCGCGTCGCCGGCAAGAAAACCGACAACGACGCCGTACGCGAGATGATCAAGACGAATGCGCCCTTCGTGCTGTTCGGCAGCTTCAACGAGCGCATGTACATGCAGGAAACCGGCGCCCGCTCGGTCTGGATTCCGGCGTCCTTCCCGGGCGCCATCATCCGCCGCCATACCGGCACGCCTTTCATGGGCTATTCCGGCGCCACCTACGTCGTGCAGGAATACTGCAACGCGCTGTTCGATGCGCTGTTCCATATTCTCCCGCTCGCCGCGACGATGGACAAGGCCGAAGCCACGCCCGCCCGCAGCGCGGTTCAGGTCACCTGGGACGAAGCCGCGAACGACGCGCTCGAAACCTACATTTCAAGACATTCCGTCCTGACACGGATCTCTGCGGCCAAGCGGCTTCGCGACCACGCGGAAGCCCTTGCCAGCCGGGAAGGCACAGGACGGGTGACACAGGACATGGTCCGGCGCAGCCAGACCGAAATCGAAGGAAGCCGCGCGGCCTGAACCCTCGGGGGAAGGGGCGCACGGGAAACGAAGTAAACAGGAGGAAGACCATGGCACTCGTGAAGATGAATTCATCCGCAGATACCCGCGACCGCGACCGCCAGTCGATGATCGCCTACGAGGCGCTGATCTATCCGGTTTTCCTGGTTGTTGCGATGCTGGGTCGGCTCCTGCCGCGCTCCGGTTCGAAAGCGCGGGTCCGCCCGTCCGCTTTTGCCGAGGCGGCAGACCGGACGCAAAGCGTCGTCCCATGGTTTTTCGTACACAGGTAGGGCCTGCCCCTCGTCTGTGTACGAACATACAAGCTTTTGGTGGAGGGGGAGACCCGGATGCCAATTGGGCCGCAGCAGGGCGCTGGTGCGGTCGCAGACTTAGGCCCGAACGGAGAAAACTAAATGGCCGATAATGCAAATGAAAGGACTGGGTCGCTGACAGGATTATCAGCGTCCGAAGCTCAAGCGTTCCACAAACTCTTTATGCTGAGCTTCATCATCTTCACGTTGATCGCAGTTGGCGCCCACTTCCTCGTCTGGTCGTGGCGGCCCTGGATACCAGGCCCGAACGGCTACGCGATGGTTGAAGACACACTGAGGCTCGCGAGCGCGCTCGTAAGCTTCAAAGCATAAGGAGACTGACCTATGTGGAGAATTTGGCTTCTTTTCGATCCCCGGCGCGTCCTGGTAGCCATGGCGGCTTTCCTGTTCGTGCTGGCAATTCTGATCCATTTCATCCTGCTCAGCTCACCCCGCTACAACTGGCTCGGCACCACGCCGGCCGCTGTTGCGGAGCTGACGGTTGATACGGTCCAGACTGCCTGAACCAACGGCGGATGGCGGATGGGCAGAGCCCGTCCGCCACCTGTCTCACGCATGAAGGAATTTAGCGGCGCGCAGATACCGGATGTCCCGGACGCGCGCCAAACGAAGGAGCCCCGGCGATGGCGCTACTCAACTTTGAAAGAAAATACCGGATTCGAGGTGGCACGCTTGTCGGCGGTGACATGTTCGATTTCTGGATCGGCCCGTTCTATGTCGGCTTCTTCGGCGTAACGGCGCTGTTCTTCGCCTTCCTCGGCACGGCGCTCATCTTGCTGGGCGCTTCGATGGAAGGCACTTGGAATCCCTGGCTGATCAGTATTGATCCGCCCCCGCTCGAATATGGTTTGCAGCTCGCCCCGATGGCCGATGGTGGCATCTGGCAGCTGGTGACCATCTGCGCGATCGGTGCCTTCGGCTCCTGGGCCCTCCGGGAAGTCGAGATTTCCCGCAAGCTCGGTATGGGCCTTCACGTGCCCATCGCCTTCGGTGTTGCGGTCTTTGCCTATGTCACGCTCGTTGTCATCCGCCCGTTCCTGATGGGCGCTTGGGGCCACGGATTCCCGTACGGGATCATGAGCCACCTCGATTGGGTGTCGAACGTGGGCTATTCCTACGGCAACTTCCACTACAACCCCGCCCACATGATCGCGATCACGTTCTTCTTCACGACGACGCTCGCCCTCTCCATGCACGGCGGCCTGGTCCTGTCAGCGGTCAATCCCGGCCGCGGCAAGACGGTGAAGACGCCGGAACACGAGAACGTCTTCTTCCGTGATTTCATCGGCTATTCCGTCGGCACGCTCGGCATCCACCGGCTCGGCCTCTTCCTCGCCCTCTCGGCCGGGATCTGGAGTGCCATCTGCATCGTCATCTCCGGCCCGCTCTATGAGGGTTCGTGGGTCGACTGGTGGGATGGCTGGAAAAACCTCGCCATCTGGCGCGTGTAGGAGGATCAAACCATGGCTGATTACCAGAATATCTTCACCCAGGTTCAGGTCCGCGGCCACACCGATTACGGTGTGACAGAAGGGACCAACTCCGAACCGCGCTACAACTTGACCGCCACAAGCCACTTCCTCGGCCGGATCGGGGATGCCCAGCTCGGCCCCGTCTATCTCGGCTGGTCCGGTGTAGCTTCCCTGATCTGCGGCTTCATTGCCATCGAGATCATCGGGCTCAACATGTGGGCCAGTGTCGGCTGGGATCCCATCAAGTTCTTCGGCCAGCTGCCCTGGCTGTCGCTTGATGCCCCCCTGCCGGAACATGGCCTGAGCCTTTTCATGCCGCTCAACGAAGGCGGCTGGTGGCTGATGGCCGGCATGTTCCTGACCGCCTCCATCCTCCTCTGGTGGGTGCGCTCCTACCGCCGGGCCATCTCGCTCGGCATGGGCACGCATGTCTGCTGGGCATTTGCCGCGGCGATCTGGCTCTACCTTGTCCTGGGACTCATCCGTCCCGTGATGATGGGCAGCTGGAACGAGGCGGTGCCCTTCGGCATCTTCACCCACCTCGACTGGACGAACAATCTCTCGCTCGTCTATGGCAACTTCTTCTACAACCCCTTCCACATGCTCTCGATCGTCTTCCTCTACGGGTCGGCACTCCTGTTCGCCATGCATGGCGCGACGATCCTTGCGGTCGGCCGTTATGGCGGTGAACGCGAGATCGAGCAGATCACGGACCGGGGAACAGCCTCCGAACGCGCCGCTCTCTTCTGGCGCTGGACGATGGGCTTCAATGCCTCGATGGAATCCATCCACCGCTGGGCCTGGTGGTTCGCCATCCTCTGCCCGATCACCGGTGGTATCGGTGTCCTCCTGACCGGCACGGTCGTGGACAACTGGTTCCTCTGGGGCGCTGACAACGGGTTCGCCCGCTTCTGAGGCAGCACAAGGGCAGGCGGACAACCGCCCGCCCGCTGCACAGGCTAACTGAGCTGGTGCCTCCCAGCCTCAAAGACCGGGCCCGGTTCATCCGGGTCCGGTCTATTTTGTTCGGAGGCGGCCTTCGCCGGCAGCGATACGGAACGATAGAGAACCGTCACGGCGTGAGAACAAATGAGAATAAGTGAGAAAATCTGAGAGACGATCGACATCGCCTGTATACGGCATGAAGCACGTTGAAACAGTTCAGGCGGGGCCAGGCACACCACTTGCGCCTACAAGAAACGCGCCTCCCGGAAAATAAATCCGAACCCGATCAAGCCGCTATAAAATACTTCCTCAATCCTTCCGCCACACCTCCGCTCGCGGAGTTATACTCCGGATATGATCACGGAAGAAATTTCCAAACCTCAAACACCTCAACAGCCAAGCCGAGGGGTGCCCAGCCCTACCGCGCCCGCACCAACCGCCACGCGGCCCACAGGCACGCCAAATGCGTAAGCAGGCTCACGAGCAGCACGCCGGCGACGACCATATCCGGCGCCTCGGCCACCGCGCTGCGCACCGCCGCCATCAGCAGCGCGCCGGAAATCAGGAACCACATCAACGGCCAGGCCCAGGGCCGGTGGCCGCTGCGCGCCAGCAGGAAGGCCAGCAGCGCAAACTCCGCCGCCACGCCGATCAGCACGAGGTCAAACATCCAGGGTTCAAGTGTCATCTGGGATCGTCCGCAACAGGATCAGCCGAACGGGCCGTTCAGCTCGACGACCTTGTAATTGAGCCAGGCCGCAAACGACACCCAGCCGAGATAGGGCAGCATCAGGAGGCTCGCCGCCCGCGAGAAGCGCGCGAGGAACACCGCAATCACCGCGACCGAGATCCACAAGGTCGCGACTTCCGCCAGCGCCCAGTCGGGCCGTCGCAACGTGAAGAACACCGCGCTCCAGGCAATGTTCAGCACTGCATTGATGAAGAAGAAGATCACCAGCAGGAACCGGTCCCGCTGCGTTTTCGCGTCCCGCCAGCCGATCGTGGCCGCCAGCGCGGCCAATGCAAAGATGATCGTCCAGCCAGGTGCAAAGGCCCAGTCCGGCGGATTGAGCGCGGATTTCTCGAGCCCGGTGTACCAGGCATCGATGCGCGTCATCGCCCCGCCTGCGATCGCGGTAGCGAGTGCGGCGCCCGCCGCGATCAGCAGCGGCCGCCGCAGAATCACGTCTGTTTTGGCCGGGCAGGGGCGAGGCCGAGAAGGTGTGCGGTATCCTTCAGGAAGATCCTGAGATGCGCCATGTGATCCGGCTTGCCGAGGCGCTTGTTGAGATAGGCGTCCCAGGTCAGGCGCTGCACGTCCTTGTCATTGCACATCGCGACGAAGCCCTCGCGGCGCTTGTCGCTGCGGTACCAGAAATGCTGCATGATCCCGAGGATCATGAACACCTGCCCATGCGCCTTCATGTAGCGCTTGCGGGTTGCGGCCAAAGCTTTCACATCGCCCGTTTCGATCAGTTCACGGATGGCGGTCGCCGCCTCGCGCCCGCCCAGCATGGCGTAGTAGATGCCCTCGCCGGAGGCCGGAGCGACCACACCGGCGGCATCACCGGCAAGGATCACATCACGTCCATTATCCCAGCGCTTCAGCGGCTTCAGCGGGATCGGCGCGCCTTCCTTGCGGACGAGCTCAGCGTCGTCGAGCCCAATATCCTTGCGCAGCGTGCGAATCGCATCGCGCAGCGAGAAGCCCTTGTTGGCGCTGCCGACGCCGACGCTCGTCGTCTCGCCATGCGGGAACACCCAGGCATAGAAGTCCGGCGACAGGCGGCCCTGATAATAGATGTCGCAGCGCGCCGGATCGAAACCTTCGGTCGGCTCCGGCGACTTGATGATCTCGTGGTAGGCGAACACGCACTTGGTCTCGCCGCCGCCGGGAATCGCCTCGGCCGCCACGCGGGACTTGGCGCCGTCCGCGCCGATCACCGTACGGGTACGGATCTTGATCGTCTCCGAGCTGTCATCCTTCGGCTTGTAGACAATGTTCGCCAGGCCATCCGATTCGCGCTCGATACTTGTGAAGCTACCGGCGCGGCGTTCGCAGCCGGCCTTCGCCGCGCGGGCGCGCAGCCACTCGTCGAAATGCTCGCGGTCCACCATGCCGACCGCGCCGCCTTCAACCGGCATGTCCACCACCCGGCCGGACGGGGCAATCATCCGCGCGGCCCGGGCGCGCGCCACAATGACGCTTTCGGGAATGTCAAAATCCTGGATCAGGCGCGGCGGAATCGCCCCGCCGCAGGGCTTGATGCGCCCGGCCTTGTCGAGCAGCAGCACGCGGTGCCCGGTCTTTGCCAGGTCATGCGCCGCCGTGGCGCCGGCCGGTCCGCCGCCGACAATAACGCAGTCATAGATGTCGTCAGTGGACTGAGGGGTCATGTCGCTTCTCCGGATCGTACGGTCAGGAATTCGCTGCTGGGCAATACCGGCAGTCGAAGAGTATCTGCGCCGGTCTGGCCAACGCGAAGGGCAAGGGCGGCGGCGACCAGGAAGATCAGGCCTTCAACCGCAAAGACGAGAGCAAAAGCGGGGGCAGGCGCCTCCATCAGGGCGCGCGCCACATCCACGGCGGCCGCGCCGATGAAGCCGCCAAGGCCGAAGGCCACCGCCTGCGCGGCGCCCCAGACGCCCATCCGGGTGCCTTCGCGCTGTTTCGGCCCGGCGCTGGCGAGGGTCATCATCGAACCGATGGCGGCGACCGCAAAGGCGCCGTTGGCGACGCCGAGGGCAATCACGTTCGGCACCAGTGGCCAATCCGTGCCCATCGCCTGTGTGCCCAGTCCCAGCGCCAGCAACGCCGCGGCCGAGGCAACACACCCGCCCACGGTCCATGTGCGCATGAAGCCGGCGCGGGACTTTCCGATCACGGTGCCCGCCACGGCGGTGAGAATCATGCCGACCAGCGTGCCCATGTTCTGCACACCGGCGAGCTGCGTCGAACTGCCGGCATCATAGCCATG
The DNA here is from genome assembly GCA_038249555.1 of Caulobacterales bacterium. Classification (GTDB taxonomy): domain Bacteria; phylum Pseudomonadota; class Alphaproteobacteria; order Caulobacterales; family Hyphomonadaceae; genus Hyphomonas. The sequence continues at coordinate 15,956 of JBBSDJ010000011.1, forward strand.
CACAAGACCGGCGAAGGGTTCGAGAATCAGGTCCTGCGCGCTGTAGGCGAGCATCGAGACGAACACGAAGATCGTGAACCGGCGGGCCTGCGGATCGTCCCAGGTCTCGCGCAACGCGGCGCGGAAAGCCTGGCCATCATTGGCGGAGGGCGCGGGAGCGGCCTGATGCGCCGATGCAGGTTCGAGTCCGCGCAAGGCCAGGAAGGTGACGACCAGCGCAATCGCCGAGACCACCGAGGTGACGAGAATCAGCCGGTCAAAGCTGAAAGGTTTCAGGAAGCCGCCGCCGATGCCGGCGGTCAGCACGAAGCCCATGATCATCATGATCCAGACAATCGCTGCCGCGGCGGCCTTGCGCGACGGCTCGGTCCGGATGGCCAGCAGGGCCAGAAGATTTGTGCCCGCCGCGCCAACGCCTGCGCCGATCAGGGCATACGCCAGCACGGAAAGTCCGAAGCCGGCCCAGAAGTTCGCGGGAATCAGGGAGGCCGCGAAGGCGGCGCTGATGGCGCCGAACGCGAGCACTGCCATGCCACCCAGAATCCACGGCGCGCGGCGACCGCCGGCATCGGCGCCGTAGCCCCAGCGGGGGCGCGACATCTGCACCGCATAGTGCCAGCCGACCAACAGTCCGGGAATCGCGGCGGCGAGGCCGAGCTCGACGACCATCACGCGGTTCAGCGTAGAGGTCATCAGGATGACGATGGCGCCGAGCGAGGTCTGCACCAGGCCGAGGCGGATGATGCCGAGCCAGCCGAACGAAGGGGAGGCGCCCGCGTTCATCCGGCGACCGACCAGGGCTGGACGGCAAAGGCGCTGACAAGCATTCCGAGTACGAACAATGTGACGCCGGTCGCGCTGTACCAGATCGCCTTGCCACGCGGATCGCTGAGCAGGTCATTCATCAGCAGCAGCTGCGCGCAGAGCAGGCCGATGATCGCCACCGCATGGAACGGTTTGCCGATCCAGGCGAGCATGAAGATCACCGCGACCTGCGAGACGCCCATGATCAAGCAGGCGACCAGTGCCGCCCGGTCCGGCCCGAGCTGCGCGGGCAGGGAGCGCACGCCCATCAACCGGTCACCTTCGATCGACTTGAAGTCGTTGAGCGTCATGATCCCGTGCGCGCCGACAGAGTAGGCGAGCGCCAGGAAGATGATCAGCGGGTGCGGAAAGGCGCCCAGCATGACGGCAGCGCCGGTAAACCAGGAGATGCCTTCATATGAAATCCCGACGGCCGCATTGCCCCACCAGCCATTCAGTTTCAGCCTGAGGGGCGGGGCGCTATAGGCCCACGCAAAGAACACCGCCACCAGCGTCGCGGCAAATGCCCAGACGCCGAGCGCAAGGCCGAGCAACAAGGAAAGGCCCGACCAGATGATCGCCAGATAGAGACCCCAGCGGCCGGGAATCCGGCCCGACGGAATCGGCCGGTTCGGCTCGTTGATCGCATCGACATGCCGGTCATACCAGTCGTTCACCGCCTGGCTGGAGGCGCACACCATCGGTCCGGCCAGCAGCATGCCGCCGAGCAGCAGATGCATGTTTCCGAAGAAGGGCTGGCCACTCGAAACGGCGCCGCACATGAAGGCCCACATCGCCGCAAACCAGGTGACCGGCTTGAAAAGTTCCAGCACGGCAGCCAGCTTCGGAAGCTGGTTGGACTGCACTGGGATCGGCGTGTGAAGCATGCTGTACGCTAATGTTGACAGCATGGAGTGTCAACGCAGATTGACGCTTCCGGCTTCTGATTTTCGGCCGCTCCTCAGGCGAATCATATCCCGCGGAAAGGCAGGTGCATCAGGCCTTGTCGTCGATCCCGAAGCGCTTGAGCTTGGAATACAGACCCTGCCGGCTGAGGCCGAGGATTTCGGCGGCAGAGGCGCGGTTGTCGTCGGTCAGCTTGAGGGCGGCCTCGACGCAGAGCCGTTCGATCAGCGTGGTGGAATCGCGCACGATGTCCTTCAGCGGCATCCGGCCGACGAGGTTCGTGAGGTGGTCGACCGAGCGCGGCAATTCCTCGCCCGGCGGCGGCTCTGTCGCGAAGCGGCGTGTAACGATCCGTACCGAAAAGGCGTAGAAGCCTGGCCGTGCGATGCTGGTGGAGACGGCCGAGACTTCGACCTGTTCTTCGGCATTGAACCGGTCGCGCAGGATGGTTGCGAAATTGCGCGCCGTGCCGTTCGTTTTTAGCGTCGAGATCAGCACGTTGAGATCCGTGGTCGAACGGCCGAGATATTGCGACAGGCGCGCACCTGTTGCGTGCTCCTCCTCGCTGAGGTGCGCCATCTCGAGGAAAGCGCGATTCGCGGCGAGAATGCGCAGGTCTTCATCGGTGACGACGAACGCATCGGGAAGTTCTTCAAGCGCGCGCAGCACCTGGGCGCGGTCGCCATCACTCTGGTGCGCGCCGATTCCCGCGCCGCCGATCTTGATCACGAGACGGGCATCGAGGCCTTGTCCGAATACGGACGCTGTCAGGTCCACCTTCTTGCCGTTCGCAAGCTCGGTCTTTTCGGATGCCGAATTGCCGGTCGCCAGCGCCTTGGCAGCCATGCGCTCCACCACGCGCGCGGCGCGCGGCGCGAACAGGCCGGGGAAGTCGGCGCGCGCCAGGCGGTCGGCGTCGATGCCGAGTGCTTTTCCCGCAGCGCGGTTGGCGGCTTCAACCAGAAGCTCTTCGGCCGTCACGATCAGGATCGGATCGGCGACTGCTTCGAAGATCATCTTGTAGCGGCCTTCGGCCTTGCGCAGGCGCGCATAGTCGCGCTCGATATCCTGCTGCGCCTTGACGAGGCGCTGCTGGAGTTCCGAGATTTCACGCAGGTCCCGGCCCAGCGCGATCACGGGGCCGCGCGCGGGTGTCTTGACCGTCCGGTAGGAGACCGGGACATCGCGCACACCGCCCGACGGGTGGTTCACCTGGCGCGGACGAACCGGCGCCGCATTGTCGCCGGCGCTCAGCAGGGCTTCGATTTTCGTGCGGCTGTCGGAGGAGACAGTGTCGATCCAGGGCCGGCCGATCCAGCCATTGGCAAACCCGCTGCGGCGCAGGTCTTCCGAGGCAATGGCAACGTCTTTTACGAGGCCATTCTCGATGATGACGGCGATATCCGAGGATTGTTCGATGAGGCTGGCAACTGTCTGCGCATCAAGGCCCGACAGATGTTTCTCCGCTTCCCGGAACGAGGATCTAGGGGGCGACGAGTGTGACGAAGCATCCATTATCGATCCAAACAGACTGCGAGCTACCTGTTGAGGCCCTAGCAGTACGGCAATCACATTGCCAACATTTTCCTTGCAAGTTCCGGAGCGTCCAGGCCGCGTCCGGCAATGCCGTCTGCACCGATTTCGTGCGCGATGTGCGGCGACTGTTCGAAAATCTGTCCGCCAACCACCAGCTTGATGGCGGGATTTTTTGACGCCTTGCGCATCGCCTTGATGAGTCGCGTGACGCCGTCTGTTGCGCCGTCATGGGAAATGGAGAGGCCGGCCATATCGAACCGGCGCGAGGCCATCAGCGCGGTGATCGTGGCGGCGTCGCCGCTCGTCTCGGTCGTCACCGACCAGCCCTGCTTGCGGAAAAGCTCGCCCGCCATCAGGACGCCGAAGACGTGCTGTTCGCCCGGCGCGACGGCTATCAGGATGCTCGGGGCTTCAACGGCTTCCGGCTTGTCCTGCGCGTCAGATTGTTCGGAAATCCGGTGCAGCGCCTCGTGAAGGCGGCAGAGGCCGATGGTGACATCGACGAAGCTGACCTGGTCATCGCTCCACAGTTCGCCCAGCTCGCGGGCGGACCAGGCGAACAGTTCCATCAGGATGGTTTCCGGGGCGCGCCCATGGGCGAGATAGGCATCGGCAATGTCGCCGGCCAGCGCGCCGTCATCCGACAGCAGCGCCGTGATGAAGGCATGGCGTTCCGGCGGGGAGAAGGTGGCGTGCTCGTGGCCCGGCGCCGTGCGCACCAGTGTGAGATGGCTTTCCGGCATCCGGTTGGCGATCACCAGGCGCGGAATGATCTCGGATTGCAGGGCCGCGAAGAGCTCGGGCTCTTCGGAGGCAGGGCGCTTCAGTACGGTATCAGCGCCGAGCTGGCGCCAGAGGCCGACCAGGAAGGGAATGGGCCGAACGACGAAATCGGGGTCTGAACCATCTCGGGGCTTGCGGCCCATCTCCTGGTTGAGTGCCATGCGCGTCCTCCTCCTGGCCATGTCCCGAGCACACGCATAAGCTGCGTGCCCGAAGCCCGGCTTTGTTGATCTTCCTCTGTGCCGTACCCTTTGGGTTCCGGCAGAACTTCTCGCTGACCCGATCATCCGCACCCGGATGTAAGCCATGTGACGGATGTGCTCGGGAGCGCACAGGGCCGTGTATCTTCAGGTGGCCGGCCTGCCTTCACAACGCCTTAGTTGTTAACGCCTTCCGCCATTTCACTCGTGTTGGTAGCATGTGTTTTTGACCAGATCTATCCAAATCCGAGTATTTCGACAAAAAACTCGCTGGATCGCGCGAAAAGTGTCAATCCAGATAGTCGTCAACAAAGATTGACATAAACATCCCGGGCGCTATCGTTGGGCCTGAACGAGAAGTGGGAGTGTCGCGTTTCGTGGCGATGTTTTACGAACCCATCAAGGCAGGGAGGAGGGCGCCGCTGTATACAGCCGAGCAGCGCGCGCGCCGCGACTCCTCCCCCTGGACACTCGTCCAGGGTGTGCTCGCCCCGCTCCAGTTTCTTGTATTTGCCGTAAGCGTTTTCCTGGTCATCCGTTATCTGATGACCGGCGAGGGGCTCGCCATCGCGACCGCCTCTATCGTCCTGAAAACATTCGTACTTTACGCAATCATGGTGACCGGCGCGATCTGGGAGAAGGACGTTTTCGGCAAGTATCTTTTTGCCGACGCCTTCTTCTGGGAAGACGCGTTCTCGATGGTCGTGATTGCTCTGCACACGTTCTATCTCGTGATGCTGCTGGGCGGGATCGGCTCGCCGGTTCTCCAGCTCACCGTCGCGCTCGCCGGCTACGCCGCCTACGTCATCAACGCCGCCCAGTTCATCTGGAAGCTGCGTCTCGCCAGGCTTGAAACGGCCCACACACAAGGGGCTGCCGCTTGACCCAACTGATTCCCCCGCTCGCCGCAAAGGCTCTCAGCGACTGCGCCGCGCCGCCACCCGCACGGGTAGTGTTGCGGGAGCGCGGCCAGCGCGAGGTGTTCTGCGGGCTCACCTCCATCATGTGGTTGCATCGCAAGATGCAGGACGCGTTCTTCCTGATCGTCGGCTCGCGCACCTGCGCACACCTCATGCAGTCGGCCGCCGGCGTGATGATCTTCGCCGAGCCGAGATTCGCCACCGCCATCATCGAGGAACGCGATCTCGCCGGCATGGCGGACATCAATGAAGAGCTGAACAAGACGGTTGCCCGCCTGCTGGAGCGCCGGCCGGAGATCAAGTTGCTCTTCCTGGTGGGCTCGTGCCCGTCGGAAGTGATCAAGCTGGACCTTGGCCGCGCCGCCGAGCGCCTGTCGATGACCTATGCGCCGCGGGTGCGGATCCTCAACTACTCGGGCAGCGGCATCGAGACGACGTTCACGCAAGGCGAAGACGCCTGCCTGACCGCGATGGTGCCGGAACTGCCCGCAACGGACGAGGCCGGGCTGGTGGTCGTCGGCGCGCTGGCAGATGTGGTCGAGGACCAGTTCGAGCGCATCTTCGAGGCGCTTGGCATTGGCCCGGTGCATTTCCTGCCGAGCCGCAAGGCGGGCACGGCAGTGCCCGTGGGTCCGAACACGAAATTCCTGCTCGCCCAGCCCTGGCTGCGCGACACCGCCCGCACCCTCGAGGCGCGCGGCGCGACCCACCTGCCGGCGCTGTTCCCGCTCGGCGCAGAAGGGACGACCTCCTGGCTGAAGGCCGCCGCCGACGCGTTCGGCGTTTCGGCAGAGCGCTTCCACGCCGTCACCGAGATGCCGCGCGCCCGCGCGACCCGCGCGCTCGCCCGCTACAATGACACGCTGGCCGGCAAGTCGCTGTTCTGCTTCCCCGATTCGCAGCTGGAAATTCCGCTCGCCCGCTTCCTGTCGCGCGAGCTGGGTATGACGCTGAAAGAAGTCGGCACGCCTTACCTGCACGCTGTCCACATGGCGGACGAGTTGGTGCTGCTGCCCGCCGATGTGCGCATCAGCGAAGGCCAGGACGTTGACCTGCAGCTCGACCGCTGCCGCGACGCGCGCCCCGATATCACGCTTTGCGGGCTTGGCCTTGCCAATCCGCTTGAGCAGGAGGGCCTGACGACCAAATGGTCGATCGAGCTCGTCTTCACCCCCATCCAGGGATACGAACAGTGCGGCGATCTCGCTGAGCTGTTTGCGCGCCCGCTTAACCGGCGCACGAGGCTCGCAGTCTGATGCAACTGACCGTCTGGACTTATGAAGGCCCCCCGCATGTCGGCGCGATGCGTATCGCCACCGCCATGGAAGGCCTGCACTATGTGCTGCATGCGCCGCAGGGTGATACGTATGCGGACCTTCTGTTCACGATGATCGAACGGCGCGCCAAGCGCCCGCCTGTGACCTACACGACCTTCGAGGCGCGTGACCTTGGCTCGGATACCGCCGAGATCTTCAAGAGCGCGGCGCGGGGCGCCTACGAGCGCTTCCAGCCGCAGGCGATGATCGTCGGCGCGTCCTGCACGGCCGAGCTGATTCAGGACGATCCGGGCGGCCTGACCAAGGCGCTGGACCTGCCGATCCCGGTGATCGCACTGGAGCTGCCGTCCTATTCCAAGACGGAACACTGGGGCGCGTCGGAAACAGTCTACCGCATCGTGCGCGGCCTTGCGACCGAGCAGCCGAAGCGCGCACCGAATCGTCTGACACGGCCCATCTGCAACGTGCTGGGCCCGACGGCGCTGGGCTTCCGCCACCGCGACGACGTGCGCGAGATCACGGGCCTGCTGTTCCAGCTCGGCATTGATGTGAATGTCGTCGCCCCGCTCGGCGCGACGCCGCATGACCTGACACGCCTTCCGGCCGCGGACTTCAACGTCTCGCTCTATCCGGAAATCGCCGATGTGGCCGTCCGTTTCCTCGAAAAGGAATTCGGCCAGCCCTATACGAAGACCATTCCAATCGGCGTTGGCGCGACGAATGACTTCATCGCCGAAGTCTGCGGCCTGGCCGGTATCGAAGTGCCGGATCTCTCGGCGTTCGCAAGCAACATGCCCTGGTGGTCGCGCTCGGTGGATTCGAACTACCTGACCGGCAAGCGCGTCTTCATCTTTGGCGACGGCACGCATGCGCTCGCCGCAGCCCGCGTCGCGGCAGATGAGCTGGCGTTCACGGTCGTCGGCCTCGGTTGCTACAACCGCGAGTTCGCCCGCCCCGTGCGCGAAGCGGCGAACGAGCTGGGCCTCGAAGCGCTGATCACAGAGGATTATCTCGAAGTCGAAGCGGCCATCGCCCGCCTGCAACCGGAACTGATTCTCGGCACGCAGATGGAGCGGCATATCGCCAAGCGTCTCGGCATTCCGTGTGCGGTTATTTCTGCGCCGGTGCACGTTCAGGACTTCCCGGCGCGCTATGCCCCGCAGATGGGCTTTGAAGGCGCCAACGTGCTGTTCGATACCTGGGTACACCCGCTGATCATGGGGCTGGAAGAGCACCTTCTTGGCATGTTCCGCGAGGATTTCGAATTCAACGATTCGGCCGGTGCCTCGCATCTTGGCGGACATGGCGCGGCCGAAAAAGTCTCCGAGGCCGTAGCGGCCTCCGCGCAGACCGGGGAAGGGGCCGTCGCCGTCCTGCACTGGGCACCGGAAGCCGAGAATGAACTGAAGAAGATCCCGTTCTTCGTGCGCGGCAAGGCGAAGCGCAACACCGAAGCCTTCGCCCGCGACAAGCATCTCGAGACGATCACGCTCGAAACCCTCTATGACGCAAAGGCGAGCTATGGCCGCTAGGCGCGCAACCCTGGTCGACATGACGCCCGTCCGGGTCGTCATCCTGTCGCTGGATTCCCATCTCGGCACGGCCATCCGCGCCGCTGAGACGGAATTGCGCCGGACGCACCCGAACCTGTCGCTCGCGTTTCATCCGGCCTCGGAGTTTGATCGCCAGCCGAAGGCGCTCGCCCGCGCCATCGAGGATATCGGCAAGGCGGATTTCGTCCTCGCCTCGATGCTGTTCCTTGAGGACCATATCAAGGCGGTGCTGCCGGCCCTGCAGGCGCGCCGCGATTCCTTTGATGCCATCGTTGGCGCGATGTCGGCCTCGGAAGTCGTACAGCTGACGCGCCTCGACCGGTTCGACATGTCGAAGCCGGCCAGCGGCCCGATTGCGCTGATGAAGCGCTTGCGCGGCGGCTCGGGCGACAAGGCGAAATCCGGCGAGAAGCAGATGAAGACGCTGCGCCGCCTGCCGAAAATCCTGCGCTACATTCCGGGCATGGCCCAGGATGTGCGCGCCTATTTCGTGACCATGCAGTACCTGCTGGCAGGCTCTGAAAAGAACATCGCCAACGCCGTCCGCTTCCTGGTGGACCGTTATGCGGCCGGCCCGCGCGCCCATCTGCGCGGCAAGATGAATCCTCTGCCGCCGGAAGAATTCCCGGAGACCGGGCTCTACCATCCGCAGATGAAGCCCACCGTGGCCGAGCGGCTTGAGGCGCTGCCGAAATCGGCGGGCGATCGTCCGACGGTCGGCCTGCTGGTGCTACGCTCCTACATCACGTCCGGCGATGCCGGCCACTATGACGGCGTCATCGCCGCCCTCGAGGCGCGCGGCCTGCGCGTCATCCCCGCCTTTGCGAGCGGTCTCGATGCCCGGTCCGCGATCCGCCGTTATTTCATGCGCGGCGAGACGCCCACCATCGACGCCCTTGTTTCCCTGACCGGCTTCTCGCTTGTCGGCGGCCCCGCCTTCAATGATGCGGACGGCGCCGTCGAGATGCTGAAGGCCCTCGATATTCCCTATGTCTGCGCGTTGGCTTCGGAGTTCCAGTCCCTGTCGGACTGGGGCGCGAATGCGCGCGGGCTGACGCCGATCGAGACGACCATCATGGTCGCTCTGCCAGAACTGGACGGCGCGACGGGATCCATTGTCATCGGCGGGCGCGCCGACCATGGCACGACGTGTACCGGATGCGCCCGCCGTTGCACATTCGCCGATGACAACAGACGCATGCAGGCCTGCCCCGAGCGGGCCGAGCAACTCGCCGCACGTGTTGATAAGCTCGTGAGGCTGAAGCGCTCCGCGCGCGCCAGCCGCAAGCTTGCGATCACGCTGTTCAACTTCCCCCCCAACTCCGGCAGCGTCGGCACCGCCGCTTACCTGTCGGTCTTCGAATCGCTGTTCAATTTCCTGAAGCGCCTTGAGTCTGAAGGCTACGGTGTCAAGGTTCCGGCCTCGGTCGATGACCTCAAGGACATGCTGCTCGAAGGCAACAAGGACCGGTACGGCACCGAGGCCAACGTCGTCGCCGAAATTCCGGTGTCGGATCATGTCCGCCGTGAGCGCCGCCTGAAGGATATCGAGGCGGCCTGGGGCCCGGCGCCCGGCCGTGTGCTGACGGATGGCCGCTCGATCTTCGTGCTCGGCGCCCGGTTCGGCAATGTGCTCGTCGGCTTGCAGCCTGGTTTCGGCTATGAAGGCGACCCGATGCGCCTGCTCTTCGAGAAGGGCTTCGCGCCGACCCACGCCTTCTCGGCCTACTACACCTACCTGCGCGAAGCATTTGCTGCGGACGCGGTCGTGCATTTCGGCACGCATGGCGCGCTGGAATTCATGCCAGGCAAACAGTCCGGCCTGTCGGGCGATTGCTGGCCGGACTATCTGCTGGGCGACCTGCCGAACATCTATTTCTACGCCGCCAACAATCCGTCGGAAGCGACGATTGCCAAGCGCCGAGGCAACGCGACCATCGTCAGCTACCTGACCCCGCCGGTCACCGAAGCGGGCCTCTACCGCGGCCTTTCGGACCTCTCGGCCACCATCGCCCGCTGGCGCGCCCTGGCGCCGGACGCCGACGCCGAGCGCGCCGACCTTGAAGAGATGATCGTGTTTCAGGCCGGCGAGCTGGACATCCTGCCCGCCGCCTCGTTTGATCGCCCGCGTGACCGGATCGAAGCGATCCGCGTGAAACTCGCCGAAGTCGAAACCTCGCTGATCCCGAACGGCCTGCACATTGCGGGCAAGGGCCTTGGCCCGGAAGACCGCCGCGAGATGATTGCCCTGATGCCGCCGGCGCAGGGACAGGATACTCTGCCCGCCGCCGCCTTCGATGCGATCGTTGCGGGTGGGACGCCTGCCGATATCGTCCGCACCCTGAAGCTGGAAACGCGCGCTGAGGAAATCGCGAGCCTGGTCCGCACCAACGCGCTGCTCGGCGAAGACCATGAGATGGCGGCTCTGATCCATGCGCTGGACGCCGGCTACACGCCGCCCGTGCCGGGCGGTGACCTGATCCGCACGCCGGAAATCCTGCCGTCCGGCCGCAATATCCACGGCTTCGATCCGTTCCGCCTGCCAAGCGCGTTTGCCGTCGCCGATGGCCGCCGCCAGGCCGACCGCCTGCTCGCCCGCCACAATGAAGATACCGGCCGTCATCCCGAGACGATGGCGATCATCCTCTGGGGCACCGACAACCTGAAGAGCGAAGGCGCCCAGATCGCGCAGGCGATGGCGCTGCTCGGCGCGGTGCCGCGTTTCGACTCCTATGGCCGCCTCGCCGGCGCGGATCTTATCCCACTGGAACAGCTAGGCCGCCCGCGCGTCGACGTGATGGTCACGCTGTCCGGCATCTTCCGCGACCTGCTGCCGCTGCAGACGCGGATGCTGGCCGACGCGGCCTATGCCGCGGCCAGCGCCGACGAGCCGCACGACATGAACTTCGCCCGCAAGCATGCCGTGCTGTGGATGGCCGAGTCCGGCGCCGACATCGAAACCGCCGCCCTGCGCGTCTTCTCGAATGCCGATGGCGCCTATGGCGCGAACGTCAACTATCTCGTCAATTCCGGAACCTGGGATGACGAAGATGAACTCGGCGATGCCTATGCCAAGCGCAAATGCTTCGCCTACGGACGGGATGGCCGCCCTTCGGCGCAGCCGGCCCTCTTCAATAACATACTGTCGACCGTCGAGTTGGCCTACCAGAACCTTGAATCGGTCGAGACAGGCCTGACGACCATTGACCACTACTTCGACACCCTCGGCGGCATCTCCCGCGCCGCGGCCAAAGTGCGCGGCGAACAGCCGGCGGTCTATATCGGCGACCAGACGCGCGGTGACGGCATTGTCCGTACACTGGCCGAACAGGTTGCGCTCGAGACCCGCACGCGCACGCTGAACCCTAAATGGTTCGAAGGCATGCTGCGCCATGGCTATGAAGGCGTGCGCCAGATCGAAGCGCAGGTGACCAACACGATGGGATGGTCGGCGACGACCGGTCAGGTCCAGCCCTGGGTATACCAGCAGATGACTGAAACCTTCGTGCTGGACGAGGCCCTTCGCCGCCGTCTCACGGATCTCAACCCCGCCGCGACCGCCAATGTGGCGAACCGGCTGATCGAAGCCTCGGAACGCCGTTATTGGTCGCCCGACCCCGAAACGCTGGCGGCCCTTCGAGCGGCCAGCGCGGAAATCGAAGACCGTCTCGAAGGCATCATCCCCCTGCAAGGAGCCGCCGCATGACGTCGCTCGCCCTCAATCGCCCCGGTAGCCGCCGTCCAGACGGGGAGGGCAGCGTGCAAGTGAAGCTCGACACCCGCTTCGAAGCCGGCACCGCCAAAGTATTCGCCGTGTACGGAAAAGGAGGCATCGGCAAATCGACGACTTCGTCGAACCTGTCTGCCGCCTTCTCCAAGATCGGCAAGCGGGTACTGCAGATCGGCTGCGACCCGAAGCATGACTCCACGTTCACGCTGACCAAGAAGCTGATGCCGACGGTCATCGATGTGCTGGAGTCGGTTGAGTTCCACTCCGAGGAACTGCGCACCGAAGACTTCGTCTTCGAAGGCTATAACGGCGTGATGTGCGTCGAAGCGGGCGGCCCGCCGGCCGGCACCGGCTGCGGCGGCTATGTCGTCGGCCAGACCGTGAAACTCTTGAAAGAGCACCGCCTGCTGGAAGACTCCGATGTCGTGATCTTTGACGTATTGGGCGATGTGGTCTGTGGCGGCTTTGCCTCGCCGCTCCAGCATGCCGAACGCGGCATCATCGTCACGGCGAACGACTTCGACTCGATCTTCGCGATGAACCGCATCGTGGCCGCCATCAAGGCGAAGTCCCAGAACTATGCTGTCCGCCTCGGCGGCGTGATCGCCAACCGCTCGAAAGCCACTGACGAGATCGATCGCTATTGTGACGCGACCGGCATGCAGCGCATCGCGCACTTCCCGGACCTCGACGTGATCCGCCGCTCGCGCCTCAAGAAATCGACCATCTTCGAGATGGAAGCCTCGCCGGAACTCGAAGCGGTGCAGAAGGAATACCTGCGCCTCGCCGCCGCGCTCTGGCTGGGCGGCGACCCGGTCGAAGCGGTACCGATGAAGGACCGTGAAATCTTTGACTTCCTGGGATTCGATTGATGGACAACACCTATCAGACCCGCCGGGCAGAGCTGCAGACCTATTTCGACGAGACCGCTTCGGTCACGTGGCAGAAGCTGACCTCGAATGCGCCCGTCAGCGGCATTCGCGCCACGGTGCGTGCGGGCCGCGAGGCGATGCATAACGAAGTCCTCTCCTGGCTGCCGGACGACATGGGCGGGCTGCGGGTGCTGGATGCCGGTTGCGGTACGGGCACCTTTGCGGTGGCGGCGGCCAAGCGCGGCGCCGAAGTGGTGGCCATCGACATCGCCCGCTCGCTGGTCGAAACCGCCGCCGAACGCCTGCTCGACCCGGTGCTCCGTAACCGGATCACCTGGCGTGTGGGCGACATGACGCGCATGGATCTCGGCGAGTTCGACCACATGGTCGCAATGGATTCGATCATCCATTATGAAGCCCCGGACATGGCGGCGATGGTGGCCAAGATCCTGCCGCGCATCCGCCGCTCGGCTATCTTCACTTATGCCCCGCGCACGCCGCTGCTGCTGGCGATGCATGCTGCCGGCAAGTTCTTCCCGCGCAGCGACCGCGCGCCGGCCATCGTGCCTGTCTCGGGCTCGCGGCTGATGGACTTGCTCGCCGCCGAGACGAATGACGCTTGGCAGCCCGGCCTCAAGCACCGCGTCAATTCGACGTTCTACATCTCCGAAGCCCGCGAGATCATTCGCAGATGACCCCTGAGCGGCGCACCTTTGCAGGCATGTGGATGACGGTCGGAACGAAGTTCCTGCCGTTTGCCGATGCCGCAAGTGCGCAGCTTCCGCTCGGCCGCCTGCTGCGGCTGTCGCTGTTCCAGGTTTCGGTCGGCATGGCGATGGTGCTGCTGACCGGCACCCTGAACCGCGTGATGATCGTTGAACTCGGCGTGTCCGCCTGGCTGGTCGCCCTGATGGTGGCGTTGCCGCTGGTGTTCGCGCCGCTCCGCGCCCTGATCGGCCACAAGTCGGACACCCACAAATCCGTGCTCGGCTGGCGCCGCGTGCCGTATATCTGGTTCGGCTCGATGTTCCAGTTCGGCGGCCTCGCGCTGATGCCGTTCGCGCTGATCCTGCTGTCCGGCGATTCGACCGGCCCGGCCTGGATCGGCCATGCCGGCGCAGCGGTCGCTTTCCTGCTGGTCGGCGCCGGTATCCACACGACCCAAACCGCCGGTCTTGCGCTCGCCAGCGACCTTGCCACCGACGAGACGCGCCCGCGCGTGGTTGTGCTGCTGTATGTCATGCTGCTGGCCGGTATGGTCGTCAGCTCGCTGATGTTCGGCTGGCTGCTGAGCGACTTCAATACGCTGATCCTGATCAAGGTGATCCAGGGCGCCGCCGTGGTCACGATGGTGCTCAACGTGATCGCGCTCTGGAAGCAGGAGGCCCGCAATCCGGCGCTCACCCGCGCAGACCGCGTCAGCCCCAGCTTCTCCGAAACCTGGGCCCAGCTGGTGCAGGACCGCGGAACCGTCCGCCTGCTGATCGCCGCCGGTCTCGGCGCTGCGGCCTTCAGCATGCAGGATGTGCTGCTGGAGCCTTACGGCGCTGAAGTGCTCGGCATGAGCGTCGCTGAAACCACCCGCCTGACGGCTCTCTCGGCCTTCGGCTCGTTGATGGGCTTTGCCTATTGCTCCGGCCAGCTCAGCGAGGGCGGCGAGCCGCACCGGCTGGCCGGCACTGGTGCGGTTGCTGGCGTGTTTGCCTTCGCGCTGGTCATCTTTGCCTATCCGGCAGGGTCAATTGCCGCATTCTGCCTGGGCGCTTTCCTTATCGGCTTTGGCGGCGGCCTCTTCGCTGTGGGCACGCTGACGGCCGTGATGGCGATCGCACGCCATCATGATGGCGGCATCGCCCTCGGCGCCTGGGGCGCGGTCACCGCGACCGCGACCGGCGTTGCCGTCGCCGTTGGCGGCGCCGTGCGCGACGTCGTCTCGGGCCTCGCCGAAAGCGGCCAGCTTGGCCCCGCGCTGACCGGCCCCGCGCCCGGCTATGGCGCGGTCTACCATTTCGAAATCCTGCTTCTGTTTGCCACGCTTATCGTGATCGGCCCGCTGGCCCGTCACACACTTGCGACACCTGCTACCACCCCATCCACCAAGTTCGGCCTGGCTGCATACCCAGGCTGATACGACCCTCAAGGAGAACGGTCATGATTTTCAGTGGAGAGTTCGTCAACGGAATAGATCTCGTGGATGTCTGCCTTTGGGCCTTCATGATCTTCTTCGTCTGGCTGATCTACTATCTGCAACGCGAAGGCATGCGCGAAGGCTATCCGCTGGAAGAAGATCCCAGCGGCCGCCAGGAAGCCCCGGGGCTTGTTTTCGTCCCGCCGCCGAAATCCTTCAACCTTCCAAACGGCCGCGGCACGATCGAGATGACCTACGGCAAGGCTGATACGCGCGATCTCGCGCTGAACCGGACGGCGCCTTGGGCAGGCTCGCCCTTCGTCCCGTCGGGCGATGGCATGAAGGACGGCGTCGGCCCTGCCTCCTACGCGATGCGCGCCGATGTGCCGGATCTCAACTGGGACGGCCAGGACCGGATCTCGCCTTACCGTCTGAACCCGGACTATACGGTTTCGGCGAAGGACATTGATCCGCGCGGCCTGCCGGTGGTCGGTCTCGACAGCAGGGTGGCCGGCGTCGTCACCGACCTCTGGGTCGACCGCGCCGAGGCGATCATCCGCTACCTGGAAGTCAAGCTGGATGGCTCGGGCGTGCACGTCCTTCTGCCGGTTCCGTTCGCGAACATCTCGAAGTCCCGCAAGCGGGTAGAAGTGGCCGCCGTCAAGGCCGAGCATTTCGCAAACGTGCCGCGCACCAAGTCACCTGACCGCGTGACCCGGCTCGAGGAAGACATGATCAGCGGCTATTATGGCGGCGGCACCCTGTACGCCACGCCGCAGCGCCAGGAGCCCTGGCTGTGATCAAGCTGCATGATGAAGAAGAGGGTGGGGGCGAGCCCGTTCGCGGGCTCCCCCAGGCATTGCCGGAGGGAGAACAGCTTCTCTGGCAGGGCAGCCCGGGCACACTCGCCTTTGCCATCCATGCCTTCCACATCCGGTTCGTGCTCGGTTATTTCGTGCTCGCGACCAGCTGGCGCCTTGCCAACATGGAGACAGCCGGGGCGACCGGACTCGAGATGACCCGCGTGGCGATCAATTCCGGCATCGGCGCTGCCGCCGGGATCGGCCTGCTTGTACTGATCGCCTGGGCCATGGCCCGCGCGACGGTCTACACTGTCACGTCCAAACGTGTCGTCCTGCGTTACGGTGTGGCGATCCGCAAATACGTGAACCTGCCGTTTGACCAGATCGCCTCCGCGGACATGCGCCGTTACGGCAAGGACAAGGGCGATATCGTCCTGTCGCTCGCCTCTGCTGGCGGCCTCGGATACATGCGCCTCTGGCCGCATGTGCGTCCGCTGCGCATCAATCGTCCGCAGCCGATGTTCCGTGGTCTGACCGGCGTTGACGCCGTCGCCCGGACGCTCGCCGCCGCGATCACGGCGCACGCGCCGAACCGTGTGGTTCAAGCGCCGACGCCGGCACCCACCCGCCCGGTCCCGACGGCGCCGGGCCTTGCCGCAAGCGCGACCTGAGGACCAGACCCATGACCCATGCGCCCCTTCCGAACCCGGCCCATAGCCACGATCTGCACCCGCCGCGCGGGTTGCTGATGGCCATCGGCGCGCTGATCCTGTTCACTTTGATCGGCGTGGGATTCACTCAATTGTCGGGCGCCGGACATGTCACCAACTGGCGCGCCCTGTCGGTCGAATCCCTGCCGCTCGTCTTTGAGGACGGCGCCGATGGCAGCATCGTCGTCCGTGACCCGGAGACCGGCAATGTGCTGCGCACCTGGGCGCCGGAAACCGGCGGATTCGTGCGCACGGCGATGCGCTCCCTCGCGCTCCAGCGCCGGCAGATGGACATCGGATCGGGACCGGCTTTCGTGCTGCACCGCACAGAGAACGGGAACCTCATCATCGAGGATCCTCAGACCTCGGAATGGGTGAGTCTCGACGCTTTTGGCGGTGACAATGCTGCAGAGTTCCGTAAGCTGCTTTCACCGATGGAGACTGCCCCATGACCAGACGCAGCTTCACGGTGCCTTGCACCATTCGTGTCGAACACACTTACGAGTCGCTTGAGGCGCATGTCGAACTCGATGGCGGCATCGAGCCAGGCATCGGCGACAAGGTGCTTGTCCACGGCGCGCCGGTCAGCGTGCCTTTCGGCCGCAGCCTCGTGCTGCGCCGCGAGGCGACCGTGACCCGCGCCAATTTTTTCGAGAAGGCGCTGGTGCGCTTTCAATCAATGTTTGAGCTCACCGAACTCTACGAAGTGAGCTTCACCGATGGGAGAGTTTGAACCATGACCATGGCCGTGATGACGGACGATGAGATGCGTGTGCTCGAAGCGCCGCCGGCGTTCGATACGAACAGGTTGGCGATGCAGGAGACGATGCTCTCGCCGCGCTTCTATACCACCGATTTCGCTGAGGTCGACAAGGTCGATGTCTCCGGCGTGCGGGAAGAGTGGGATGCACTGATTGCCGAGATGGAATCCGATCCGAACCGCAACCACTTCAAGCGCACTGACGAATTCGACAACATCCTGGGTACGCTTTCGCCGGAACTGCGCACCGAGTTCGTGGACTTCCTCGTCAGCTCACTGACATCCGAGTTCTCCGGCTGTGTACTCTACCGCGAGATCACCCGCCAGGTCGAGAACCCTGACATGAAGGCCCTGTTCCGCCTGATGGCACGAGACGAGGCCCGGCATGCCGGCTTCATCAATTTCGTGCTCAAGGATTTCGGCATCGGCGTCGACCTCGGCTTCCTGACGCGCAAGAAGAAGTACACGTTCTTCAAGCCGAAATACATCTGGTACTCGGTCTATCTCTCCGAGAAGATCGGCTACGCGCGCTACATCACGATCTTCCGCCAATTGGAAAAGCACCCGGAATTCCGATTCCACCCGATCTTCAAATGGTTCGAACAGTGGTGCAATGACGAGTTCCGCCACGGCGAAGCCTTCGCGATGATCCTACGCGCGAACCCGCACCTGCTCGAAGGCGGCAACAAATACTGGATCCGCTTCTTCCTTCTGGCCGTTTATGCCACGATGTATGTGCGCGACCATCGCCGCCCGGCGTTCCATGCCGCGCTCGGCGTGGACCCGACGGCGTATGACTACGAAGTCTTCCGCGTCACCAACGAGATCGCCCGCCAGGTCTATCCGCTCGAGCTCAACATCGATGCGCCGGAGTTCCGCACCGGTCTGGAACAGATCCGTCGGAATACGGACAAGATGGAAGCAATCAAGGGGAAGGGCCCTGTCGCCTGGTTGCAGAAGAAGGGATATGTCCTCTCGAACGGCCTGACCTTCCTGAAGCTCTACTTCCTGCCGGTTCGCAAGAACCAGCTGCCGGCGAAAGTCCGGCTCCAGCCGGCCTGGTAGGGAAGAAGCGACACGCACCCGATGGCCGACTACGCACCCCCGATCATCTTTGCTGCGCTCGCCTGGTGGCTGAGCACGGGGGCGATTTTCTGGCTCATCGGGCGGCCACGCGCGACGTTCAAGTGGACAGCGCTCGGCGCCACGGCGATCCTCGTGGGCGCGACTTTCCTGCTCGTGTCCCTGCGCGCGGATACCAGTGTCACGGGAGCCTATGCCGGCTTTGCGGCAGGACTTGCGCTCTGGGCCTGGCATGAGGTCATGTTCCTCACGGGTTTCATCACTGGCCCGTCGCGTGTTCCGTGTCCGGAAGGTCTCTCGGGTCACGGCCGCTTCCGTGCCGGTGTGGCTGCGGTCCTGCACCACGAACTCGCTATCATCGCCCATGCCGGTCTCATCGTCTGGCTCAGCTGGGGAGCGGCCAACCAGTTCGCGCTGTGGACCTTCCTCATCCTATGGGGCATGCGCATCAGCGCCAAGCTGGTCGTGTTCACCGGCGCGCCGAACCTGGTCGACCAGTTCATGCCGCGCCATCTCGACTATATGAAAACCTATTTCTCGCGCCGCGCGCCGGGCAGTGTGTTCGCGGCCGCGCTCGTCACGATCACCACGGTGTCGGTGCTGCTCGCGTTCACCGCGTTTGGCCATCCGGCCGGCAGCCATGCCTCGGCGGGCTTCCTGCTGCTCACCGCGCTCGCCATTCTCGCCGTCATCGAGCACTGGGTGCTCATCCTCCCGGTGCGCGATCCATCACTCTGGGGCTGGGCCATGAAGCCTGCACCCCAGGCAAACACGACAACAAAAACGAAAACGGACTGGAGGGCCTGACCCATGAACTTCGAAGCTTACTTCGAGAACGAGCTGACGAAACTCAAGGAGGAGGGCAACTACCGCGTCTTCGCCGATATCGAGCGTGAGAAAGGCGCCTTCCCGAAGGCCGTCTTCCATGGCCCGGACGGCCAAAAGCCGGTCAAGGTCTGGTGCTCCAATGATTACCTCGGCATGGGCCAGCACCCGAAAGTGCTTGCCGCCATGCATGAAGTGCTCGACAGCTGCGGGGCAGGGGCCGGCGGTACACGGAACATCTCCGGCACCAACCACCACCACGTCCTGCTCGAGCAGGAACTGGCGAGCCTCCACAACAAGGAAGCCGCGCTGCTCTTCACCTCCGGCTATGTCTCCAACTGGGCGGGCCTCGGCACGCTCGGTGCCAAGATCCCGGGACTGATCATCCTGTCGGACGCGCTGAACCACGCCTCGATGATCGAAGGCATCCGCCACTCCCGCGCCAAGTGCGTCGTCTTCCGCCACAATGACCCGCGTGATCTGCGCGAGAAGATTGCTGCGCTCGACCCGGCCGCACCGAAGCTGATCGCCTTCGAATCCGTCTACTCGATGGACGGCGACATCGCTCCGATCAAGGAATTCTGTGACATCGCCGATGAATATGGCGCTATGACCTATCTGGACGAAGTCCACGCCGTTGGCCTCTACGGCGACCATGGCGGCGGCATCGCCGAGCGCGAAGGCCTGATGGACCGTTTGACGGTCATCGAAGGTACGCTCGGCAAGGCGTTCGGCGTCGTCGGCGGCTATATCGCTGCCTCGTCGGCCCTCGTCGATTTCGTCCGCAGCTTCGCGTCCGGCTTCATCTTCACCACGGCGCTGCCCCCGCACATCGCGGCCGGGGCCCGCGCCTCGATCCAGCACCTCAAGCAGAGCAACTGGGAGCGGATGCGCCAGCGCGACCGCGTCGAGAAAGTCCGTATACGTCTGCGCGAGATCGGCATTCCGGCCATGGAAAACCCGAGCCATATCGTGCCGGTCATGGTCGGCGATCCGGTCAAGTGCAAGATGATTTCGGACTGGCTGATGGAGCGCAACGGCATCTACGTGCAGCCGATCAATTATCCGACGGTCCCCAAGGGCACCGAGCGCCTGCGCATCACGCCGTCGCCGGTTCATACCGACCAGGACATCGATGACCTCGTCAACGCCCTGTCGGAACTCTGGTCGCACTGCGCGCTCGCACGCGCTGTCGCCTGATCCTCCCGACTCCCCTGCCGTTTACTTTCAGGGCCATCGCATTTGATGGCCCTGCACCAGAGGGGGTAAAAGTTCTGAATCCGGGGGTTTTCTGCAAATTCGAGGACGGGGGTGTTGCGCAAGGTTTGGAGACCGATTGCGTAACGTCCTGACGGGAATGGACTTTATTCTGTCTTCGCCCCGTTCTTTGTTGGCATAAGGCCTCCCATACCGTCGCCAACGTGCCTCATCCGGTTGCAGGCTTTGGATTCCGGATGTCGATTTCTTCTCATTGGTTCTCAATTTTTATCACCTGATATCGATCCGGTATCGGCTTCTCTCGGGGGTGGCGGATTTCGGCCTTTGGCCTCTAGAGCAGATTCATCTCAACCACAGTCATAGCCGCAGGCGCTGAAGTAGTTGGCGCATTCTTCGGGCTCGATGCGGAGGATAGCGTCAGCGATTGCAGCCCAGAGTGCGGTGATTGTTCGCGCGGCAGTTTTCTTTAGG
>JBBSDJ010000012.1:0-35985 GCA_038249555.1 Caulobacterales bacterium
ATGATCACGTCATCGCGCTCCAGGATGGCGCGGGTGGCCGAGTGGCGCATCCGGTCGATGGCCTCGTTGATCGAGCTTTCCTTCTCGATGTAAAGATCCGCACGCGGAACATAGGCCTCGGGCTGGTAGTAATCGTAGTACGAGACGAAATACTCGACCGCATTGTCCGGAAAGAAGGACTTGAACTCGCCGTAGAGCTGGGCCGCGAGGGTCTTGTTGGGGGCGAGGATCAGCGCGGGGCGCTGGGTCGCCTCGATGATCTTGGCCATGGTGAAGGTCTTGCCCGTGCCGGTCGCGCCGAGGAGCACCTGGTCGCGCTCGCCAGAGGCGATGCCCTCGACGAGTTCCGGGATGGCGGTGCGCTGGTCGCCGGCCGGCTGGTAGTCCGCCTGCACGCGGAAGCGGCGCCCGCCTTCGAGCTTGACCCAGGCGCGGTCCGGCCGGTGGGGCGTCCACTGGTCGGAGGGCAGCGCGCCGGCGGCGTCCATCGCGAAGCCGTCAAAGCTGAAAGCAGCGGAGGCGTCGGCGACGCCGCGGGCAGGTGGTTTGGAGGGGCGGGCCATGGGCCGAAGATATGGGTGGCGCAGGGAGCGGTGTCCAGAGTATTCTTGTTTTGTTCGGAAGCCGGGGGGGCTTTGGAGCGACCGGCTAAATCCCGCCCTACGCGGCTTTCGGGCCATCTTCGTCGAGCTGTTCCATCAGGATCGCGCGGGCGCGGTTGACGCGGCTTTTCATGGTGCCGGGGGCGCAGTCGCACAGGGCGGCGGCTTCGTCATAGGAAAAGCCCTGGCCGAGCACGAGGCCGATGGCATCCGCCATATCGGGCGGCAGGCGGGCGATCCGGGCGAGGAGGCTGGCGGCTTCGGCGGCGTCCTCGGGGGTGCGGGTGTCGACCAGCAGGTCGCTGATCGCCTCGTCCGGCAGGTCGGTCAGGCGGCGGTCGCGGCGCAGGCGCTGCAGCCACTCATTGCGCAGGATACGGAAGATCCACGGCTGGAACGGGCGGGAGGAATCGTAGCTCGCAAAGGCATCCAGCGCGCGCACGAAGGCATCCTGCACGCAGTCGTCGGCCAGGTTCGCATCAGCCGTGAGACTGCGGGCATAGGCACGCAGGGCCGGCAGGCACTCTTCGGCGAGAGCGGCGAACAGGTCGTCCCGGGCCCGTGTATGCGCGGCGGCAAGACGCTTGACGGCGCTTTCCGGGGGAAGGCCCGGCGGGGGCAGGAGCGGGCGGCGCGCGGCGTCGGCCATTTCGGGGTTCCATCTGGAGTTAACCCTTAAATGGACCTTAAAGTTTAACCATTGGTTAGCCGAAGGTCTTCGTGGGCCTGTTGCAGCCACTGCAGGCGCCGCAGGAAATTCGATGAAATTTCATGGTTCGCGCAAACCGTAACTCCATCCCTCTGTGTCAGAACGGGCCGTAACGATGTGGCACGGCGCGCGTTCGGCGTCCGTCCACGGACAATACGAGAAGGGTGAGTACCATGGCCAAGACAATCCTCGTGATCGATGATGATCCGACCCAGCGCCGCCTGCTCCAGGCCGCCGTGGAGAAGGCAGGCTTTGCCTGCCGCACCGCGCCGGACGGCGAGACCGGGATAGCGATGTCGTGCGACGCGCGCGAGGCGATTGACGTGGTGCTGCTGGACCTGACGATGCCGGGACTTTCCGGCATGGAGACGCTGGACAAGCTGGCCGAGCGCCGGGCCGACCTGCCGGTGATCATGCTGACCGCGACGAGCGGCATCGACACGATCGTGCAATCGATGCGGCGCGGGGCGGTGGACTTCATCGTCAAGCCGGCGAATCCTGAACGCGTGGTCGTCAGTATCCGGAACGCCCTGAAGATGCAGAGCCTGACCGGCGAAGTGAAACGCCTGTCGCGCAAGGCCGAAGGCGGCATGAAGTTCGACGACATGATCGCCTCGGCCCCCTCACTGCGCGGCGTGCTGCGCATGGCGGAGCGGGCGGCGACGTCGGACATTCCGGTGCTGATCCTCGGTGAGAGCGGCGTCGGCAAAGAAGTGATGGCGCGCTGCATCCAGGGCGCCTCGACCCGCGCGGGCAAGCCGTTCGTGACGGTGAACTGCGGCGCGATCCCGGAGAACCTGGTGGAATCGATCCTGTTCGGCCACGAGAAGGGCGCCTTCACGGGCGCCGTGACGAAATCGCTCGGCAAATTTGTCGAGGCCGATGGCGGCACGCTGTTCCTTGATGAAGTGGGTGAGCTGCCGCTCGACGCACAGGTGAAACTGCTCCGTGTGCTGCAGGAAGGCGAGGTCGACGCCGTCGGCTCGCGCCGTCCGACCAAGGTCAACGTGCGGATCATCTCGGCGACGAACCGCGATCTCGCCGGCCAGGTGAAGGCGGGCACGTTCCGCGAGGACCTGTTCTACCGCCTCAACGTGTTCCCGCTCGACATGCCGTCGCTGAAGGAGCGCCGCGAGGACATCCCTGCACTGGTCGAACATTTCATCGCCCGCTTCAATGCGAGCGAAGGCGCGAAAGTCGCCGGCGCGGCGCCGGACACGATGAAGATGCTGCACGCCTATGAATGGCCCGGCAACGTGCGCCAGCTCGAGAACGCGGTGTTCCGCGCGGTCGTGCTGTGCGACGGCGACTTGCTGCGTCCTCAGGATTTCCCGCAGATTTCCGGCCAGATGCCAGACGTGACGAGCCTGCCTTCGGTGCCGGACGTGCGCAGCGCGCTGCCGGTGGCGGCGAATGATCTCGGGCCAGTGGATACGCCCAGCCCGGTGGCGATCAAGGACAAGGACGGTGAGCTGCGCAGCCTGCAGGATATCGAACGCGACCTTCTTCAGTATGCGATCGAATTCTATGACGGCCACATGAGCGAAGTCTCGCGCCGTCTCGGCATCGGCCGCTCGACGCTGTACCGCAAGGTCCGCGAATACGATCTCGACGTGCGCGGCGAACGCGAAGCGGGCTAGAGCCGCGGCGGCTTCGTCAGGTCGTAGGACATGGCGACGTTGCAGCGGGCGTAGCGTTTTCCGTAGCGTTCCATGATGTCCGCATCGTGGACGAAGCCTGCCTTTTCGTAGAGGTGCACGGCGGCGGCGCACTTCGTGTTGGTCAGCAGGAAGAGTTCGCCGATCGGCATCTGGCGGGCGCGCTCGAGCACGCGGTGAAGCAGGAATTCGCCGGCCTTCAGGCCGCGCGCTGAGGCACGCACGCCCATCTTGGTCAGCTCGAAGCTGGCGCCATCGACCTGCATCAGCGCGCAGGTGCCGACGATGCCGAGGGGGCCGGCTTCAACAAACAGGATCTCGCCGCCCCGGTCGAGGATCATCGCCTTTGGATTCTCGATGATCTTGAGGTCGTTGGCTTCCAGCGTGAACATGTCTTCCACCCATTCGCGGGTGATCGCGTCGAACTCCGGCGCGAGGCGCTCGTCATATTCCACGAGGCGGAGCGGCGGCAGGCCGCTGGCGGCGGCCATGCCGTCCTGGATGCGCAGGTGCAAGGGGCGGGCCTGGAGGCCTTCTTCAAGCCGCGTGATCTGAGACAGGATGTCCGTATCCGGACCATCGCAGAGGGCCTGCGCGGCGCGGCGCACGTGGGGCCACATGCTGTGCTTCATGTCGTCGATCAGCGCTTCGCCTTTGGCCGTGAGGCGGATCTGTTTCTGGCGGTTGTCGCCTTTCACGGGGACGGCGCGGGTGAGGCCGAGGGCTTGCAGGCTGTTGTGGATGCGGGTGACGGCGGGTTGGCTGATGCCGACGGCTTCGACCGCCTCCGAGACGGTCATCGGGCCGTAGGTCGCGAGCGCGGCGAGCAGGGGGAAATGTGTTGCCTGGACCGGGATGCCGCGATCGGCAAACGCCCGTGTGGCGTCCGCCTGCATGCGCTCGGCCAGGCGTTTCAGCCGGCTGCCAAGGGCGAGATAGCCCATCTCCGCCAGAACATCGCGCGCCATGCTATCCCCCTGCTTCGATGGTATGATACATAACATGTTATATACATTGGGTGTCAAGGCGGGGCGGGCCGGCATGGCCCTTTGTGTCAGGCGCGCGCGGCGGCGTGGGCGGGCAGCGGTTTGGCCATGTGCGTCAGCACGAGGCCGGCCGCCGCGACCGGCAGCATGATCCAGTAGAGGCGGGACTGGGCTTCGATGCCGCCGGGGGCGAAGGCGTCATAGGCGAGGCCGGCGACGATGCTGGTGACCGCCATGATCGGGCCGAAGATCAGCGCGCCGTTGACGGCGTAGGACATCGGCAGCTTGTCTTCCGGCAGCGCGGCCTGCAGGAAGCGCATCGTGGCGATATGGGTGACCGCGAAGGTCAGCGCGTGCAGCAGCTGCTGGGCATAGACGGCTTCGACGGGGAGCACGAAGCCCGCCATCGTCCAGCGCAGCAGGGATCCGATGCCGCCGATCCAGAGCAGGGTTTGCGGTGTCAGGCTGCCGAGCAGGCGGGCGGAGAACAGCAGCAGCAGGATTTCGGCGCCGACGCCAGTGGCCCAGAGGGCGCCGATGTGGCCGCCGCCGATGCCCTGCGCGATCCAGATGTTCGAGGCGAAGGCGTAGTAGGCGCCGTGCGTTGCCTGGATGAGGGCGGCAGCGAGGATGAAGATGAAGACGCCTTCGATGCGGAACAGCGCGAAGCCTTCGCGGAATGTGGAGGCGATCGTGCGTTTCGGGATCGCCTGGCGCGCGCCCTGCTGGGTGAAGAGCGGGGCGATGGTCGCCATCGCGGCGGTGATCACGAGATAGAGGAGGATCCAGTCCGGCCCGAAGGCGCCGAGGATGGCGCCGCCCGCAAGATTGGCGATCACGAAGGCGAGCGAGACGATGGCGCGGCCCTGCCCGTAATCCGGGCTGCCGCCGCGCGTGCCGTAGACGAGGATCGCCTCGAACAGGGGCCCGGCGACGTTGAGGGCGCTGTAGATGAGGATGCAGAGCAGGAAATCGGCGGCGCGGGGCGAGGCCGGGAAGAGCAGCGCATAGCCGGCGAAGCTGACCGCCATGGCGACGGCGAGGGTGGCGCGCAGGCCGCGGTCCTGCGCGATGCCGGCGGTGAGCGGACCGGCGACGATGCGGATGATCATGGCGATGGTGGCAGCGCCCGCGATCTCGGCGCCGGACATGCCGGCGACCTTTTCCATCCAGACCGGCAGGTAGGGAAGGTTTGCGCCCATCACCAGGTGCACGCAGCTGGCCGCCAGGGTCGCTCGCCAGGGGGCGCTGAGCTTCATCTGTGATCCTGCCTTCGGAGCGTTCCCCGTCTTCCTGCTCTTATGCCGGAGCCGAGCGGCGCCGGAAGCCCCCGGCGGAGATAAATCCCGGGTGTGGCTGCCGGGACGCGCGCAGGCGTCAGGCGTGGTGTGTGGCGCGGGGCTTGAGGTGTTCGCGCACCAGTTCTCCGAGCTGGCGGGCTTCGGCCGCGCGGGGGCTGCCGGCTTTCCAGGCGATGCCGATCTGGCGGCCGATGATCGGCGTGACGAAGGCGCGCACGGCCACGTCGGGGCCGAGGGCGAGGCCGTTGTCGGCCGCGAGGCGCGGGATCAGCGAGACGCCGAGGCCGCCGGCAACCATGTTGACGAGCGTGCCGAGCGAGGTGGCAGCAACCTGCTCGCGCCCCGCCCCGGCTTTCAGCCGGCAGACCGACAGCGCGTGTTCGCGCAGGCAGTGGCCGTCTTCGAGGAGGAGGAGGTCGGTATCCTTCAGGTCCTCCGGGGACAGACCGTTCTTGCGGGCGAGGGGATGACCAGCGGGCGCGGCGAGCAGGAACTCGTCATCGAACAGCGTCATCGTCTCGATGCCGGGGGCATCATAGGGAAGAGCGATGAAGGCGGCGTCGAGGGTGCGGGCCTTGAGCTGGTCGATCAGGCGGCTGGTGCGGTCCTCGTTGAGATAGAGCTTCAGGTCCGGGTATTTTTTGGTCAGCAGGCTGACGGTCTGGGGCAGGACGAAGGGCGCGATGGTCGGAATGGCGCCGAGATTGAACGGGCCGGAAAAGATTTCGCCGGCGGTGGTGACGGCCTGGACGAGGGCGTGGGCATCGGCGAGCAGGGCCGAGGCGCGGGCCGCAGCGATTTCGCCGGCATGGGTGAGGGTGGCGCCGCGCGACTCGCGCTCGGCGAGCGAGACGCCGAACAGGTCCTCGAGCTCCTTGATGCCGGCCGAGAGGGTGGGCTGGGTGACATGGCAGGCTTCGGCGGCGCGGGAAAACGAGCCGGTTTCGCCCAGGGCGACGAGGAACTGGAGCTGGCGGAGTGTCGGGAGAATCATAGGCTATATCTATACCAAATTGAGGAACAATCAATTTTCCATATCAGTCGGCCGGCGGTATCTTCGTCTTACAAGATGCCATCCGGCTCTGGAGCCGCTTCGATCCTCCCCCCTTTCGAATGCGCATACGCTCCGGGGCCGGATGGTCTTTCCTTGAAACCCATAAGCGGCGCGGTTTCCGGTCACGGACGATCCGTTCCCGGAGGGTGGGAGAGCGCGTCCGGCAGGGCGCGGAATTTGAGCAGGCGACATTGCAGTCTGGTTAGGTTCTGTGCCCGTTCCGGTAGATGCAACGCTTCCGGGGTGACCGATGCGGCATCGCAACACACGAGCCCAAGACCCAGAAAACGTGCAGGAAATTTCTCGCCTCCCACGCGATCCCATGCGCCCTATTCACCGGGTTGCGCCAATGAGCGTGATTTGTTCCCTTATTGGACTTGTGTGGAAATCCCGATTCGGCCCGGGCGCCCATTGAGGCCCATACCTGCCCATGGTAGTCCACGTTAAGACATGGTTTACCCATGGCGGGGTTGAGGCAAATCCAGAACAGGACGGGCGGGTGTTTTATTCCACCTATGAGGGCGCTATTGACGCAAAAGGGCGGGTTTCGATCCCGGCACCCTATCGCGCCGCGCTGGGTGGAAACTCCCGTGTTTTCATCTGGATAGCGCCGGACGGATCCGGGGCTCTGGAAGGCGGCGGCGAAGCGTTGATGGAACTGTATGCCGAAACGCTGGCCGAGCTGCCGCTGCAATCGCCGGTCCGCGAAGCTTTCGTGACGTCGGTGATTGCGGGATCGGCCGACCTGAAGATCGATGAGACCGGGCGCATCAAGCTGCCGGACGAGTTCTGCGAAGCCGCTGGCATCTCCGGCCGTATCCGGTTCACCGGTGCGATCGAGAGTTTCAAGATCTGGGACCCTGCCCGGTTCGAGGCGCACCGCGCCAAACAGAACGGCATCGCGCAGCAGCCAGCCACGCTGGACGCATTCCATGAAGCCTACCGCGAAGTGCGCCGCCGGCGCGCGGCGTCGTCGCGCGGGGAGGCCGGATGATGGTGGCCCGCACCGGAACCCGATCGCCGGCTGCGCCCGGCCACCTGCCCGTCATGCTGGCAGAGGTGCTGCAGACGCTGGCGCCGGCGGACGGCGACGTGATTGCGGACGGCACGTTCGGCGGCGGCGGCTATTCGCGTGCTATCCTCAAGACAGCAAACTGTTCCGTGATCGGTATCGACCGTGATCTCGATGCGATCGTGCGGGCAGAGGCGCTGGCAGCGGAATTTCCGCGGCTGGTGCCTCTGCTTGGACGGTTCGGGGACATGGATACGCTGCTGGCGCAGGCCGGGCATCCGAAGGTCGACGGCGTGGTGCTGGATATCGGCGTCTCCAGCTTCCAGATCGACGAGGCGGAGCGCGGCTTTTCCTTCATGAAGGACGGCCCGCTGGACATGCGGATGGGCGCGGCGGGCCCTTCGGCGGCGGATGTCGTCAACAAGATGGCCGAGCGCGACCTCGCCAACATCATCTTCCGGCTGGGCGAGGAGCGCAACGCGCGCCGGATTGCCCGGTCGATCGCCGAGCGGCGGGGCTCACAACCCTTTGAAACAACAGCGGATCTGGCGGCGCTGGTGGAGGTGGCCGTGGGCGGGCGCCGCGGCGCGCGGACCCATCCGGCGACGCATACCTTCCAGGCGATCCGGATGTACGTGAACGACGAGCTCGGCGAGCTGGCGCGGGGCCTGCGCGCCGCCGAAGAGGTTCTGAAGCCGGGCGGGCGGCTGGTGGTCGTCACCTTCCACTCACTGGAAGACCGGCTGGTCAAGCAATGGCTGCGCGAGCGGACGGGCGGGGTTCCGGCTGGATCGCGGCATGTGCCCCTGCTCGCCAAGCCGCGCCCGCCGAGCTTCGAGCAGATTACAAACAAGGCGCTGCAACCTTCTGAAAACGAAGTGGAAACCAATCCACGGGCACGGTCTGCACGACTGCGGGCGGCGGTGCGGACCGAGGCCGCCGCCTTTGCCAGTCCGGCGGATGATGGAATGGACCTGCCGCCGATTACTGAGCTGGAGGCCTCCCCATGAGCCGGCGTGCATTTTTCTTCGGGCTGCTAGTCGCCGCCCTTCTCGTTTTCAGCCTGTACCGGGCCAAGTATGGCGCGCGCGATACCGCCGCCGAACTGATGGCGGTCGAGGCGCAGATCGAACAGGCGCAAAAGGAAAAGGCGCTGCTCGAAACCGAGCTGGCGCATATGAGCCGGCGCGACTGGATCGAGGAATACGCCCGCAAGGAGCTGGGCATGGCCCCGCCGAAGGCTGACCAGATGGCGTACGAGGACGATCTCGACGATGTCGTCGGCCCGCCCACGGACGGTCTTTCCCCTGCGGTTGATCCGCAGGCGGAAGAGGCGGCGCCCGGGGCGGCGGAGGCTACGCCATGAGCGAAGCTTCGCGCGACCGGACGCGGCTCGCAGGGCTCGTGCTCTGCGGATTGTTCATCGTCATGGCCGGGCGGAGCGGATACCTGGCGCTGTCCGGCGGGCCGGATGAGGGCGCCAAGATCGTGACAACCCAGGCGGCGCCGAAAGTGCTGCGCGCCGAAATCCTGGACCGTAACGGCGAGTTGCTCGCCACCTCGGTCGAGACCTCGTCGCTCTGGGTTAATCCAAGCCTGATCTGGGATCCGAACGAAGTACATGCCGGTCTCGTGAAGATGTTTCCCGAACTGGCGAGCAGCAATCTCAAGGAACGGCTTTCGGACACGTCAAAACAATTCGTCTGGGTCAAGCGCGGGCTGACGCCGCGCCAGCGCGAAGCGGTGATGGACCTGCGCCTTGAAGGCCTCGGCTTCCGGACCGAAACGCGGCGCGCCTATCCGCTCGGCGAACTCGCGGGCCATGTACTCGGGCAGGTCAATGTCGACGGCAAGGGGATTGCCGGGATCGAGCGCTCGTTTGACGAAGCACTCGTCGCCGGTACGGCGCCGGTGCGCCTGACGCTCGACATCGAGGCGCAGACGGCGCTTGAGCGCGAGCTGGCGGCGGCGGCAGCGGACTTTGACATGGAAGGCGCGGCGGCCATCCTGATGGAGACGCGCACCGGCGAAGTGCTGGCGATGGCCAGCTGGCCGGCGTTCGATCCCAACCGTGCCGCGGAGATTCCGGCGGCAGACCCCTCGCGCCTCAACCGGGCGATCGGCGCCGTCTACGAACTCGGTTCGGTGTTCAAGCCGTTGACGTTGGCGGCGGCGCTGGAGGCGGGCGCGGTGCGTCCGAATGACCAGTTCGATATCAGCGCGCCGGTTCTCGTCGGCCGTTTCGAGGTGAAGGACACGCACAAGTTCGCGGCGTCAGCGAACCTGACCGAGATCATCGTCGAGAGCTCCAATATCGGCACCGTGCATGTGGCGCGGGAACTGGGTGTGCGCCGGCAGGGCGCCTTCCTCAAGGAGGCCGGCCTGATGCAGCGCGCGGCAATCGAGCTGCCGGGCAGCGAGGCGCCGCTGGTGCCTGCGCAGCTGGATGAAGTCACCGCGGCCACGATCTCCTACGGGCACGGGATTTCGGTGTCGCCGCTGGCGTTCCTGACAGCCTTCTCGGCGCTGGGGAATGGCGGCGAGATGGTGGCGCCGACCATCGTGTCCGACCCGCAGCGCAAGGTCGAGCCGGTGCGGCTGATGTCGGCGATCACCGCCGAGATCGTGACGCGCATGATGCGCGAGTCGGTGATCCGCGGATCGGGCGCCAGCGCCGAAGTCGCGGGCTACCAGGTCGCAGGCAAAACCGGCACCGGCGAGAAGCCGATTGCCGGCGGCTATGACAAGAACGCAAATATCTCGAGCTTTGCAGCCGTTTTTCCCGAAGACGGCCCGCAATATGCCCTGATCGTGACGCTGGATAATCCGAAGGCCAAGGCTGGCCGAGGTGCAACGGCGTCTGCAAGTGCGGCCCCCGTGGCGGGCCGGATCATCGAACGCGTGGCGCCGCTTCTGGGGGTTACCCCGCGCTTCGAGGATGTCCGCCCCGCCCGGCCAGGCTTCACGCAGCGGACCCCAGAAAGGAGTGCCCTGTGAAACTGAAGGACCTCTTCCCGCTCGCCCAGAACGGCGAGACCGAGATCCTCGGAATGACGGCCGACAGCCGCAAGGTCGAGCCCGGATTCCTGTTCGCCGCCCTGAAGGGCAGCGTGCAGGATGGCAGCCAGTTTGCGGCGATGGCGATCCAGAAGGGCGCTGCGGCGATCCTCTCCGACGGCAGCGCCGACGCGGGCGGACTTCCGCACGTCATCGCCGACGAGCCGCGCCGCGCGCTGGCCCTGGCAGCGAAACGCTTCCATGCCGCGCAGCCGGAATTCGTCGTGGCCGTGACCGGCACCAACGGCAAATCCTCCACCGTCGATTTCGCGCGCCAGATCTGGAGCCGGGCCGGCCTGAAGGCGGCCTCGATGGGCACGCTCGGCGCGATTGGCCCGAACGGCAAGATCGATGTCGGCCATACGACGCCGGATCCTGTGACGATCCACGAGACCCTGTCGGCGCTGGCCGGGCAGGGTGTAACGCATTGCGCGATTGAGGCCTCCAGCCATGGCCTTGAGCAACGCCGGCTCGATGGTGTGGATCTCTCGGCCGTCGGCTTCCTGAACTTCACGCAGGACCATCTCGATTATCACGGCTCGATGGAGGAATACCTCAAGTCGAAGCTGCGCCTGTTCACGTCGCTGGCGCCGAAGGGCATTCCGGCGATCGTCAATGCCGATAGTCCGCAGAGGGACGATTTCGAAGCGGCGGCCAAGGGTGCCGGCCTGCAGGTCGTCTCGTTCGGCTGGCGCGGCGAGGATCTGTGGATCGACGAGCTGATGCCGAAGCAGGCGGGCCAGTCGCTGTTCCTCTACTGGCGCGACGTCGAGCAGAAGCCGGTCGAGCTGCCGCTGATCGGCGAGTTCCAGGCGCTCAACGCCCTAGCCGCTGCCGCGATCTGCCTGTCGCTCGGCATGGAGTTTCCGGCGGTGGCCGACGGCCTCGCCAACCTCAAGCCGGTCAAGGGCCGGCTCGAATTCGTCGGCAAGACGGAGACGGGCGCCGCAGTCTTCGTGGACTATGCCCACACGCCGGACGGGCTCGACGTTCTGCTGCGCGCGGTGCGTCCGCATACGGCCGGCCGTCTGAAGGTGATCTTCGGCTGCGGCGGCGACCGGGACGCCAAGAAGCGTCCGCTGATGGGCGAGATTGCCAGCCGTCAGGCCGATGATGTGATCATCACCGATGATAATCCGCGTTCGGAGGATTCTGCGACCATCCGGGCCGCCGTGCTCGCCGGCGCCAAGGGCGCGCGCGAGATCGGGGACCGGGGCGAGGCGATCCGCACGGTGATCGGCGAACTCAGGAAGGGCGACACGCTGGTGATCGCGGGCAAGGGCCACGAGACCGGGCAGATTGTCGGCAAGACCGTGCTGCCGTTCTCGGACCAGGACGAAGCGCAGGCTGCGCTGACGGGGGCGCGCGCATGAGTGTGCCGCTCTGGACCTCCGAGGATATCGAACTCGCGACTGGCGGCAGCGCGAGCGCGCTGTTCACGGTGACCGGCGGCGTGTCGATCGACACGCGCTCGCTGCAGCCGGGCGATCTTTTCGTGGCGCTGACGGATCAGCGCGACGGGCATGACTTCGTCGAGGCGGCGTTCAAGGCCGGCGCGGCGGGCGCTTTGGTCTCGAAGCCGGTGAGCGGCGGCCCCGCCGTGCAGGTCGATGACGTGCTGGACGCGCTGACGGCGATGGGCATTGCCGCGCGCATCCGCTGCGGCGCGATCCGCACCGCGGTGACGGGCTCGGCCGGCAAGACGTCGGTCAAGGAAATGCTGGCGCGCATCTATGGCGCGTTCGGCCCTGCGCATTCGAATGCCAAGAGTTTCAACAATCACTGGGGCGTGCCGCTGACGCTGGCGCGGATGCCGGAAGAAACACAGCGCGCGGTCTTCGAGATCGGCATGAACACGCCGGGCGAGATTGCCCCGCGCAGCCAGATGGTGCGCCCGCAGATCGGGATCATCACCTGTATTGCGGCGGCCCACCTTGAAGGTCTCGGCTCGGTCGAGGCTATTGCACGCGAGAAGTCGGACATCTTCGCCGGTCTCGAAGCGGGTGGCACAATCATCCTTCCTGCGGAAGATGCCTTCCTCGATTTCCTCGCGGCGCGCGCGCGCGAACTTTGCCCGACCGGGAATGTCGAGACCTTCGGCCGTTCGGCGGACGCCACGGCCCGCATCACGGCTTACGAGACCGATGGCCTGACCAGCCGGATCACGGTGGATGTGGTCGGGCGCAGCGCGACGGTGTCGATCAATGCAGTGGGCGAGCACTGGGCGCTGAACGTTGCCACCGCCCTGCTCGCAGCCAGCCAGACCGGACGCTCGGTCGCCGAGTGCGCCGAGGCGCTGTCGGGTTACGCTCCGCCTCCGGGCCGCGGCACGGCGGAGACGCTCGCTCTGCCGGGGGGTGGATCGTTCACGCTGATCGACGACGCCTACAACGCCAACCCCGCCAGCATGCGCGCGGCGCTGCAGTCCCTGGCGCAGCGCACCGGCGGACGCCGTCTCGCCGCGCTCGGCGACATGCGCGAAATCGGCTCGACCTCGATCGAGGAACACATCGCCCTCGCCGGCCCGGTCGTCGAGGCCGGAGTCGAGGGAATTTTCCTTGCCGGACCCGAAATGCAGCGTCTCGCCGAGGCGCTTCCGCCGGGCCTGCCCCAGGCGTCTGCTCCGTCAGCGGATGACTTGTGGAATCAGCTGCATAAAGCGCTGAAGGATGGCGATCTGCTCTTGATCAAAGGGTCGAATGCCTCCGGGATGGGACGGTTAGCGGACCGCTTGCGCCAATGGAGCGCTCAGGCCGTGTTGGGCAAGATGGATGGCGGGCCAGAACGGCCCGCGGGGACAAGCTGATGCTGTATGAATGGCTCGCCGCGCCAAGCGGTGCTTTCAATCTGTTGAACTACATTACCTTCCGCACCGGCGCGGCGGTGGTGACCGCGTTCCTGATCACTGTGCTGCTCGGCGACTGGATGATCAACACGCTGCGCGCGCGCCAGGGCAAGGGTCAGCCGATCCGCGACCTGTCGCTGGAAGCGCAGATGTCGAAGAAGGGCACGCCGACGATGGGCGGCCTGCTGATCTGGCTCGGCCTGATCGTCGGTGTCGCGCTGTGGGGCAACCTGCAAAACCCGTATGTCTGGGTCACGTTGTTCGTCACCTTCTCGTACGCCTTTCTCGGTTTCCTGGATGACTATGCCAAGGTCACCAAGCAATCGACGGACGGCGTCTCGGCGGGTGTGCGCCTGATCGCCGGGTTCGGTATCGCCGCCCTTGCCTGCGCCATCATCATGGGACTGCACGGCGCGCACACGCCGGCGGGCCATGCCCAATGGGGCCCGCTCAACCCGCTCGCCGAATGGATCGCGACGCTGGCGCCGCAGACCTCGGTGGAACCGGCCGACCCGGATTTCTCCGGCGGTGTCGCGGTGCCCTTCGTCAACAACTACTTCCTGCCCCTCGGAGGCTTCTTCATCCTGTTTGGCATGATCGTGATCGTCGGCGCAGCCAATGCCGTGAACTTCACGGACGGGCTCGACGGCCTCGCGATCGTGCCGATGACCTTTGCGGCCGCCGCCTATGCGATGATCGCCTATCTCACCGGCAACTTCGTTTTTGCGGAGTATCTCGGCATCCAGTTTGCGCCGGGCGCCGGCGAACTGGCGGTCTTGCTCGGCGCGATGATCGGCGCCGGCATGGGGTTCCTCTGGTACAATGCCTACCCCGCCAAGGTCTTCATGGGCGATACCGGCTCGCTGGGCCTGGGCGGCATGCTGGGTGTGGTCGCCGTGGCGACCAAGCACGAGTTCGCGCTGGTGGTGATCGGCGGCCTGTTCGTGATCGAGGCGGTTTCGGTGCTGACCCAGATCGGCTGGTTCAAGATCACCAAGCGCCTGACCGGGGAGGGCAAACGCATCTTCCTGATGGCGCCGCTGCACCATCACTTCCAGAAGAAGAACTGGCCTGAGACACGCGTCGTCGTCCGGTTCTGGATTCTCTCCGTCCTGTTCGCCCTCGCGGGCCTCGCCACCCTGAAGCTGAGGTGAAGCGCGCGCGATGATCCGGATTACCGAATACGCTGGACGAGACGTTGCTGTGTACGGCCTCGGCCGCACAGGTCTCAGCGCAGCGCTGGCCCTGAAAGCCGGCGGCGCGCGCGTCCATGCGTGGGACGATAACGAGGAGACACGCGCCAAGGCCGAAGCGGCGGGCATCGCCCTGTCGGACATCAACAAGCGCGACTGGCAGACGTTTGCCGCGCTCGTCCTCTCGCCGGGCATTCCTTACAAGTTCCCGCAGCCGCACCGCCTCGTGCGCATGGCGGAGATGACCGGCGTGCCGGTGATCGGCGACATGGAATTGTTCGCGCGCGCCGTGCAGGCGCTGCCGGAGCGCGGCCGTCCGAAAGTCGTCGGCATCACGGGCACCAATGGCAAGTCGACCACCACCACGTTGATCGGCCACATCCTCAAGGAAGCCGGACGCGATGTGCGCGTCGGCGGCAATATCGGCACCGGCGTACTGGATCTCGCGGCGCTGCATTCCAACGCGATCTATGTGCTGGAGCTCTCCTCCTACCAGCTCGACCTGGTGAAGAGCCTGCACTGCAATGTCGCGGTGATGCTGAACCTGTCGCCGGACCATCTCGACCGGCATGGCGGCATGGATGGCTACCAGGCCGCGAAGATGCGCATCTTCCAGAACCAGACACCGCAGGATCTCGCGGTGATCGGGTTCGACGACATCTACACCCAGTCGATGGCCATCGGCCTGTCGGCGAGCGGACCGCAGCGCGTCACGCAGATTTCCTCGACCTACACGCTGGGCAAGGGCGTCAGCGCGGTCGAAGGCCGGCTGTATGACAACCTCAACGGCAAGGCCGAGTTCATCGGCAAGCTGGAAGACTGCCCGGCGCTGCAGGGCCGTCACAATTTCCAGAACGCGGCGGCGGCCTATGCGACCTGCCGCGCGCTCGGGCTCGACCCGGCAACCATCATGGCAGGGCTCAAGTCGTTCCCGGGCCTCGCGCACCGCATGGAGAATATCGGCGCCATCGACGGCGTGCGGTTCGTCAACGATTCCAAGGCCACCAATGCGCAGGCCGCCGAACAGGCGCTGCGCGCGTTCAAGAATATCTACTGGATTGCCGGCGGGGTGGCGAAAGCCGAGGGCATCATGCCGCTGGCGCCGCTGTTTCCGCATGTCTCGAAGGCCTACCTGTTCGGACAGGCGGAGGAGGCCTTCACCGCCACCCTGCAGGGCAAGGTGCCCGTGCAGGCCTGCGGCACGCTCGACCGCGCCGTCGACCAGGCGTTCCGCGATGCCAAGGCGGCGGGCGATACGTCCCCGGTAGTCCTTCTTTCACCTGCGTGTGCCAGCTTTGATCAGTTCAAGGATTATGAGCATCGCGGGGATGTCTTCCGCAGCCTTGTGAAGGCCATGATGTCCGCACCGCTGAAGGAGTCTGCGTGACCCATACCGCCGCTGCGCCGCTGCTGCCCCGGTCGGACAGCTCCTGGTTCACCGAGTGGCGCCGGACGCTGGATTGGGGACTGGTCGCCGGGATCCTGCTGCTCGCCGGAATCGGCCTGCTGATGTCGTTGGCCGTGGGTCCGACGGCGGCGGCAAAGATCGGATACGAAGACCCCTACCATTATCTCTACCGGCAGGCGGTACATGCCTGCATCGGCATCGGCCTGATGCTGGCGGTCAGCGTGCTGGAGCGCAAATGGGCCCGCCGGTTCGGCGTGCTGATCTTTGCCGGGTCACTGCTGCTGATGGCGGCCATCCTCGGCGTCGGCCATGAAGTGAACGGCGCGCAGAGCTGGTTCCGGTTCAGCGCGTTCTCGGTCCAGCCCAGCGAACAGGTAAAGCCCGGTCTGATCGTGCTGTGCGCCTGGCTTCTGTCTCAGCGCGATCGCTATCCGGATGTGCCCTGGGCGATCGTCTCCTTCGTCTTCTTCGCCGTCACCCTCGGCCTGTTCCTGCTGCAGCCGGATGTCGGCGGCGCCGCGCTGATTTCGGCAGCGTTCCTCGTGACGTTTTTTGTCAGCGGCCTGCCCAAGCGCTGGATCATCGGATTTGCGGCGGGCGGCGCGGCGCTCGCGGTGCTCCTCTACAACGTGCTGCCGAACGTGAAGCGGCGGGTGGACATGATCTTCAACCCGTCCAGCAATGCCGATACGTTCCAGATCGACATGGCCGGCGCCGCGATCAGCCGGGGCGGCCTGTTCGGGACCGGGCCGGGCGAGGGGCTGGTGAAGACGCAGATCCCCGAAGCGCATACCGATTTCATCTTCGCCGTGATTGCCGAGGAATTCGGCCTGGTGGCGATTGTGGCCGTGATGGCCATCTATGGGCTGATCGCGATCCGGGGCTTCCGGGCGGCGGCCCGCATCGAGGACGGCTTTGCCCGGACGGCGGCGGCGGGCCTGTTTGCGCTGTTTGCGATCCAGGCGGCGATCAACATCGGCGTCAACCTCGCGGTCGTCCCGCCGACCGGCCTGACGCTGCCTTTCATCTCCTATGGCGGCAGTGCGATGGTCGGCATGGGATTGACGCTCGGCCTTGCGCTTGCTCTCGTTCGCGGAGAAGGCACGAGGAGCCACGGGCCGTATGGCTAAATCCCCCCGAGAGAAGCTGGTCGTCATCGCTGCAGGCGGGACGGGTGGCCACATGTTCCCCGCGCGGGCCTTTGCCGACGAGCTGCGCGCGCGCGGCTGGCAGACGGCGCTGATCTCGGATTCGCGCGGGCTGCGCTATGCCGCCGACTTCCCCGCCGACTGGAAGGAAGAGATCGAGGCCGCCTCCCCGAACTTCCGCAAGCCCTGGACGGTTCCGGGCGCGGCGCTGAAGATCAATGCCGGGATCGCCAAAGCCTCGCGCCTGCTGAAGCAGCACCGCCCGGCGCTGGTTGCCGGGTTCGGCGGCTATCCGGCCTTCCCGGCCCTCGCCGCGGCCCGGCGGCAGGGCGTGCCGATCATCATCCATGAACAGAATGCGGTCCTCGGCCGCGTGAACCGGCAGTTCGCAAGGCATGCCAAGCTGGTGGCCAGCGGCTTCTCGCGGCTGGATTTCCTGCCGCCCGGCTGCGCGCATCTCGCGGTTGGCAATCCCGTGCGTACGCCGATCCTTGCAGCGGCCGGCCGGCCTTTCCCGCCAATGGACGGCGAACTCAACATCTTCATCACCGGCGGCAGCCAGGGCTCACGCATCATCGGCGAGCTGGTGCCCCTGGCGATTGCACAGCAACTGCCCCCGCCCCTGATGGCGCGGATCAAGGTGGTGCAGCAGGTGCGGGAAGAGCAGGTCGAAAGCGTCCGTTCGCTCTACCGCGTGGCCAAGATCGAGTGTGAGCTCGCGCCGTTCTTTTCCAACATGCCGGACCGGCTGGCGGACGCCCACCTTGTGATCGCGCGTTCCGGGGCCGGGACCGTCAGTGAACTGGCGGCGGTCGGCCGACCATCGATCCTGATCCCGCTGGCCATCGCGATGGATGACCACCAGGCCGCCAATGCCGAAGCGCTGACGGATGTCGGCGCGGCCGACATGCTACTGGAAGCCAACGTCAATCCGAAACTGCTCGGCGCGCTGATCGCGGCGCGGCTGTCTGATCCGGTCGACCTCAAAGCCCGGGCGGCTGCCGCGAAGTCTGCGGCCAAGCCGGACGCGGCCAGGGATCTCGCTGACATGGCCGAGCGGATCGCCGAGCTATGACCCGCAACTCGGCCTTTCTGGCGCTTGCCTTTGCCGCAGTCCTCGTCGTCTGCGAGTTTGCCGTGTTCATGGCGTCCGGGCAGCCTTGGCCATTCTGGACTGTCGGCTTCATTGTAGCAGGGGTGCTGAGCTGGGGCGCCGTCCGGACACTTAGC
This sequence comes from Caulobacterales bacterium, assembly GCA_038249555.1. Taxonomy (GTDB): domain Bacteria; phylum Pseudomonadota; class Alphaproteobacteria; order Caulobacterales; family Hyphomonadaceae; genus Hyphomonas. The sequence goes on from JBBSDJ010000012.1 coordinate 18,204, forward strand.
CAAGGCTCCTCGCGCCTGCTTTCTGCCGCCTGGGGCGTCGCAGTCGGCGTGTTCTGGATGTCGTTCTTTGCGCACACGGAAGCCTTGAACACCGGAACAGAAAGTCCATACAGCGGCGCAATGCTGGGTGGCGGCCCGTTGACGCTGTTGCTCGCGGCCATGCTGGTTGTGTCGATTGCGGGACTGCTCCTGTCACTGTCGCGCCGGTCCATCTAGGAGCTTCGATCCCCTCCATGACGTCTCCCACACCATTTACCGTCGGCCCTGCGCATATTGTCGGCATCGGCGGCATCGGCATGTCGGGCATCGCGGACGTGATGCTCACCATGGGTTACCAGGTGCAGGGCTCGGACGTCGCCGACAGTGCCAACGTCGAGCGCCTGCGCGCACGCGGCGTGAAGGTGTTTATCGGCCACCAGCCGGAGAACGTGGCAGGCGCAGGGACCGTGATCATCTCTTCCGCGATCAAGCGCGACAATCCTGAAGTGCGCGCAGCCCGCGCTGCGGGCATACCCGTCGTGCGGCGCGCCAACATGCTGGCCGAGATCACGCGGCTGAAATACACGGTCTGCATCGCGGGCACGCATGGCAAGACGACGACTACCTCGCTGGTCGCCTGCCTGCTGGACGGGGCGGGGATTGACCCGACCGTGATCAATGGCGGGATCATCCATGCCTATGGCTCGAACTACAAGGCGGGCGAGAGCGACTGGATGGTCGTCGAGAGTGACGAAAGCGACGGCACCTTTGCCAAGCTGCATCCGACCTGCGCCATCGTCACCAATATCGACCCCGAGCACATGGATCATTACGGCACCATGGACCGGCTGCGCGAAGCCTTCGACACCTTCGTCGAAAACCTGCCTTTCTACGGGTTTGCTGTTCTGTGCACGGACCATCCGGAGGTGCAGGCTCTGGCGGCGCGCGTTACCGACCGGCGCCGTATCACGTACGGGTTCAACCTGCAGGCCGATGTGCGGGCCATCAACATGCGCACCGACCTGAGCGGCGCGCATTTCGATGTCGAGATCCGGCGCGCGCCCGGCGCCGAGGTGCGCCTGATCAAGGATTTCTCGCTGCCGATGGCGGGGGAGCATAATGTGCAGAACTCGCTCGCGGCCATCGCCGTCGCGCTGGAGCTTGGCGCCACGGACGTGCAGATGCGCAGCGCGCTGGCGAAGTTCGGCGGCGTGAAGCGGCGCTTCACGCCGGTCGGAGACTGGGTCCCGGAAGCAGGCAAGCCCCCGGTGAAGATCATCGACGATTATGGCCACCACCCGGTCGAGATCGCCGCCGTGCTGAAGGCGGGCCGGGCGATGCAGGGCAAGGGCACGCTGATCGCGGTCTGCCAGCCGCACAGGTACTCTCGGCTTAACGACCTGTTCGAGGAGTTCTCGACCTGTTTCGATGCGGCCGATCATGTGCTGGTCGCGCCGGTCTATGAGGCGGGCGAGACGCCGATCCCGGGGATTACCAGCGAGGCGCTGGTCAATTCGATCCGCCGTCACGGGCACAAGAGCGCAACGGCCCTGTCCGGCCTGGCCGGTCTTGCGGATGCTGTGCGTCCGCTCGCTGGCCCGGGCGCCATGATCGTGTGCCTCGGGGCAGGCGACATCACGAAGTATGCGGGCGAACTCGCCGGCAAGCTTTAGCGGAAATCCAGCGCCGCGCGGTCCAGGACGCGCCGGTCCACCGCGACCCGGTCGTGTCTCAGCGCGAGCGAATCTGGATCATCCGCCAGCAGAACAATTTCGACGGGGCCCTTGATGAGGCCAAGAGTCCAGAACGGCGAGCCGCTGGTTCCGACACAGATGACGGCGGACCCGCCCGCCCGGACGCTGCGTTCGCCGAAGCCCGGCTCGCTGTCGATCCGCTTGCCATTGGCGGCGCGCATCTCAACGACATACTCCTGCAGCAGCGGGGTCGGATTTTCGGCCGTGGTGCAGATCTTTACATCGCCATCGGGTGCCTCTGCGAGTTCGACCGCCGCGATCCGCCCGCCGGGCTCGCCGTGGTAGGAATAGGCGCCGAAGGAATTGTCCACGAGGCTCGCATAGATCGCCGCGCGAAACCGGCAGAGCGCGGCCTCAGCGGAACTTTCTGTCCGGCCGGCATTGCAGATGTCAATCATCTCGGTGCGCATCCGGTCGTCGCACCAGGCCTGAGTCTGTTCGCGTAGTTCGTAGCACGCGTCATGACGGGCGCAGACGGGCCGGAACGGGCCGTCGAGCAGGGGCCCCATCAGCGAGACAAGGGATTGGGGCAGGTGATCGGAGATGAATTCCGGCCCGCACCGGTCAGCCGGTTTGCCGGCAGCCGTTTCGCGCGCGGCGTACCCCGCATCCAGCGGGACAGGACGGTCGATGCCCGGCGCGGTGGCGCAGGCAGACAGCATCGCTGCACCGGTCAAGATATATCCCGCGAAGCGTTTCATGCCGCCGCCCTGCCCAGGTCAACGTGCAAAAGACGTTGTACAACCTTCGATTAGTCCAATGAGCCTGCCCAGGAAAGGCGGCGGCGATCCGGGGCTGACGCGCGGTCATGAGCAAATGCGCTTCCCCTTTCCCTGCGAACGGATAGTCTTGCCCCGATGAGCGCAGGTACTTGCGCCGGGAGGATTTCGAATGGCGAATGCGGTGCTCGACGCGCCTGAAGGTTCGGCGCGGGCGACCGTTGATGGTGGGCCTTTCGGTATCAAGGGTCTGGCCTGGGCAATCTTCGAAGGTGCCCGCAACCCGTACTACAACCTGATCGTCATCTATATCTTCGCGCCTTACTTCGCTTCGGTTCTGGCGGGTGGCGGCGCCGATGCGCTCAGCCTGTCGGGTTTGACGATCACCATCGCCGGGATCGTGACCGCGCTTACAGCGCCGTTCCTGGGCGTGATTGCGGACAAGGCGGGCCGACGCAAACCGCCGCTTGTCTTCTTCATCGGTCTCTTGGCTTTCTGTTCCTTCATTCTCTGGTGGGCGCGGCCGGAAGGCCCGTTGACGATGTGGCCGACGATGGTGGTGCTGACGATCGCATACTGCTGCTACGGCTATTCGGAAGTGCTGCACAACGCGATGCTCCCGATGGCGGGCCGGCCGACCGCTTTGCCCTATATCTCGGGGCTCGGGCTATCCACGGGCAACCTGCTCAGTGTTGGAATCCTGTTCTTCTTCCTGTTCGGTCTCATGCTGCCAGGCACGGGCCTGCCCTTTGCGGCCGACGAACAACTCATCGCGCTCGACCGGGAGGCAAACGCCCCGCAGAGATTTGCGGGCCCTTTCGTTGCGGTCTGGATGATCCTGCTGGTCATTCCCTTCTTCCTGTTCATGCCGGACGGTACGCCCGGGGGGCTGAGCTGGAAACGTGCGGCGGCAGACGTCTTTCTAGGCGAACCCGTGGACGGAGAGAAACGCCACTCCCTTGCCGAGCGTATACAGGTTTTCAGGAGCTACCTGACCGGACTGTTCAAAGAGCATCCGCAGACGATGCGCTTCCTGATCGCCCGGACGATCTATGCAGATGCAATGGCGGCGCTGCTGACGCTAGGCGCGGTTTTCGCGGCCACATTCCTGGGCTGGTCACCTGTCGAAATCCTGTTCTTCGGGATCACCGGTGTCCTGTTCGGCGCGATTGGCGGTTTCGTTGGCGGCGCGCTCGACCGCTGGCTTGGCCCGAAGCTGGCGCTGATATGGGAACTCTCGATTCTCGTCGTCCTGCTGCTTGCGCAGCTGTCGATAACGCCGGATTCACTTTTATTCGGCCTTGTCGCGAGTGGAACGCCGGTCTGGGACAGCCCGTTCTTCGACACGCTGTCAGACATCGTCTACTTCCTGTTCGTCATCCCCACCGCAATCGTTGTAGTCGCGTCGATCTCGTCCAGCCGTTACATGCTGGTGCATATCGCACCGCGCGAACGGATTGGCGAGTTCTTCGGGCTCTACGCGATTGCCGGCACCGTGACGGTCTGGATGGGCCCCGGGATCGTCAGCTTGCTGACATGGTTGACCGGCAACCAGCGCATCGGCATGGGCGGGATCGGGTTCATGTTCTTGATAGGGCTGATCGTGCTCTGGAAGGTCCAGGCGCCGAAGCACGCCGATGAAAACCGGTAGGCGAGGGGCCTAGCTCGCAGGCCCGAAGCCGGTTGCCGGATCAGCGTCTGTCGAACGGGCAATCATCGTGACGCGGCGAGGGCGCAGATAGAACACGTCCTTTACGGTCTGAGAGGCATCCAGAACCACGCCCAACGTGCTTTCGTATTCGAACTCGACCTCCGCAACGATGACCGAACCCGGGGTGGGCACGAGACCCGCGGGAACCGTGATCAGGGCACCTTCGGTATACGGAAGGACATTGTGGCCGTCCGACCAGTCGACGCGGGTCTGGCCGTCGCCATTGTCGACCACGGACGTGATGCGCATCCGGGCCGTGTCGGCGGGGTAGGGCTGCATGGTCACCGAGGCGGCATTGAAAAGTTCCTGCATGTCGGCGTCACTGACGGTGACAAGGCGCGCCGTCAGGTCTCCGAGGCTGGAGGCGGTCGTGGTCACGCGCCGGTCTACGCGCATCAGCAGGCTAAGCTCGATGCAGCCAAAATAGATCAGCACCATAAGCGGCGCGATCAGCGCAAACTCGACAGCCGATATGCCTTTCTCGTTGTACCATATGCCCTGGATGCCGCGCCAGCGGGTGCGCCTTGTGAGCAGGGAAAAAGCGGAACCAAGGGTCATGATATCAGCTCCCGAATGGTTCGTTGCGGAATACGGCGTTGGATTGCAGCAGATGCTTGTTGCCCGCCATGTTGGCGAGCGGCTGCGACAATACCGGCGTGATCAGATCCCACTCGTAGAACACGCGAACCGCCACAATGTCGTTGGGGCCGCCGGGCTCGAACATGAAATCGTCATTCTCGAGGTTGCCGTCTGCGTCCAGGGCAGAGCCTGTTGGGGTCGAGGCAAAGTCAGAGACCGTGCGGACGTCGATCGAAAGGCGTGCGTCGCAATCAATGATGTCGAAAAATTCGGCGCAGATCGCCTGGCGGAACTGGACTTCGGTCATGCCGGCGCCCTGGGCCTCGCCGGTGCGCAGGGGGCGCGCAGCTTCGGAGACCGCATTCTCCATGATGGTGGTCATGATGAAGATCAGACACACTTCGAGGAGACCGAAGATGAGGAAGAAGAAAGGAGCGGCGATCATCGCAAATTCGACCGCTGCGGCGCCGCGCCGGTCTTCAGCGTAGCGCTGCCAGCGCGAACTGAGGCGTGCTGCGAGGCTGAATTCGTAAGCGCCGGACATCTTTCCGATCCCCTGTTGAGTCACAGACTACCGGCTTATCACACACCGGTTTGCGGGTGGTTTCGGCGTTTGCTCAAAATTCACCGGCTGGCGAAAGGCAGCGTTAACCGCCGTCCTATTCGCCTTCGGTCAGGGCCTGGGACTGGAGCTGCTGGTCGATCAGGGTGGCGAAATGATCCGACTGGTCACCGATGCTGAGCACCGCCTTGCAATTGGGTGAGCAGTTGTAGGTGTAGGACTGGCCGGCCCGGTTGATCGTGACCAGCGAGGCGGAATTGGTGGTGACCAGGACATCCGAGCTGTAGATCTCGCGGCCGGCCTTGTCGAAAACCAGCAGGTTTGTCGTTCCATAGCTCTTGCCGGTCACAAACAGCAGGTTTTCATTGTGAACCGCGACATCCGCGATGTTCTTGTTGCCGATGATGATACTGGAGGCGGCGCCATTGATGGGCAGCGGGACCGTCTTGCTGGCTTCTACGAACAGTTGGTCGGCCGAAGCCGTCGACGCGAGAGCGAGGGCGACGGCGCCGAACGTGGCAGCTTTCAGGCAGATCGTCATCATACGGACACTCCAGCATACAGGGTCACCAGAATATTCCAGATTATGGTTTACTGAATCCTAACCGGAACTTTCCGCAAGCACATCGCATATAGACGGCAAATCCCGGCCCGGCAGCCTGCGCAACGCGGTGCCATGCTCTCTCTATATATAGGCAGGGGCGGGGACGCGCATGCCGTCCAGTCAACGTCTTCATGGATGCTACAGGCGCGGTAAATGAAAGCCTGACACAGCTTCACGACTTTTCTGATTTCTTCAATCAGATCTGAACTCTGCACGTGTAAACCTGTTTTTGTTCCGGGAAGAAAAGTTCAAGCCGGGACATGTCAAAAACGAATGATGGGAGTTTCCAATGTTTGCACGTTTTCTTAAAGACGAGTCGGGCGCAACCGCTATCGAGTACGGCCTCATCGCCGCTCTGATCGCTGTCGCCATCATCGGCGGCGTGACCGCTCTCGGTGAGCAGACCGGCACGGCGTTCAACACTGTTGCTGACGCAATCGAAGTCTAATCGACCTCGGTCAGTCTAACTGACTATGGAGCCGCCGGGCTTGCCCGGCGGCTCTTTCGATTCCGGGCCTGGGCGGCGCAGTGCCGGGAAAGGCTTCGTTCAGCCTTTTAAGGCAGCTTGCCTAGGCTTGCCGAACCGGAGCCGCCGCCATGATTCTCATCTTTCTTTCGGGCCTTTTCCTGGCCCTGTGCATTTTTGCTGCCCTGCACGACGTCAATCGCCTGACGATTCCGAATTGGCTGAACCTCACGATTGCAGGCCTTTTTGTCCCGGCGGCGCTCGTGTCGGGCATTCCGCTTGAGATACTTGGCGGTCATTTGCTGGCCGGCGGGCTGGCCTTCGTCATTGCCGTCGGCCTGTTTGCCTTCCGCATTTTCGGGGGAGGGGACGCCAAGATGATTCCCGCCGTCGTTCTCTGGATGGGTCCGGCGGCTGCCTTTCCCTTTGTCTACTGGATGGCCATCGTGGGCGGCGCCTGCGCACTGTTTCTTTTGATTGGTAAGCGGAGCTTTCCGGCAGCTGCGGTTCCAGGCTTCATGCGCGCCCCCTTCGAGCCGAAGGCCGGCGTACCCTATGGCGTGGCGATTGCCGGCGGGGCGATCATCGCTGGATCAGCGTCTCCGCTGCTTGCCCGCTTTTATGAATCCATTGGCTTTGGCGGTTAACACTCCTTTAGGCGCAGCGTGCGAATTTCGTCTTGATTGAGAAGGCTTGCCGCGTCCTGCGCTGGCCCGAAGACCTAGAGTAAGAGGAGTGGCGCTTTATGTCGCCGATGCGCATCATCATCCTTCTTCTGGCGCTGGCCGCCGCAGGAGGCGCCGCCTTCCTGGTTCTGCAGCTGAGCAAGCCGCAAGTCGTGACAGAGACCGTTTTGCAGGAAAAGCTCCGGATCGAAGAGCGTGAAGTCTCCGAGGTCGAGGTGCTGACCGTCCTTCGCGACTTCGCCATCGGCGAGACGATCAAGGCGGAAGACCTGCAATGGGCGCCCTGGCCAAAAGCCAACCTCGTCGAAGGCTACTACGTCCAGACCACGGTCCCGGCCTCGATCGAGACGCTGACCGGGGCCGTCGTCAAGGCCGCGCTCTACAAGGGCGAGCCCCTCTTGCCGCAGAAAGTGTTCATCAAGGGCGATCAGGGACTGCTTGCCTCGATGATGGATCCCGAGATGCGGGCCGTGTCGGTCGAGATTTCCGCCGAATCTGCATCCGGCGGCTTCATCCTGCCCAATGACCGGGTCGACCTTATCCTGACTTATGACCAGGCCGCCGACGATGCGCGCGCCATACCCGAGCGCACGATTGCAACCACGATCGTGAAGAACGTCCGTGTGCTGGCAATCGACCAGAACTTCGCGACCAACGCAGAAGGGGAAACGGCCCGCCTCGGCAGCACCGCCACGCTGGAAGTTTCGCCCCAGGAAGCTGAACTTCTCGCCATGTCGATGCGCCGCGGGGAAGTGTCCCTGTCGCTGCGCCCGCTTGACCAGATGGCCAGCGGCACGGACCGCAGCCCCCGCATCGAACTTTTAGAAGGCGATGATGGAGCGGCCGGATCTGGCATCACGATCATTCGGAACGGCCAGCCTTCACCTGCCGGCGTGGGAGGCAACTGAGTATGCGTATCCTGAAGATTTTTGCTGTCTCTGCGGTGCTGGTCTTCGGCCCGGCCATGCCGGTACCGGCCCAGTCAGGCCCGACGGGCATGGGCACTGTCATCACGTCTGCCGGCGACAGCGCGACGTCGCGCAGCATCACGGTTGGCGTCAACAAGTCCGTGATCATCGAGCTTGAAGCGCCTGCCGCCGATGTGGTGATCGCGAACCCCGAAATTGCCGATGCGGTCGTTCAAACCTCGCAGCGTATCATCTTTCGCGGTGTCGCCTATGGCCAGACCAGCGCGCTGATCTTTGATCGCGCAGGCCGCACATTGCTTGACCTTTCCCTGCACGTCGAAACCGACATGGCGGCGCTGGAAGAGACCATTGTGCGGCATGTGCCCGATGCCCGCGTCAAGCTCGAGAGCATGAATGGCAGTATCGTGATGACCGGATCGGTGGACGACCTGTCCCAATCGGATCATGTGCGCCAGCTCGTGGCGGCCTATTTCCCGAGCGGCGACAGCGCCCCGCAGATCGTCAACATGCTGAACGTCCTTGCGCCGGACCAGGTGCTTCTCGAAGTGCGCATCGTGGAGATGCAGCGCAACGTCATCAAGCAGCTCGGCATCAACCTTTCCGGCCTGCCGACGCTTGGCAATTTCGAGTCCTCGGTCATCAGCCCATCCTTCTCAACCGCAGCGTCTTTCGCGGGCGGCCTTGCTTTTCCGCTTCAGGGACGGTCGATCGGGGGTCTGACGACCGACTTCCGCTATACCAACTATAACGGCACACAGTTCCAGTCGCGCGTCGGCGGCACCATCAATGCGCTCGAACGGATCGGCGTCGTCAAGACGCTGGCCGAACCGAACCTCGTCGCTGTCTCCGGCGAGAGCGCGAAGTTTCTGGCGGGCGGCGAATTTCCGGTTCCGGTCGGCCAGGACAACCAGGGCCGTATCACGGTCGAGTTCAAGCCTTACGGTGTCGGTCTTGGCTTCACGCCGGTCGTCCTGTCAGAGGGCCGCATCTCGCTCAAGGTATCGACCGAAGTGTCGGAACTGACATCGCAGGGTGCCTTCCAGGGCGAGCAACAGACCCGCATCGACGGGGACGGAAACACATTTCTGGTCGAAGGCGTCACACTGCCGGGCCTCACCGTACGCCGCGCCGAATCGACCATCGAGCTGCCGTCTGGCGGATCCATGATGATGGCAGGCCTGATCACGGTGAAGGATCGTCAGAACCTCGACCAGGTTCCAGGACTGAAGAAACTTCCCGTTCTCGGCGCCCTTTTCCAGTCGCGTGACTTCATTTCGGAAGAGAGCGAACTGGTCGTGATCGTGACGCCGTACCTGGTCAACCCCACCGCGAAGTCCGAGCTTGTCACGCCGGCCGATGGGTTCTCCAGCGCATCGGACACCAAGACGATCTTCTTCGGCAAGCTGAACGAAACCTACGGCCGCGACGGCGCGCCGGTCAAAGCAGAAGACTACAAGGCCCCTGTGGGCTTCATGGAAGAGTAGGGGACAGAGCATGACCATCGTCTCGAAATCACACCGCACACTGCTGGCGTTCGGCGCTGGCCTGATGACACTCGGTGCCTGCGCCAGTCACGCGCCCACCGCCGTTCCGGCCGAGTATCTCGGTGGTACTGCGCTGAGCCGCAACGAAGTGGGCGTCACAAAGCGCACCGAATTTCTCGAAGTTGCCCTTCATCCGGAAGCGGGTGAATTGTCCGAGAGTGACCGCACACGTATCCGCAATTTCGTCGGCGCCTATGCGCAAAAGGGCCACGGACCCCTCGTCCTGTCGCTGCCTGAAGCGAGCGCAAATCCGCAGCTTGCTGTGACGGCGGTTGCCGAAGCGCGTTCGATCGCCTGGGAAAAGGGGATCCAATATGACGAGATCGCCGGGACGTCGCACGGTGCGGGCGCGGCCTATGCCCAACCCATGATTCTGGCCTTCCAGGCCTTTGATGCGGTTGCGCCTGAATGCCAGTCAAAGGCGGCCTTCGATTTCGCCGATGTGTCATCCAACAACAACCTGCCGACTCTCGGCTGTTCGGTCCGCACCAATCTCGCGGCGATGATCGCCGATCCGGCGGACTTGCTTGCCAACCGTCCGCTGAACCCGGGCGACATGGCGCGGCGCGAGGTCATTCTCGAGAAGTTCCGCCTCGGCTTATCCACCGCCGCGGAGCGTTCGAACCAGGAATCGGGCGCTGTCTCAGACGCTGTGAACTAAGGCCGGCTCGCCCGGCAAAAGGAGTATGCGTACCATGGGTAAGGAAACTGCACTTTTTGAAGACGACTTCGGCACCGAGTTCGAAGACGTGTTCAATGAAGACGCGCTGACTGGCGCGAACGATCTGGATGAGCAGGATCCGTTTGCGGAAACGCAGGCGCAACCCGTTCAACCGGTCACGGATTTCGCCTCGAAGCCTGTTGCGCCTGCGCAGTTCTCATTCGTGCCGATGGACCAGTCGGGCGGCGATGCGATGCTGCCTGCCATCTCGATCAAACTCTTCTATGAGCGCGAGGAAACCCGCGCCCTGATGCAGCTCTGCGCCGCCGACCGGCGCATGGGGCGCGCGACCGTGCAGTGTATTCCCGGCGGCATCCCGGCCGCGGTGGCGGACCTGCGGGCCAATCCGACGCCCAACCTGCTGATGGTCGAGTCCTCGGCCCAGGCCAGCCAGGTTCTGCACGAGATCGATACGTTGGCGGAGCATTGTGACGACCACGTCAAGGTGCTGGTCATCGGCGCCGTCAACGACATCACGCTTTACCGTCAATTGGTGGCGCGCGGCGTTTCCGAATACCTTGTTCCGCCGTTCCAGCCCCTGAGCATCATTCGCTCGATCTCGGCCCTGTTTGCAGATCCGGATGCGCCTTTCCTGGGCAAGCAGATTTCCGTGGTTGGCGCCAAGGGCGGGGTAGGGGCCTCGACGATCGCGCACAACCTCGCCTGGGCGCTCGCGGAGAACACCCACGTCAACACGACGCTTGTCGATCTCGACCTGTCGTTCGGCACCACCGCCCTGGACTTCAACCAGGACACGCCGCAGACCATCGCGGACGCGCTGCTGGCGCCGGAGCGCGCTGACAATGCCGTCATCGAGCGCCTGCTGACGCGGGCCACCGAGCGCCTCTCGCTGTTTACGGCGCCGGCCAATATCAACCAGATCATCGACATCCCGGACGAGTCCTATGCGATGGTCATCGAGAGTGTGCGCCGCAATGTGCCGTACATGGTGCTCGACCTGCCGCATACCTGGAGTCACTGGGTCCGCAACACGCTGATCGCCTCGGACGAGGTGATCATCGTGTGCCAGCCGGATCTTGCCTCGCTGCGGAACGGCAAGAACATGATCGACCAGCTCAAGGGTCACCGCGTCAACGACCACGCGCCGCGCCTTGTCCTGAACATGTGCGGCGTGCCGAAACGCCCGGAGATCCCGATGAAGGATTTTGCGGCAGCGATCGGTGTTGATCCGGACATCATCGTACCGTTCGAGCCGGAAGTTTTCGGCATGGCTGCCAACAATGGCCAGATGATTTCCGAAACCTCGCCGGCCGCAAAATCCTCGATTGCGATCGACCAGCTCGCTTGCCTGCTGACGGGCCGGGCCATCCAGGTTGAAGAAAAATCTTTCATCAAGAAACTTCTGGGCAAGTAAGCCGGGTTCGACGGGACAGGTAGGAATATGGCCTTCGGAAAACGCTCTGGCGCAACAGCTCCCACGCTTCCCGGCGCGGCGCCGGCGGCCGCGTCGGCGCCCAAGCCTGCGGCGCCGAAACCCGCGCCGTCCCCCTCTGCCTCGGCGCAACCCAAACCGGCAGCTTCAATCCCCGGCGCGGCGCCTGCACCGGCCGTCAAGCTGAAGACACCCGAAATCAAGCCGGAGCCGATCCGCAAGGTCAACCAGCACTCCGAACAATACTATTCGACCAAGACCACGATCTTCAACGCGCTGATCGACACGATCGACCTGTCCCAGCTGGCCCAGCTGGACACGGAAAGCGCGCGCGAGGAAATTCGCGACATCGTTGTCGAGATCATCAGTATCAAGAACGTCGTGATGTCGATCTCCGAGCAGGAATACCTGCTGGACGACATTTGTAACGACGTGCTCGGCTACGGCCCGCTCGAGCCGCTGCTGGCCCGCGACGACATTGCCGATATCATGGTCAACGGCGCGGACACGACCTATATTGAGGTCAACGGTAAGATCGAGCGGACCAATATCCGCTTCCGCGACAACGCGCAGCTGATGAACATCTGTCAGCGCATCGTGTCCCAGGTGGGCCGCCGTGTCGATGAAAGCTCTCCGATCTGCGACGCCCGCCTCTTGGACGGCTCGCGCGTCAACGTCATCGCGCCGCCGCTGGCGATCGACGGACCGACGCTCACCATTCGTAAGTTCAAGAAGGACAAGCTGAAGCTGAACGACCTCGTGCGATTCGGCTCGATCAGCGAAGCCGGCGCCGAAGTCCTGCGCATCATCGGCCACAGCCGCTGCAACGTCCTGATCTCCGGCGGTACCGGTTCAGGCAAAACGACCCTTCTCAACTGTCTCACCGGTTTCATCGAGCCCGGTGAACGCGTCATCACCTGCGAAGACTCCGCCGAACTTCAGCTGCAGCAACCGCACGTCGTGCGTCTTGAGACGCGCCCGCCCAACATTGAAGGCTCCGGCGAGATCACGATGCGCGACCTCGTCAAGAACTGTCTGCGTATGCGTCCGGAACGCATCATCGTAGGCGAGGTGCGCGGACCGGAAGCGTTTGACCTTCTGCAGGCCATGAACACCGGCCACGATGGCTCGATGGGCACGCTGCACGCCAACTCGGCCCGCGAAGCGCTCAGCCGCGTTGAATCCATGATCACGATGGGAGGGTTTGCGCTGCCGGCGAAAACCATCCGTGAAATGATCGTCGGCTCGATCGATGTGGTCGTGCAGGCTTCGCGTCTGCGTGATGGCTCGCGCCGCATCATGGGCATCACCGAAGTGCTCGGTCTCGAAGGCGATACCATCGTGCTGCAGGATATTCTCAAGTACGAGATCGAAGGCGAGGACGATGATGGCAAGATCATCGGCCGCCACCGCGGCATGGGGATCGGCCGTCCGCGCTTCTGGGAGCGCGCCGCCTACTACAACATGGAGCGGGAATTGGCTGCAGCACTCGACTCGCTGAACAACGCCTGATGAGCAGCACGCTGATCATCGCGCTCGTGGCCGTTCTCGCCTTCGCGGCGATCGTCGGTATTGGCTTCACGTTCACGTCCGGTCAGGACGACGCCGCCAAGAAACGGGCGCGCGAGATCGGGGCAGGGCGTGCACCGCAGATTTCCAAAGCCGCCAGCAAGGCCACCGACGACACGGCCAAGCGCCGTGCCAAGACCCAGGAGATGCTCGACAACCTGCGCAAGCAGGACAAGGCGCGCAAGAAGTCGGCGTCCCAGGATATTGGTTCAAAGCTGACCCAGGCGGGTCTCGAAATACCGGTGCCGGCTTTCTGGATCATCTCGCTGATCACCGGCGTCGTCTGCGCCGGCGCCGTCTGGATGTCCGGCGCGGACGGTCTCGTCATCAGCGGAATCAGCTTCAAGAGCCGTCCGATCCTCTGCGGGGCGGCCTTCTTCGCGGGTACGCTCGGCCTGCCGAACTTCGTTTTGAACACGATGATCAAGGGCCGCCACAAGAAGATGATCAACCAGTTCGCCGACGCGCTGGATGTCATTGTGCGCGGCGTGAAAACCGGCCTGCCGCTGAACGAATGTATCCGGATCATCGCCAAGGAAAGCCCGGAGCCGCTGCGCAAGGAATTCCTCACTTTCGCGGACAACCTCTCGATGGGCTCCGGTCTCGACCGTGCCCTCGCCCAGCTCTACAAACGCATGCCGCTGCAGGAAGTGAACTTCTTCGCGATCGTGCTGATGATCCAGTCGAAAGCAGGCGGTAACCTCTCTGAAGCCCTCGGGAACCTCTCCACGGTCATCCGCTCACGCAAGATGATGCGGGAAAAGGTCAGCGCCCTGTCTTCGGAGGCCAAGGCGTCCGGGATGATCATCGGCTCCCTGCCGTTTGCCGTGGGTACGATGGTGTTCATGACAACGCCCGACTACATCATGGAACTCTTCCTGACAGAAACCGGACACGTGATTCTTGTCATTGCGGCGGCGATGATGGGTCTCGGCATCACCGTGATGCGCAACATGATCAACTTCGACATGTAGGGGCAGACAGCAATGTATGAGTTCATTCTGTCTTTCTCCAGACCCGAAACGCTGGCGGCCTACCTCGTCGCGGCCGCGGTGTTCGGTACACTGATGACCATCCTCTTGCCCTACCTGCAGGGCAACAAGCTCGAGACGCGCCTGAAGGCCGTCGCCAGCCAGCGCGAACGCCTGCGCAAGCAGAGCCGCGCGGCGCTCGAAAAGAAGGGCCTGCGCCGCAAGGATGATTCCGTCGTCGGCAATATTTCGTCGAAGCTGAACCTCGCCAAGGCGCTGGAAGATCCGAACGTCGTCAAGCTGATGAACCAGGCGGGCATGCGCGGCCCCGGGCCGATCTCGGCCTTCTACTTTGCGCGGATGGCATTGCCGTTCGTCGGCGCGATCGGCGCGTTCGTCTACATTTTCTACGTCAATGACCACGGCCTCAACACGGTCATGAAGTACGGCTCGCTGGCCTTTGGCGCCGCCGCCGGTTTCTATGCGCCCAACATCTACATCTCCAACATCGCCCAGAAACGCCAGAAGTCCCTGATGCGGGCCTTCCCGGACTCGCTCGACATGCTGCTGATCTGCGTCGAGGCCGGCATGTCGATCGAGATGGGCTTCAACAAGGTCAGCCAGGAAATCGGCAGCGCCTCGCCGGAACTCGCCGAAGAGTTCGGCATCACGGTGGCGGAACTCTCCTATCTGCCTGACCGCCGGCAGGCCTACGAAAACCTCGCGATCCGCACCGGCCACGAAGGCGTCAAAGCCGTCTGTATGGCGCTGGGCCAGGCCGAGCGTTACGGCACGCCGCTCGGCGACGCGCTGCGTCTGATGGCGCGGGAAAACCGCGAGATGCGGATGTCGGATGCCGAGAAGAAGGCGGCGGCTCTGCCGGCCCAGCTGACGGTTCCGATGATCCTGTTCTTCCTGCCGGTGCTCTTCCTGGTCGTGCTCGGCCCGGCCTATATCAAGTACGAAAAGATGCAGGGCGACAATGACGTTGCCCCGCAAGTCGTCTCACCGACCTGACAGGGCCGCTCGCTCACCCGGCGGACGGGCAGGGCTTTCCCCGTGCGCCCGGTGCCGCTAGACCCGGCGCATGAGTCTCATGCCCCTTGCTTCGGCCACGCTAGCCCGCTTCGGTCTCCAGACCGGCGCTGAGGGCTCGCTCGTCTGCCGCACGCCGCTGACCGGCGATGTCCTCACCCGTTTGCCCGTCCACTCGCCCGCGGCTGTGGAGGCCGCGCTTGCCGCCGCCGCAACGGCCTTCACCCAATGGCGCGATGTGCCGGCGCCGAGACGCGGCGAACTTGTCCGGCTGATCGGTGAGGAGCTGCGCAGCGCCAAGGATGATCTCGCAACCCTCGTGACGCTCGAGGCCGGCAAGATTCCGGCGGAAGCGATGGGCGAAGTGCAGGAGATGATCGACATCTGCGATTTCGCCGTCGGTCTCTCCCGCCAGCTGCACGGGCTGACGATTGCCTCCGAACGCCCGGGTCACCGGATGATGGAAACCTGGCATCCGGCCGGTGTCACGGCCGTCATCACGGCCTTCAATTTCCCGGTCGCGGTCTGGGCGTGGAACGCCGCGCTGGCACTCGTCTGCGGCAATCCGGTGATCTGGAAACCGTCCGAGAAAACGCCCCTGACAGCGCTTGCCGTGATGGCGGTCTTCGCGCGCGCGCTGCGCCAGTTCGGCGACGCGCCGGACGGCCTTGCAGCCTGCCTGATCGGCGGACCAGAAACCGGCGCAAAGCTTGCCGCCGATCCGCGTGTCGCCGTCGTCTCGGCCACCGGCTCGACGCGGATGGGCCGCGCGGTAGCGCCCGTCGTTGCGGCGCGCTTCGGCAAGACGATCCTGGAACTCGGCGGCAACAATGCCGCCGTCGTCTGTCCGTCTGCGGACCTTGATCTGGCGGTGCGTGCCATCGCCTTTTCCGCGCTCGGCACAGCCGGTCAGCGTTGCACCACGATGCGCCGCCTGTTCGTGCACGAACAGATTGCAGATGCGCTGATCCCGCGCCTGAAAGCCGCCTGGGCCTCGGCGAAAGTCGGCAATCCGATGACGCCGGGCGTGCTGGTCGGCCCTCTGATCGATGCCGCGGCCGGGGCGGCGATGACCGCCGCACTCGCCGAAGCAAAAGCGTCCGGCGGCGACATCTTCGGCGGCGCGCCCGTTGAAACCGGCGGCGGCACCTATCGGCGCCCCGCGCTCGTCGTCATGCCGGCGCAGACCGGCCCGGTCCTGCGCGAAACCTTCGCGCCGATCCTCTACGTGATGCGCTACACGGACCTCGGCGAGGCGATCGTCTTCAACAACGCCGTCTCCGCCGGCCTGTCCTCATCGATCTTTACGACCGACCTGCGCGAGGCCGAGCGGTTCCTCGCCGCATCAGGCTCGGATTGCGGGATCGCCAACGTCAACATCGGCACGTCCGGCGCGGAGATCGGCGGGGCATTCGGCGGCGAGAAGGAGACCGGCGGCGGGCGCGAGTCTGGCTCTGATGCGTGGAAAGGCTACATGCGCCGGGCCACGAACACGATCAATTATTCAAGCGCGCTACCGCTCGCCCAAGGTATCCGCTTCGATACCTAGTTGCGCGGGCGCAGCACCCGCTTGGGGGCCTCGGTTCCGGCCGTGTCTTCTACGCGGGTGACCGGCGCAGCGATCAGCGTGTCAGCCGTTGTCGCCGCTTCGGCCACGCGCACCGGCGCAGGTTGCTCTGCCAGCGCGTCCCAGCTGCGCGCAGGCTGGATCAGCCCCTGGAGCAGGGCGACGTTCTGGTCGACCACCTGTTCGGGCGCCGCAGCGCCGCTCACGGTCTTCATGTCTTCGAACTTGCCTTGCAGGCCCAGCACCAGCGCGAGGTTTTCGGTGACGCGGGCGCCGGCATCGGCGTTCGCCGCCGCCTGGCGCAGCTTCGCTTCAGCGCCCGGCAGGTCACCGGTCAGCACCAGCGACAGGCCGTAGTTGGTCAGTGTGGTCGTGCGCAGGGGCTCGAGCTCCAACGCTCTCTGATAGGCTGTCTGCGCCAGCTTGTGCTGGCCTTCGCGGTCAAACGTGGTGCCGAGCGCGGCCCAGGTTTCCGCCCGCTCCGGGGCAACTTCGGTCGCGCGGTGGAACACCCGGCCGGCGGTGGGCACATCGCCAAGCGCCATCTGGATCCGGCCGAGCAGCATCAGCGCGTCGGCGCTTTCAGGGTGCACGATCAACGCGCGCGACAGCACGTCGAGGGCGCGTTCATGGCTGCCGATTTCGCGCAGCGCGCGGGCAAATTCCAGGCTGACCGTCAGGTCTTCGCCGTCCTTGAGGTTTTCCTTGGCCCAGAAGTTGGCGCGCGTCAGCGGATCGGCGCGGTTGGCCGCCGCGCGCTCCTCGGGGGACGCCGGCTTATTGGCCGCCTGCATCGCCAGCGCGGCCTCGTCTTTCGGCGCAGAGGCGCACGAGGTGGCGGACGCAGCGAGCGCAAAGGCAAGCAAAGCCAGAGACGTTTTGGCACTGGACATCATCGGGCTCCGTGTATGTATCGGCAGCATAAGCCCGGATATTGAACCGCCGGGGTCAAAGTTCGGTTAACGCCGCCGCGCGCGGCCTTAACCCTGAAAC
>JBBSDJ010000013.1:0-34500 GCA_038249555.1 Caulobacterales bacterium
AGGTCGACGCGCAGCCAGTAGGCCGGGTAATGGCGCTTGAGATAGGCGGCGCGGTCGCGCTTCGACCAGTCGGCCAGCGCCTCGGACAATTCCTCCTTGGCAAACTCGACGCGGCGGTCGCGGCTGACCTGGCTGTGGCCGCCGGTGACCACCGGCTCGGTCTCGTAATAGAGCGTGCGGAGAAGCTGGCCCTTCCAGCCGTTCCAGACGCCGGGGCCGACCGCCTTGATGTCGGCGACCGTCAGGATGTAGAGCAGGCGCAGCCGCTCCAGCGAGCCAACGAGGCGCGCGAAGGTCGCGACCGTACGCGGGTCTGAAATATCGCGCTTCTGGGCTGTTTCGCTCATCTCGAGATGGTGGCCGACGAGCCAGACAACCAGATCGGTTTCCTCGTCGGGAATGCCGAGACGCTCGCACGCCTTGCGCGATGTTTTCATGCCGGCGATCTGCTGATCACCCTTCCCCTTGCCGGTATCGTGCAGCAGCATCGAGAGATACAGCGCGCGGCGGTTCTCGATCTGGCCGAACAGTTCGTGCGCGAGCGGAGCGATGTCGCCGCGCCCGTGTTCGAGATCGGCAATGGTTTCGACAGCGCGCAGCGTGTGCTCATCGACCGTGTAATGATGATACATGTTGAACTGGGTCTGCGCGACGATCGAGCCGAATTCGGGGATCGCGCGGCCGAGCACGCCGGCCTCGTTCATGCGGCGCAGGGTGGGGCCCGGCTCCTTGCCGCCGAGGATCGTGTCGAGGATCAGCTCGCGCGCTTCCGGCATCTCGCGCACCGATTCGGTGAAGCCGCGCAGGTTGCGCGTCAACGCGGTCAGCGCGGCGGGGTGGATGTCCTTCTGCTCGCGGCGGGCGAGAGTGAACAGGCGGATCATGTTCAGCGGATCGCTCGCCATGACGGTGTCGTCGGTGATGCTGATGCGGCCGGTGTCGATCATGAAGCCCGGCTCCGGCAGTGGCTGCGGCGGGCGGGCGGGGAGGAAACGGCGCAGGCCTTCGGGCTTCTTCTTGTGGTCGGCTTCCAGCTTCGCGGCGAGGATGCGCGTCAGGCCGCCGACATCCTTGGCGACGAGGAAGTAGCGCTTCATGAACCGCTCGACGCCTTGCTGACCCTCGCGGTCGCGGTAGCCCATTCGGGCGGCGATCTCGGGCTGCAGGTCGAAACTGAGGCGGTCCTCGGCGCGGCCGGTGACGAAGTGGATATGGCAGCGCACGGTCCAGAGGAAACGCGCAGCGCGGATGAAGACGGCGTATTCATGATCCGTGAACGGACCGGCCTTCATGACCTCTTCGAGGGAGCCGCCGCCATACATGTGCTTGCCGATCCAGTAGAGCGTCTGCAGGTCGCGCAGGCCGCCCTTGCCTTCCTTGAGGTTCGGCTCAACGACGTAGCGCGCGTCGCCCGTGCGGGCATGGCGGGCATCGCGCTCGGCCAGCTTGTCGGCGATGAACTGGGCGTCCTTGCCTTTCACCGACTCGCGCTGGAACAGCGCCATCATGTCGGTGGCGAGCGCCTCGTCGCCGCAGATGAAGCGGGCGTCGAGCATGCTGGTCTTGATCGTCACGTCATCCACCGCGAGCTTGACGCACTCCATCGGTGTACGGAAGGCGTTACCGACTTTCAGGCCCATGTCCCAGAGGGCGTAGAGCATGTATTCGATCACGCTCTCCGTATGCGGACTGGCCTTGTAGGCGCGCAGGAAGAGGAGGTCGGTATCCGAGGACGGCGCCATCACGCCGCGGCCATAGCCGCCGGTGGCGACGATCGCCAGACGCTCGGCTTCGGTCGGGTTGGAGGCGCGGTGGACGTGGGTGACCGTGAAATCATAGAGCGCGTGGATCACTTCGTCCTGCACGGCGGCGAGGAGGCGGGCGGTATCGAGCCCGTCGGCGCCCTGCTGCAGGCGTTCCTGCGCGATCAGGCGGCCGCGGAACATGGCGCCGTGCAGCAGGTTCAGGGCCTGCTTGCGGGCGACCTGCGGGCTGTTCATGTTGTCGAGCGCGGCGGCGGTGAGCTTCACGCGCAGCGCGCGGCCATCGATGATGTCGGCAATGCGCCATTTGCCCGGCCGGCGGGAAACCGGGGTGCGGGTCGTCCGGTTGGTCAGGCTGGGCGGGGGAATGGGCGGGGAGGTCATCGGGCGTCAGGATAGCAGGTTTGCGGGCGGCGCCTATGGTCAGAGGGCCGCACTAGCCGACTATCGTGTGCACGCGGTTGAACCAGAGGGGCGAGTTGGCAAGGTCGATAAACTTGCGCTCGTCTTCCAGCAGGTCGCTGGCCGCTTCGGCGGCGCCGGGGTTCTGGCCCGCAGTGGCCATGGACTCTTCGCTCTCGAACCAGATTTCGGCAATGCCGTCATACGGCTCCGGTCCGCCGCGAGAGGCCTGGATGCCGACGTTCAGGGCGTCAAAGCCGGTATGGACCTGCTCGTACTTTACGATGCCCAGCGTCTTCGCCCGGGCGGCCACGAGAGGCGCATGGGTTTCGCGCCAATAGCGCTGGAAATCCTCGCGGCTGAGATGCGGCAGGCGGCGCAGGCAGAAGGTGAGCTTGATCATAGTGCGAGGCTAGGGCGGCGGACCCGGCCTGTCCAGATTGACGCCGGGGCTCGCCGGGCTGCACGTAGCGCGCCATACTGGGACATCGGCAAGGAGACGGGCGATGGGCGGAAGTTTCACGAAGGAAATCATGCGCTGGTTGCACATCACCGGCGGCATGATTCTGTTTGCCTATGTCTACACGCCACTGGTGGAAAACCCGTTCTTCGCCGACACGACGAAGTACGTGATTTTCCCCGGTCTCGCGCTGACCGGCCTCGTGATGTGGCAATGGCCACTGTTTCGCGGCCTGTTCCGCCGCAAGGACTAGAGCAGGTCTCCGCCCGCCGCGGCAGCCGTCGTGCCGTCCTTCTTGAAAGCGCGGATGACGTTCTTGCCGGTGATCCACTTGTGGACCTCGTCCGGACCGTCAACGAGGCGCTGGGAGCGGATGTGCGTGTACCAGGCGGCGAGCGGGGTATCGAGCGAATAGCCGAGCGCGCCGTGCAGCTGGATGGCGGTGTCCACCACGTCGTGCACCATGTTGGCGAGGTAGACCTTGGCGATGCCGTTCTCCTGGCGGATGTCCATGCCGTTCTCGGCCTTGTAGGCGATGTGCATCAGCATCAGGCGCGCGATGTAGATCTTGCTGGCGCAGTCGGCGAGCATGAACTGGACGCCCTGGCGGTCTTCGAGGCCTTTGCCGAAGGTGGTGCGCTTGGTGACATGCTCCGTGGCCAGATCAAGTGCGCGCTGGGCCATCGCGACATTGTGCATGCCGTGGCGCAGGCGCCCGTAGGCGAGCCGGTGCTGGCCCATGGCAAAGCCCATCCCTTCCCCGCCGAGCAGGTTTTCTTCCGGCACGATCAGGTTCTCGATGGCGACTTCGGCATGGCCGCCGCCCATCTCGGTGTAATGCTTGCCGTGGACCGCCATGGTCGGAATGTCGCGGATGATGCGGTAGCCGGGGTTCGGCAGCTCGACGATGAAGGTAGAGTATTGCTGGTGGCGCGGCGCTTCCGGATTGGTCTTGGCCATCACGACGGCGATGTCGGCGGCGGTCGCTGCGGACGAGAACCATTTCTCGCCATTGAGCACGTAGTTGCCCTTGCCGTCCTTGACGGCGGTGGTCTGCATGCCGGTCGCGTCGGCGCCGGCGGCTTTCTCGGTCATCGAATAGCAGATGCGCTTCTCGCCATTGATCAGCGGCTTCAGGTATTTCTCTTTCTGGAAGTCCGTGCCGTGGGCGAGCAGCGTCAGCATGGTCGCATCGTCCGGGCCCTGAGAATTCATCGACAGGGCGCCGAGATGGCTGTGGCCGAGTTCCATCTGCACCAGCGCGTTGGCGAGGGGGCCGAGACCCATGCCGCCATGCTCGACCGGGAAGAAGGGAAGCCAGAGGCCCTGCTTGCGGGCTTTCGTGCGCAGCTCCTTCAGCACGGTCTTGTAGGGCTTGCCGTCCGCCATTTCCTTTTCGGCGGGAAGGCACTCGTTCTGCACCCAGAGGCGCACGCGCTCGCGCACTTCCTTGGCGTCTTCAGGAATCGTGAAATCGATGGCCATAGCTTCTCTCCCTGTTCGTTTGAGCGGGAGGCTAGCCCTGATCCGGCAGGGGGCAAAGATTGCCTTCGCGTCAGGCCGGGTAGTCCACGCGTTGGAGGAACAGGCCGTCCGGCGGGGCCACCGGGCCGCAGGCGGTGCGGTCGGCAGCGGCGAGGATTTCGGCCATCCATTCGGGACGCTGATAGCCGCGCCCGACTTCGACAAGGCTGCCGACCATCGAGCGGACCTGACGATGCAGGAAGCTTTGCGCGCTGCAGGTGATTTCGACCCGGTCGCCGGAACGGGAAACATCGAGCCGGTCGAGCGTCTTGACGGGGCTGGCCGCTTGGCAGGCGGTGTCGCGGAAGGTGGTGAAGTCGTGGTTGCCGAGGAGAAGCTGCGCGGCGGCGTGCATCGCGCCCGCATCCAGCTTTGACGCGATGCGCCAGGCGAGGCCGCGCTCCAGCGTGAGATCGGCGCGGCGGTTGACGATGACATAGCGGTAGTGGCGCGCGGCGGCGCTGAAGCGGGCGTGGAACTCCGCGCTGACTTGTTCGGCCTTGAGCACGGCGATGGGATGCGGGCGAAGATGGAAGTTCATCGCGTCGGCGATCTTCTCGGGCCGGTCCAGCGAGAGATCGACGTGCGCCACCTGCCCCGTCGCATGGACACCGGAATCGGTGCGCCCGGCGCCGGTCACCTCGACCGGGGCGCCTTCGATCTTCGCGGCAGCTTCTTCCAGCGCGCCCTGAACGGTAGGGATGCCGGGCAGCCTCATCCAGCCCTGGTACGGGCCGCCATGGTATTCGATCAGGAGCTTGTAGCGCGGCATGGAACGGCGCTGCCAGCCCGGGGCGGTTTGGTCAACCGGGCTCGCCCGAGTGGCGCAGTTTCAGCCAGATGATCGACGCGCACATCATGAGTGAGACACCGTTCCAGAAGACGATGCTGAGTGAGCCTTCAAACCAGCCGTAAAGGCCCCAGAGGACGCCGCCGGTCATCGCCATCAGGTAGGTCGTCAGCGAGATGTCCCGCGCCTGTTTGGTCTGGATGATCTTCACGGCCTGCGGGGCGGCTGCAAAGGTGCCGAACGCGCCCGCGACAAGGCCGAGGAGTTCGATGGGGTCGAGTTGCATGGCGGGGGCCTTTCAGCCTGAGAATGCGCGGGGATAGGTGAGCGTGCCGGAGGCCGGGCCGCCGGGGGCGAGGCGGATGGCCATGAAGTGGGGGCCTGACCAGGGAGCGATGAAGGGCTTTGCGGTGTCCGCCTCGAAGCCGAACTTCGGATAGTAGGCGGTGTGGCCGAGGACGAAGACGAGGGTCTCGCCGAGGATGTCGAGTTCCTCAAGGCCTGTGCGGATGAGATAGCTGCCGATGCCGGCGCGCTGGCGGCCCGGCTGCGCGGACATCGGCCCGAGGCCGGCGCCGGTGGGCTTTCCATCAATCAGGATACGGAAGAATTCGATATGGCCGACGAGGCCCTTGTCAGTCTCGGCGACGAGGGAGAGGAGGCTTTCGCCGTCGGCCTGCAGCTGGCGGACGATGCGCGCCTCGTCCGGTCCGCCGAAAGCCGCATCATTGAGCGCGGCAATGGCGCCGGCGTCTTCAGGGCGGGCGGCGCGGGTCCAGAAGTCGATCATGTCAGAATGGTTCCGGCGGCTAGCGGTGTGCCGGCCAGGAAGTCGCGCGCATCCAGCGGCTTGCCGCCCGGCTTCTGGAGTTTGAGGAGGCGCACGGCGCGGCCATCGCCGCAGGCGACGGCGAGTTGGTCGTCGAGGAGGGTTCCGGGCGCCGCGGGGTTCCAGAGGTTTGTCAGCTCACTGAACAGAAGCTTCAGACGCACCGGACCCTGCCCGAGGTCCGCTTCGCACCAGGCGCCGGGGGCGGGGGCGAGGCCCCGGATGCGGCAGTCCACCTCGGCGGCAGGTTTGGACCAGTCGATGCGCTGGTCATCCGCCGTGATCTTGGCGGCGTAGGTCATGCCCGCCTCGACTTGAGGCACGGGCTTCAGGCTGCCATCGGCGAGGCCGGCAAGGGCACGTGGGGCGAGTTCTGCGGCGAGACTTGCGAGCCGGTCATGCAGAGTGCCTGCGGTATCCTCAGGCGTGATCGGTGTACGGACGGAGGCGAGAACCGGGCCGGTGTCGAGGCCGGCTTCCATCATCATGGCGTCGATGCCGGTTTCGGTATCACCGGCCATGATCGCCCGCTGGATCGGCGCAGCGCCGCGCCAGCGCGGGAGGATCGAGGCGTGCATGTTGAGACAGCCGAGGCGCGGGGCATCGAGGATGGGTTGCGGCAGGATCAGGCCGTAGGCTACGACGACAGCCGCATCGAGATTCAGCGCGGCAAATGCCGCCTGCTCTTCTGCCTTCTTCAGCGATTTCGGCGTGCGCACTTCGAGGCCACGTGCCTCGGCGAAAGCGTGCACCGGCGTCGGCGTCAGCTTCTGGCCCCTTCCCGCAGGACGCGGCGGCTGGGAATAGACGCAGGCGATCTCGTGGCCCGCCGCGATCAGCGCTTCGAGCACGCCGAGCGCAATGGAAGGGCTTCCCATGAAGGCGATGCGCAGGGCCATGTCGCGGGGGTCCTCTCGTTCCGGGCGCACCGGAACACCATCATCGCCGCAAAGGCAAGATGAACACGATCAGCGAAGCACGACGGCGGGCAGGCCGTCACCACCGTTCAAGCCGAGCCAGAGTGCAAATGCGCCGGCGATGAGTGTGGCAATGAGCCACCGGAACTTCGAGCCCCGGAAGAAACGCATCAGTTCGCGTCTTCGCGGATGGCGCGCAGTTTGGCCTTCTTCACCTTGTCGATGGCGCGCTGGCGTTTCAGGCGCGAGAGGTGGTCGATGAACAGCGTGCCTTCGAGATGGTCCATCTCGTGCTGGATGCAAACGGCATAGAGGTCTTCCGCCCATTCCTCGACCGGGTTGCCGTTATAGTCGAGGTAGCGCAGGCGGCAGCGGGCGGAGCGTTCGACCTCGTCGAAGATGTCCGGCACCGAGAGGCAGCCTTCTTCATAGGGCTTCTTTTCCTCGACGGTTTCGAGGATTTCGGGGTTCACGAAATAGCGCGGCGCACGGGCGTCTTCCTCGCGGGAGAGATCCATCACGATGATGCGCAGGGGCACGCCGATCTGGATCGCGGCAAGGCCAATGCCGGGCGCGTCGTACATGGTTTCCAGCATGTCATCCATCAGGGCCCGGTGCTCATCGGTGACGGGGCCCACAACGGGCTTCGACACCTCTTTCAGGCGCGGATCGGGCACAGTGAGGATTTCGCGAATGGCCATAGCCGTCAGATATGCATGGCTTCCGCGGGCGTCAACGGGTCTATTCCGTAGCCAGCGCCTTGCGCGGCGGCGGCAGGTCCAGCTCGCCGGAGGCGCCGGAGAGCCGCGCCCGGGCCTCGACCAGCTTCGGTTCGGCGGCCGTCTTGGCGGGCGGGGCGATCGACAATTCCTCGAACCGGCGCAGCGTCGGCATCACGCGCTTGTCCACCGAGCCCATCACGTCATTGAACGCATCGACCGAACCGTTGAGCGATTTGCCGAGCTTCTGCATGTGCTCCAGCATCTTGCCGATGCGGACATAAAGCTCCGCGCCGAGTTCGGCGGCCTCCATGGCGTTGGCGTTCATCTCGTGCTGGCGCCAGAGGTGCGCCACTGTGCGGGCAAGCGCGATCAGCGTCGTCGGCGTCGTCACGATGACCGCCTTGCCCATCGCCTTCTCGATCAGGTCCGGCGCCTCTTCCAGCGCGGCGGCGAAGAAATTCTCGCCGGGAATGAACATCGCCACATAGTCGAACCGGTTGCCGAGATTGGACTGGTAGTCCTTCGACGAGAGCAGGTTGACGTGCCGCTGGACGCTGGCGGCATGCGCCTTCAGGTGCAACGCCCGCTGGGCCGTATCATCCGTCGCGGTGGCCGCCATGTAGGATTCCAGCGACACCTTTGAGTCGACCACGATCTGGCGTCCGCCCGGCAGGTGGATGATCGCGTCCGGCCGCTGGCGTCCCGTCTCCCCGGCTTCGCTGACCTGTTCGGAAAAGTCGCAATGCTGGGACAGGCCCGCCTGCTCCATCACGTTGCGAAGCGTCATCTCGCCCCAGCGCCCGCCGCCCTTCGGCGCGGTCAGCGCACTCACAAGCTTGCCGGTCTCGGCCGTGTGGACCTTGAGGCTGAGGTGGATCGCATCGACCTGTTCCTTGAGCGCCGACTTGTCTTCCGTCCGCACCTTCTCGATCGCCTCGACCTTCTGGCGGAAGGTTTCGAAATTCTCGCCGATCGGTTTCATCAGCTCCTTCAGTTCGCCCTGCGCGCCTTCGCGGTGGCGTTTGAAGGTTTCGTCGGCGCGCTCGAGGAACAGGGCATTCGCCTGGGAGAGGACACCTTGCGCCAGTTGCGCGAATTTGCGTTCCTCGTCCTCGCTCCGCGCCTGGGAGGCAGCCAGCTTGAGCTCCGCGTCGCGGGCGACCGCCTCCAGCGTTTGTGTCCTCTGGCGCAGCCGCGTCAGCTCCTCGCGCTCGAATCCCGCGCTCTGCCGGGCTTGCCAGAGGTAAACGGCGAGCCCGATCAGGGCGAGCGCCAGGGCGACATGCACGAGGTCGAAGCCGGCCGAGCCGATCACGATAACGGGGGTCATGGCGCATCCTTCAAACAGGGTCGCCAGAACATAATTGGAACGCGGGGGCGCTGTCTACACCTGACAGGCGAACCCGCTGCCCCCGGCTGGGGAAATCCACAGCCGGGAAATCATGGGTTAACAAGTGCGATCAGACCGGGAACGCCGGTCGATTCAATTGACCAGCGTGCGGGCGAGACGCTTCGTGATGATCTCCTCGGCCTCGGCCATGATCCGGTCGATCAGTTCCTTGCAGGTCGGGATGTCGTAGATCAGGCCGGCGACCATGCCGCACGACCAGGCGCCGGCATCCATCTGCCCGTCGAGCATGATCTTCGGATAGACGCCCGCGACTTCCTCGATTATGTCCTCGAACTTGAGCGCGGCGCCGAGTTCCTTTTCCTTTTTCAGGAGGCGCTCGACCGCCGGGTTCGTCAGCACACGTTCGGTATTGCGCAAGGGGCGCATGACGAGGCGGGTGTCGAGTTCGGAGGCGGCGACCAGGGCCTGCTTCACGTTCTCGTGCACGGGGGCCTCTTTCGTCGCGATGAAGCGCGTGCCCATGTTCATGCCCTCGGCGCCGAGCGCCATGGCAGCAACCAGCGAGCGGCCATCGGCCATGCCGCCGGAAGCGATGAAGGGAATGTCGAGCTCGTCCATCGCGCGCGGCAGCAGGATGAAGTTCGGGATATCGTCCTCGCCGGGGTGGCCGCCGCACTCGAAGCCGTCGACCGAGACGGCGTCGCAGCCGATCTTCTGAGCCTTGAGGGCGTGGCGCACGGCGGTGCACTTGTGGACGACCTTGATGCCATGTTCCTTGAGGATCGGAAGCACCTGGACCGGATTGTTGCCAGCGGTCTCGACGACCTTCACGCCGCCCTCGATGATGGCTTTCACATAGCCCGGATAGTCCGGCTGGTTGACGGACGGCAGGAAGGTCAGGTTCACGCCGATCGGCTTGGTCGTCATGTCGCGGCAGCGGGCAATCTCGTTGGCGAGGTCCGCCGGGGTGCGCTGGGTCAGCGCCGTGATGATGCCGAGGCCGCCGGCATTGGAGACCGCCGCCGCCATTTCGGCAAAGCCGACAAAGTGCATGCCGCCCTGCACGATGGGGTGCTGGATGCCGAGCATTTCAGTGATGCGGGTTTTCATCGCGTGGATCTCCCAAGAGTTTCTGGATGTGCGCCATCCTTGAACAAGCAGGGGCCGCGCCGCAAGCGTGTCATTGGGTCAACGGCAAGGTGGGCCGGGGTAAAGGGCCGCCTGCAGAGCCTGATGGGGACAACGGCTCGGCAGGCGACCCTTAAGACGGCACGGGCTGGGTGGGGGACGCACGTGACCGCCGAGACAAACCTGTTCGCCGCGCTTCTGCGGGCGCAATTCCCTGATTTCGCGAGTTGCTCTCTCCCAGAGTTCCCCGCGACGGGTATCTACGTCAGCCCCCATTGAATTAACCATTGGGGTATGTGTCAATGTGCCCGCTTAGGCAGTTTTGCACAGGGGTGGGGCAAAAATGCACGTCCAGAACTGGGACGATTATCGCTTTGTTGCGGTGCTCGCGCGCACCGGCTCGTTGACTGAAACCAGCCGGCTGCTCGGCGTGGACCGGTCCACCGTGCAGCGGCGGATCAAAGGGCTTGAGGCCAAGCTGGGCTACAGCCTCTTCCTCAAGAACGGCACGCAATACAAGCCGCTGGCCGAAGCGCAGCCAATCCTTGCGGCGGCGCGCACGCTGGAATCGGCGATGAACCCGGCGGCTTCTCCCACCAAGGGCGAGACGCTGGCGGGCAACCTGGCCGTTACCACAACCGACTCGATCTACATGTCCGGCGTCAGCGAGATGATCGATGCCTTCCAGGAGCGCCACCCTGCCCTGCGCATCGACCTGTCGGTGACGACGCGGCGGCTGCAGCTCGACCGGCTTGAATCGGATGTGGCGATCCGGCCTTCGGATTCGCCGCCTGAACATTTCGTCGGCCGCCGGATCTGCGATCTCGCCTTCGGGGTGTATTCCAGCCGCAGGTACCTTGAGCTGAATGCCGGACGCCGGCGCGAGGAACACGCCTGGCTGACCGTCAGCGACGGCATGAGCGCTTCGCCGCCTGGCCGTTGGATGGACGCCTTCATTCCGCCCGAGCGGCGCGTGCTGCGGGCGGACAGTTTCATCGCGATTGCCGAGGCCTGCCGCCTCGGGCGCGGCGTCGCGATGCTGCCCAAGGCTTACGCAGTGCGCCTGCCCGATCTGGTGCCTCTCGATCACTTGATGGACGGCCCGCACGCAACCGGCCTCTGGCTGTTGACCCATCCGGATATGCGCAACAATCCGAGGGTGCGGGCTTTTCTGGATTTTGTCGGCAAACGGTTGTCTAAAGAGAAGACGCACTTTGCGGGCTGAGGAGATGGCACCATGATTCTGTTCGTACACGGCGTACCGGATACGGCGGTCCTCTGGGATCCACTGATACGGGCCCTCGGGCTGCAGCCGGATTCCTACCGCGCGCTGTCCCTGCCCGGCTTCGGCAACCCGGTTCCGGCGGGCTTCAGCTGCACCAAGGACGCGTATGCTGGCTGGCTGGTTTCGCAGATGGAAGCGGCGGGCGAGCCCGTGCACATTGTCGGGCATGACTGGGGCGCGCTGCTGGTGCTGCGGGCGGCGTCGATACGGCCGGACCTTGTGTCCAGCTGGTGCGTGACCAATGCGGTCATCGACAAGGAGTATACCGGCCACCGCACGGCCCGCATGTGGGCGACGCCCCTGCTCGGCGAACTGGTGATGCTCGGCATGCGCAACAAGGAGCGGCTGGAGCCAGCCCTCGTCGAAGGCGGCATGCCCGCGAGCCTTGCGCGCGAAGAGGTGCCGCATATCGACAAGACAATGCGCCAGTCGATCCTGAAGCTCTACCGCTCGGCGCTGGGCCTCAACTTCCGCGGCGCCTGGGTCGATGATCTCGCCAAGTTGCCGAAACGCGGCCAGCTGTTCTGGGGCGAGACGGACCCGTTCGTGGACATCTCGGTCGCCGAGCGCTTCTCGAAGATGTGGGGCACGCCGCTGCACGTGGCGCGCGGCGCCGGCCACTGGGCCTGCCATGAACGCGCCGAGGAGTTTGCCGGACTACTTGCGGCGCATTGGTCGCGTTAGGCGAAAGGCTTCAGGCAGCTTCCTGCTGCGGGGTGCCGATCTCGGTCTTGACAAGCTCCGAGAGCTGACGGACCGAGAAGGGCTTCGGCAGGAACGAGACCGCGCGGTCGTCGAGCTGCTTGGCGAGTTCCTGTTCGGCATAGCCCGAGATGAAGATCACGCGCGCATGGCCGAGCTTCTCGCGGGCCTGCTTGATCAGCGTCGGCCCGTTCATGCCCGGCATCACCACGTCCGAGATCACGAGGTCGAAATGGCCCGGCTTGGCGTTGATGATCTCCAGCGCCTCTTCGCCGTCCTCGGCCTCTTCCACTTCATAGCCGCGCGAGCGCAACACGGTGACCGCGATATTGCGCACGCCGGCTTCGTCCTCGATCACGAGAATGCGGCCGCGGCCGGACAGGTCGATCGGTCGAACCTGGGCGCGCTGCGCGACGGCCGGATCTTCCGCCTGCGGAATGTCTTCCGCCGCAAGGGCGGGCAGGTAGACGTGGAAATTGGTGCCTTTGCCCATCACCGACACAGGCTCGATATAGCCGCCCGACTGTTTGATGATGCCGAACACGGTGGCGAGGCCGAGGCCGGTGCCGCTGCCCTTTTCCTTGGTGGTGAAGAAGGGGTGGAAGATTTTCTCGCGAAGCTCCTTCGGAATGCCGCCGCCGGTGTCTTCCACCTCGATCAGCAGGTAGTCGCCGTCTTCCACATAGTCGAAGCCCTTGGCCTGTGCCTCGCGGCCGGTGGAGCGGCTGGTTCGGATCGTCAGCCTGCCGCCGTCGCGGTGCGACAGCATCGCGTCGCGCGCATTGGTGACGAGGTTGATGATCGCCGTCTCGATCTGGCTCTTGTCGGCGCGGATCCAGGGCACGTCGCGGCCGTGCACCACTTCGAAGGCGATGCGTTCGTCCACGGCGCCGCGCAGCAGCAGCGAGAAATGGGTGAGGAAGTCGGTCGTGTTGAACACTTCGCGCTTGAAGGTCTGCTCGCGCGCATAGGCCAGCAGGCCGCGCACGAGATCGGCGGAGCGCACGGTCGATTCGTGGATCGCCTTGAGATTGTCGTAGGACGGATCACCCAGCGGGTGGCGGTTCTCGAGGAACTCGCAATTGCCCTGCGTGACCTGCAGCATGTTGTTGATCTCGTGCGCGATGCGGCCGGCAATGTTGCCGATGGCCTGCATCTTCTCGCCGTGCGCGAGGCGCTGCTCCAGCAGCCGGTGCTCGGAGATGTCCACGACATAGGCGACCGACGGGCGGCCGGTTGCGTTGAGCGTCACGAAGACGTTGACGTGCTTGACCTTGTCTTCGCTGACCGCGCCGGCGAGCTTCAGCGCCACCGGCTTGTCGACCGCCTGCACGAGAGCTTCGGCGGCGCCTTTGGCGCCGTCTTCGTCAAAATCGAACAGGTCCGAGAAACGCGAACCGGGCGTCGCGCGCCCGCCGCTTAGTTCCATCAGGGCCCGGTTGGCGTCGAGAATGATCGCGCCGTCCACCCGGTCGCCGTCGAGGCGCACGGCGCCGAAGGGCGCATCGTCGAACATCGGATCGCCGTCGGCCCGCATCGGACGCGAGGCGCCCTGCAGGGCAAAGCGGTCGCCTTCCCCGTTGAGGATCTGCGGGCTCGGCAGCAGGATCGTGCGGCCGTTCGCATCGGCGCCGCGGC
The DNA here is from genome assembly GCA_038249555.1 of Caulobacterales bacterium. Classification (GTDB taxonomy): domain Bacteria; phylum Pseudomonadota; class Alphaproteobacteria; order Caulobacterales; family Hyphomonadaceae; genus Hyphomonas. The sequence continues at coordinate 13,512 of JBBSDJ010000013.1, forward strand.
CTGACCAGGTGGTGATCGCCTGGACCGGGATTTCAACGCCGTCGCGGGCGCGCAGCTGGATGTCGGCGCGGCCGGGCGCGCCGGACTTGCGGTCGCGGCCGAGCAGCTTGACGAATTCCGGACGCATGATGTCGTCGAGGCGGATGTTCTTTGCGGTTTCCGGCAGGCCGAGCAGTTCGCGCAGGTAGCCGTTGGCATAGGTGATCGTGCCGTCCGGGCGCGCGGCAAAGAAGCCCATCGGGGCGTCTTCGACGTACAGGGATTTCATGTCGGCGGCGCCGGTCGCCTCAAGCTGTCCGGCGATGCGGCGGATGCGCCAGAGGACGCGCCCGCGCGGCAGCGGCGCTACGGTGACTTCAAACTGCGCCGGCACCTGTTCCAGGCCGAGCGCGACGGGCGGCAGCAGTTCGCGCCGGCGGGTGCCCGCCTTGGCGGCTTTCGACAGGCGGTAGACAGGTGCGGCCAGGCCGGGATTGGCGCCGAACAGGCGGTCGACCGTGACCGGGCCCGATTCGCTCGGGCCGGTGATCAGGGCCATGGCGGCCAGTTCGTTGAAGGCGGGGTTCGCCGCAACCGGCGCGCCGCCCGGTTCGGTGACGAGGACGGCTTCATCCAGCGCCTCGATCCAGGGGAAACGCGGGGCGGCCGCATCGGTGAAGCGGGCCGCGGCGCCGCGCTCCGGGAACAGGCCTATGAACCGGCCGGCGCCGCGCACGGTCCACAGCAGGAAAACGAGGCCGCCGGAGGCCATGGTGATCAGCAGGATCGATCCGGTCGCGCCGGACGCATGCGGGCGCACCAGCGAGACGCTGGCGGCGGCAATCGACAGCAGGAGACAGGCCCAGAAGCCGAGCTGCAACAGGTCAACCTTGCGGCCTGCCGCGCTGCCGGTGTCCGCGTCAGTCTCCTCGGGCGCGCCGAGGACCTGAGACAAATCAAGGGCTTCTGAGTCTTTTTTCATAGTCTACCGCCAATTGACCCGGCCCGCTGCCGGAAGCGCAAATGCCCCGGCACGAGCACCGCCGCGCACAGGACTTTCATGGATAACCCGTTCTCGCACGTCAAAGGTTAACGAATCCAAAAATGGCGTTAAGACAAGGGCTATACATTTGCGTAACCAGAACAGGATTCGGCCCATGACGATAATGCGCTCTGCGTTTGCGCTTGCCCTCCTCGCCACTGCGGCGGCCTGCGCCGCCCCGGCCCACCGGGACGCGGCCGGCCCGGCATTTACCCAAGAGGCCATCACGGCCGAATCAGTGCGCCTGAATGCCTGGTTCGAGCAGAAATTCGACGAGGCCGTGGCCCGCGACCCGATGCGCCAGACCTATCTGGGCATCAAGGACCGCTACAGTGAATGGACCGACCCGTCCGAGGCGTTCAAACGGGCCGAGCTGGAATTTCAGCGCGCCGATGTCGCCGAGATGAAAGCGACGTTCGATTTCGACAAGCTGGACGACCAGACCAAACTCTCCTGGCGGCTGGCGGAATACGAACTGGAGCGCGCCGAGGCCGAATGGCCGTACCGGGACCATGAGTACACCTTCAACCAGATGTTCGGCGTACAGTCCGGCATCCCGGCCTTCCTGATCAACCAGCACAAGGTGACGAGTGCGTCTGACGCGGAGGCGTATATCGCGCGGCTCGAGGGCGTGCCGGCCTATCTCGGCCAGCATGTCGCGAACGCCCGCGCCTCGGCCGAAAAAGGCATCGAGCCGCCGCTGTTCGTTTATGACTATGTGCTCTCGGACGCGCGCGGCGTGATCACCGGCTACCCGTTCGACGGCACGGGGGACAGCCCGCTGATGGAAGACTTCCGCAGCAAGGTCGCGGCGCTGGCGTCGAACAGCACGATCACCGAGGAGGAAGCCGGGAGGCTTGCCTCGCGCGCCGCCGGAGCGATCAAGGTCTCGGTCGGCCCGGCCTATGAGGCCGCGATTGCCGAACTCGTCCGCCAGCAGACGACCGCGACGGCCGATGACGGCGCCTGGAAGCTGCCGGACGGCGAAGCCTATTACAACAACCGCCTCGCCCAGAACACGACCACCACGCTGACGGCCGAGGAGATCCACCAGATCGGCCTCGACGAAGTGGCGCGCATCCACGGCGAGATGCAGGCGATCATGACGGAGGTCGGCTTCGAAGGCAGCCTGCAGGACTTCTTCGAGTTCATGCGGACCGATCCTCGCTTCTACAAACCGGAAACGCCGGAAGGCAAAGCCGAGTACCTCGCCGACGCGGAAGCCGCGATCGAGAAGATGAAAGGCGACCTGCCGAAACTGTTCAACACCTTTCCAAAGGCCGACATGGAAGTTAAGGCGGTCGAGCCGTTCCGTGAAAAATCCGCTGGCAAGGCCTTCTATTCTCGTCCTGCCCCGGATGGCAGCCGGCCGGGCATCTACTATGCCAACCTCTATTCCATGGCCGACATGCCGACCTACCAGCTGGAAGCGCTCGCCTTCCACGAAGGCATCCCCGGCCATCACATGCAGATCGCCATCGCGCAGGAACTGGACAGCATCCCGAGCTTCCGCAAGTTCGGCGGCTACACAGCGTATTCCGAAGGCTGGGGCCTCTATTCGGAACTCGTGCCGAAGGAGATGGGTTATTATTCTGATCCGTACTCGGACTTTGGCCGCCTCGCGATGGAAATCTGGCGCGCCGCGCGCCTCGTCGTCGATACCGGTCTCCACAGCAAGAAATGGACGCGCGAGCAGGCGATCCAGTATCTCATGGACAACACGCCAAACCCTCAGGGCGACTGCGAGAAGGCCATCGAGCGCTATATCGTGATGCCGGGCCAGGCGACCGCCTACAAGATCGGCATGCTGAAGATCGTGGAGCTGCGCGAGCGCGCCCGCGCGCAGCTCGGTGACGCATTCGACATTCGCGAGTTTCACGATGTCGTGCTAAGGGACGGGGCCGTGCCGCTCGCGGTGCTGGAAGAAACGGTGGACGCATGGCTCGCAGGCAAGAAGGCATGAAACGCGGCGGGCTGGCAGTGGTTGCACTCGCGTCGGCACTGGCGCTGGCCTCCTGCAATTCGCTCGCGGCGGCGGTCCTGAAGCCGGACGTGCAGGCCGCGCCCGTCAGCGTACCCGCGGGTGACTACACGCTCGACAAGGCGCATGCCTCGATCCTCTTCAAGATCGACCATCTGGGCTACTCCACCTATGTCGGCCGATTCGAGCGCTTCGAGGCGAGCCTGTCCGGCGATCCCGCGAGCCCGGAATCGGCGCAGGTGACGGCAACCGTCGACATGACCTCGCTGAACATCGCCAATCCGGACTTTGCCGCCGAGCTGATGGGCCCCGACTGGCTGGACGCCGCAACTTATCCGCAGGCCTCGTTCAAGACCTACGGGCTGAAGATCGTCGGCGAGAACGAAGCGGACATCAGCGGTGACCTGACCCTCAAGGGCAAGACACAGGCGGTGATCATCCGGGCACGGCTGAATGGCAGCGCTTATGACCGCCTGCGCGGCGCCGACGTCGTGGGCTTTTCGGCGACCCTGCCGATCAGCCGGTCGGCCTTCGGCGTCGACAAATATGCAGGCCTGATCACCGACGAGGTCCTGCTGGAAATCGAGGCCGAATTCGTCAGGACGCCGGACGAATAGAGGGCCCGAGCGCGGCGCACCGCCACGTGATGCGCAGCGCGATGCGCCCGCCCCGGCGGCCGATCTCGGCTTCAGCAACGCGCACGCCGCCTTCGCCGCCGGAAATCAGTTCGATCGGCTGGTCTGCCGGCACGCCGAGGAGAAGCGTCGCGCCGGGCTTCAGGCCGGAGAGTTTCGACAGCGGCACCGAGAGGCTCGCCACGCGGGCCGTCAGCGTCGCCGACAGCGCACCTTGTACCGGATGGACTGTACCGGGCGCCGCAACGCCCGCGTCCGGCTGGACCGGCGCCGCGAGCGCGCCGACCAGAATGACCTGCGCCTGAAACGCATCGGCATGCACGCGCATCGAGAACTCGGCGGCCAGCGCCTCGGCGGGCGGCGCAATCGAGGCGGCGAACAGCGCTTCTGTCTCGAGGCTCGAGAAACCGAGGTCCGGCGAGATCGCACCGGCCAGCGGGCGCAGCAGCGCTTCCAGAAGCGCCAGGTCGATAGGGCTGAGCGGTTTGGCGGCGCCGGTGCGTCCGGTCGCGCCGCAGGCCGTCTCGATCAGCAGCTGGGCAAGGCCAGGCGAGAGGACCAGCATCGCGCCGATGTCGCCTGTGCGGGTCGCAAAGCAGGCAATCGCCTGGCCGCGCGCGTCGCCGCACTGGCGCACGGCGGCTTCAAACGGGGCGCGCGAAATGACCGGCGCCATGGCGGCGATCGGCAAGCCGCAGCTTTCGCGCATCGCCATCGACAGGCGGGCGGCCAGACGGCGGGCGAAGTCATGGTCGTGTGAACTGGTTTTGGCCGGCGCGCCGAAATCTTCCACCGGGCGGGCGGAGGCGGCGACCGGCGGCTCGGGCGGCAGGTCCGACAGGTCCGGACGCAGCAGCGCCTCGATCTCGGCCGCCGAAAGCTTGCCGCTGGCGGTCAGCAGCATCCGGTCGGGTTCGGCCCGTTCGAAAGGTCTCGGCATCTCGGCCATCACCTGCCCTTCCCGGCGCGGCGGCATGTCCCAGCCGTCATCGGCGCTGTCAGTCAGCGCCGGCGCAGGCTCTCGCGCGGCAGCAATCCGGGTCATCATACTTTCATCGCCGTTTCCGGTTAACGATGCGTTAGGGAAACCGTTTCGGCCGAGGTGTTAAGCCGTTGCCCGCCTCGAATTCACAACTAATCGCCAAATTTAACCCCCCGGTGACGCCCCGGTAAGGCGCGATTCGGAAGTTGGGCGCATTCTCCTCCCATCGCTGAAGGGCAACCCCTGAGAGTCCGCCAAAGCGTTGGGATGTGATGGTCTGAACAAGAAAGGCGGCGTTCCTTGGGGGGACGCCGCCTTTCGGGTTTTCGGGATCAGGCCAGCGCGCTAGTCGTCGCGCAGCGTGCGTTCCTTGCGCTCATGGCGCTCCTGCGCCTCGAGGCTCAATGTGGCGGTCGGGCGGGCTTCGAGGCGGCGCAGGCCGATGGGCTCGCCGGTCGCTTCGCAATAGCCGTAGGTGCCATCCTCGATGCGGCGCATCGCCGAGTCGATCTTGGAGATCAGCTTGCGCTGGCGGTCGCGGGTGCGCAGCTCAAGGGCCTTGTCGCTCTCGGCGGAGGCGCGATCGACGATATCCGGCAGGGAGCCTGATTCGTCCTGGAGATTGTGGATGGTCTGCTTGGCGCCGTCGAGAATGTCGGCTTTCCAGGCTTCGAGCAGGCGCCGGAAGTAAGCGCGCTGGCGCTCGTTCATGAACTCTTCGTCTTCGGAAGGGCGATAGTCGTCTGAAAGATCGATGCTCACCGCAGGCTCCTTCACTCGTTTCCGTGCCATATAGATCGACCCTCGATTCGGCGCAATCGCGTAAGCTGCTAAGTTAAACCCAGTATTTTCAAACTCTTACGCCAAATTTACGACATTTATACGTAAGTATCGACCCTTTTGGTGCAGTGAGGCGCTCCGCGCACTGCAAGTTGCACACCGGCACTTGATCTTTGGGACCCCGACAGGCTCTATGGGCTTCGCCCCCCCACAGACGCCTTTTCCACGGTTCCCCCCGCCCGAATGGCCAGACAACGCAAACAACCGACCAAGCAGGCTGGCTGGATGCTGGCGGTGATGTTCAATTCACTGCTCATCCTGTTGCCCGTGATTGGCGCCAATACGGTGCGCAAGGCGTACGAGGGCGTCGGCGTGGCCGAACAGCCGACCATCGACGCGATCATGCAGACCAAGGACCGGATCGACCACGCGTTCGGGGAACTGTCGCCGAACGAGGCGGACCGCAAGCTTCCCTTCTGGCAGGACAAGGTCCAGCGCGCCCTTGAGGAAAAGGATGTCGATGCGCTGCGCGGGTATCTCATTTCCGCGCCGTCGATGCTTGGCAACGATCTCGGCAAGCAGGTGCGCGCCCGCGCCGAGGCCGAATCGAAAGGTACCAATGAGGAACGCCTGATCCGCGCGGCGCTGCAGAAGATGCCGGAAAGCGTGGCCCGCGCCATCGAATACGAGATCGGCCTGCCCCAGGCGCCGATCACGCCGCCGGAACCCGTCGTGACGGCGCCGGTCCCGGAAGAGATTGCGGGCGAGGAGATCGGCGAAGTGATCGAGGCCGGCGTGCGCCCGGAACTCGACTGGCGCTTCCGGCTGCTCGGCAGCTATGGCGACCTTGCGGCCATGTCCCAGCGCTGGGTCGGCGGCGACTGGTCGGACAGTATCGTGTTCAAGCTGACCGGCATCGGCCTTGTCCAGCAGGGTATCAGCGACGGCCTGTCGGACGGCCACATCCGCGCCGTCTCCATCGTCAAGTCCGCCAGCCGTTCGAAGCGCCTGACCCCTCAGTTCACGGAATACCTGGATGCGCTGACCAGCGCCGCGGTACCGCAGGACGTGCTGATGCCCGCGGTCGAAGCGGTACTGGGCGAAATTGCGACCACCGACGTGCGCGGCGCCCGTATACGCGATGCGTTCGCGCAGTCGATCGACCCGGCCGGTCTCAAGCGTCTAGAAGTCGATCTGGAGCAGATCGACAAGATCGCCACGCTCACCAGTCCCGCAGCAACGCTCACACTGCTATCGGTCGCCGAGGACGGCACGGACCTGCGCCGCGCCCGGATGCTCGCCGAAGCCGGCGGCATGCAGGCCGTCGCGCTGGTCAAGGAACGCGGCAACGAAGCGCTGCGCGTCGCGGATGCGGGCGTGCGCTGGGACAATACGATCGTGCTGGAAATCATGAGCCTGACGGCGGCCGGGCTGCTGTTGTTCTGGGTCGCGCTGTCGACCTTCCGGATCTATTTCCGCAAGGCCCCGCCAAAAGCGCTGCCACAGGGCATCTGACCCGGTTCAGGCGAGGCCGAACGCGCCCCGGATCCCGTCGATCAGCAGCTGCGCCGAAAGCGCCGCCAGGATCACGCCGAGGATGCGTGTGATAGCCCCTGCAACACTCGCCCCGATGAGGCGCACAATCGGACCAGCGAGCAGGAAAATGACCAGCGTGATCACGAGGTTGAGGCCGATTGCGGCCAGCACGACGCCCTGCTCCTGCCAGTTCGCAGCTTCTGACATGTAGAACATGGCAGTGGCGATCGAGCCCGGCCCGGCAATCATCGGAATGCCCATCGGGAAGACCGAGATATCGTCCGGCTCAGGATCGTTCTTGTGCTCTTGCAGCACTTCTTCAGCCCGGTTCTCGCGCCGCTCGGTGCGTTTCTCGAACACCATGTCCAGCGCGATCAGGAAGAGCAGTGCGCCGCCCGCCATCCGGAATGCGTCGAGCGAAATGTGCATCGCCTCCAGCAGCCAGGCGCCGCCAAAGGCGAAGAACAGCATGATCAGCGAGGCGACAAAGACCGACTTGTACGCCATCTTCCGGCGGTGCGCGGCGGGCGTACCCGCCGTCAGCGTCGCGAAGATCGGCGCCACGCCCGGCGCGTCGATCAGCACGAAGAATGTGACAAAGGCTGCCGTGAAGAGGGAGATCAGTTCGGGGGTCATACGGCGGCGCCCTAAGGCTTCCGCATCGCGGCGTCCAGTATTTCCCGCACAGCCGGCGCGACCGTGACTTCCGTCGCCGGCGGTTTCAGCCGCGACAGGTCGCCGCCGTCCTGAGACAGGGCGGTCAGCATCTTGTGGCCGCGCAGGCGCTGCAGCAGGCCGTCGGTGCCGCGCGGCGTATCGGCGGAGGCAAAGCGCCCGCCGCCCAGCTCAACACGCAGGCCTTCGCCCTTGCCCGCCTCGATCAGCCGGATCGCCTCATCGACGCTCACGGCCGGCGGCAGGTTCAGGGACAGTGGGACGCGCAGCGTATTGCCTTCGGCCATTACACGTCCTCCGACGCGGATGGCGGCATCAGCTTCCGGCAACGGCTGAGCGCGCGGTAAAGGTCGCCCGCCACGACATCCGCGGAAATCTGCAGCACATCGTCATGCGCGTCCGGCATCTCGGCCAAGAGGCCTGCCAGCGCATCGGCGGTCTGGGTATAAAGCGGCCCATCCACTTCGCCGAGCAGGTACATCTGCATCACGGCAAAATACGCGCGCCCGGCGGGGGTCGCGGCGTCGGCGGGGCGGAGAATGTCTTTTTCGCGCAAAACACGCGCCTGCGTCTCGAGGAGGAGCACGCCGCGGCGGTCACCATTGCGGACGACCGCGCCGTTCACGACGAAGGTTTCGCCAGGCTTGAGGGAGAGTTTGAGTGGCATACTGCGCTGAGCCTCGTCCTGCGGACTGTGCCAAGTTCGCACACAGGCGTTAACGCTTGATTGCCGTGGATTTACCTACCCGCCGCCGCCGCAGGGAACCCTTTGGCCTCAGGAAAATCCCCCCGGGGTGCCATGCGCTCGTGTCGTCAGGAGGGCGTAGGATCATAAGTCCTGCACGTTCACCCGGGCACACCGGCATGCAGCCGGATCGATCAGGCAAGGTGCGGCGCGTGTCTGAAGCTTGAGCCGCTGTGGCGTCGCGCATGGCCAGTTCTGTCTAGCACAAGGCGCTCCTTCCCTTAAGTGAATTCGATGTTGCATTGCAGCGCTTTCCTATAGGTCAGCGCTTGCCCGGAGCCGGGCGGGCCTTATGGTGCAACTATAAACTTTCGAGAGGAACGAGGGTCCATGCGCTTCGAAGGCACGACCAACTATGTGGCAACCGACGACCTGCGCGTCGCCGTCAACGCAGCCATCGCGCTGGAGCGCCCACTGCTGATCAAGGGCGAACCGGGCACCGGCAAGACCGTGCTGGCGCAGGAAGTGGCCAAGTCGCTCGGCCTCGATCTGATCGAATGGCACATCAAGTCGACCACCAAGGCGAACCAGGGCCTCTACGAGTATGACGCGGTCTCGCGCCTGCGCGACGGCCAGATGGGCGAAGAGCGCGCCAAGGACGTCAAGAACTACATCAAGAAAGGCAAGCTCTGGGAGGCGTTCACCGCCAAGAAACGCCCCGTGCTGCTGATCGACGAGATCGACAAGGCGGACATCGAATTTCCGAACGACCTCCTGCAGGAACTCGACCGGATGGAGTTCTTTGTCTACGAGACCAACGAGACCGTGAAGGCGAAAGTCCGCCCGATCGTGATCATCACCTCGAACAACGAGAAAGAGCTGCCGGACGCTTTCCTGCGCCGCTGCTTCTTCCACTTCATCAAGTTCCCGGACGAGCCGACGATGCGCGCCATCATCGATGTCCACTTCGCCGGCATCAAGAAGAAGCTCGTCGGCGACGCGCTCGCCACCTTCTACGCCATGCGCGAGTTACCAGGCGTCAAGAAGAAGCCGTCCACCAGCGAACTGCTCGACTGGCTGAAACTGCTGATGAACGAGGACATCGACCTCGAAACCCTGCGCGAGAAAGATCCCGACCGTCTCACGCCGCCGCTGCACGGCGCGCTGCTGAAGAACGAACAGGACGTCGCCCTCTTCGAACGCCTCGCCTTCCTCTCCCGCCGCACCGACGGCGGCGGACAGGGCGGCGGCGGGCGCAGAGGCCCTGCGGGCTGACCGATCGGAATCCCGGCGAAAGCCGGGGCCAGACCATCCGCACACAGTCTATTTCGGGCAATACCCCAGCGCCATCACCGCGCCATAGCCTTCCAAGGCTTGTCGCACATGGCTTGTGTCGTCGCTGCCGTCTCCCGCGCGGATATTCGGCGCGAGCGCGCCTGCCCCGCCCGCAATCCTCGCGCGCCACAGCGCATAGCGCAAGGACTCCGGCGCGGCCGTCAAAGCCAACGCCCGGTCAAATTCCGCCAGCCGGCAATCGCGCATCATCCGCTCGGCCAGCACATGGCCAAAGTCGGCGCGCTCGAAGGCATTCACGCTGATGCCGCTGATCTTGCGGCTGTCGGGCGTGCCGGCGAGGGAGAACATCATCTCGATGAGGCGGGCGCGCTGTTTTGTATCCGGCGCCAGATCGATGGCTGCGCCCATGATCTCCGGCCGGCCCATGTGCAGGGGTGCCAGCCCGTCCCGGGCCCGCTGCAGGAAGGTCTCCCAGCCATACTCGCGGATCGCCGTCTCCGCCGTCTGGTGCACATAATCGGTGCCCGCCACGTCGATGCCGGTCTCGCCCAGCCGGTCGTCCCAGACGGCGCGGGTCTTCGGATCCGTCAACTTCAGCGCCAGCGGGGCAAACAGTGGCTTCAGACGGGCCAGTTTCTTCTCCGGCAACGCCTCGGCCGCCGTCCAGGCCGCCTCCAGCATGCAGGCCGCCTCGCTCTTCGCCGGGCAGGCTGCGCCCTGCGCAGAAGCGCCTGCCAGCGGCCCGAAGGCCATCAAAATCGCAAAAGCCGCTGCCCGTATCATGCCGCCATCCTTAAACGGCTCGCAGTGAACACAGGATAACCACCAAGTTTTCGCTGCGTCAGCTTGGACAGGCGCCCAGAGGCGGGTTATCTTCAATTCCGAAACCGAACGGATACGCCACATGTTCCTGAATTTCTTCAATGAACTCCGCACCGCCAAGGTCCCGGTCACGCTGAAGGAATACCTGACCCTCATGGAGGCGATGGACAAGCAGGTCATCGCCATGGAGGTCGAGGAATTCTACTACCTCGCCCGCGCGGCCTTGGTGAAGGACGAGCGCAACATCGACAAGTTCGACCGCGTCTTCTCCCATGTCTTCAAGGGCCTCGACACGCTGGCCGACGCGGTCAACGTGACCGACCTGCCCGAGGAATGGCTCAAGAAGATGAGCGAGAAATTCCTCACCCCCGAAGAGATGGCCGAGATCGAGGCCATGGGCGGCTTCGAGAAGCTGATGGAGACGCTGAAACAGCGCCTCGAGGAGCAGAAGAAGCGCCACGAGGGCGGCAACAAGATGATCGGTACCGGCGGCACCTCGCCCTTCGGCGCCAATGGCTACAATCCCGAAGGCGTGCGCATCGGCCAGGAAAAATCCCGCCACCGCCGCGCCGTGAAAGTCTGGGACAAGCGCGAGTTCAAGAATTACGACGACAAGGTCGAACTCGGTACACGGAATATCAAGATCGCGATGAAGCGCCTGCGCAAATGGGCCCGCAAGGGCGCGCAGGACGAACTCGACCTCGACCAGACGATCCGCAACACCGCCCGCAAGGGCTATCTCGACATCGAGATGCGCGCCGAGAAGCGCAACACGGTCTCCGTTCTCCTGCTGCTGGACGTCGGCGGCTCGATGGACCCGTACGTGCGGATCATGGAGGAGCTGTTCTCCGCCGCCAAATCCGAGATCAAGAACCTCGATTTCTACTACTTCCACAACTGCCCCTATGAGGGCCTGTGGAAGGACAACCGCCGCCGGATGAACAACCGCATCCCGACCTGGGACGTGCTGAACAAGTATCCGTCGGAGTACAAGGTAATCGTCGTCGGCGATGCCACGATGAGCCCCTACGAGATCACCTATGCCGGCGGCTCGGTCGAGCACTGGAACGAAGAAGCCGGCGGCCTCTGGATCCAGCGCTTCGTGCAGCGCTATCCCCACTTCGTCTGGCTGAACCCCACGAAAGAAGGCGCCTGGGAATACACCGGCTCGATCAAACTCATCCGTGAGCTGATCGGCGAACACCGGATGTTCGAACTGACGCTAGGCGGGCTGGACGAGGCGATGAAGGAACTGAGCCGGTAAACCCTCCCGCTTGGAGGAGAAAGGCGCAAAGCTGTCTAGATACTGATCACCGGCAGCGTCACGCCAAGCTCTACAGCGCGAGATCGCTTGTCATGATGTCGAAACTCTTCAGCGGACGGACAAACTCGAAATAATAGTCTTCCGCCGCATGCCACTGGCGCTCCCACGGGCCGATCGCGGCCTCCCGGGCGTTCAACCGTGCTTCACGCACTCCCTCGTCCACCCGGACCAGCACCGCAAGGTCGATCAGGTCGGCCAGTTCGGGCCGCGCCGCGTAGACGCCCTCGAGGATCACGAACGGGCTGGGCGGCTTCACGGTCAGCGCTTCGCACGCCCTGCCATCGAATGCGTCCCAGTCGAACGCATGCCAGGACGCGTCCTGACCGGACCTCAAAGCCTCCAGAACAATGCGCTGTTCCCGCCAGTCCGTGCACGCCGTCACCAGCGCCGCCGGCCGCTCCGAACGCACCTGCGTGCCGCCAGCATAGAAATCATCCCCGGCGATCACCGTCGCGTCCAGCCGTTCAGCGAGGGCTGCGGCCAGCACCGTCTTGCCCGCCGCGCTTCGTCCGTCCACGGCGATCACGTAAGGCCGCTCCAGACCGGTGGCGCGGCTGGCCAGCGCCTGCACCAGCGGCCCTAACGCATCAAACCGTTGCAGCATCCCGGCGCTCCCTCTGTCGGCCTGAGCCCGCCCCGGACTTTCTATACCGGTTTGACGCCTTTATAAATCCGCCACAAAGCAAATCCTCCGATGGCGATCCACAGCACGTTGATGGCCACGGAAGGGATCGCCCCGTGATAGCCGCTGTTGAGGATGAACCCGGCCGCGCCGATGACGTTCATCCACTGATAGGCCGGGGAATTGCCCTGCATCTTGCCCGCCGAAAGCAGGATATAGGCGCCCAGGATCAGGCTTGCGCCGATCCAGCCGGCTGCTTCAATCAGGAAAATCGAGAGTGTCATGCCCGCGCCCTAGCCCGGCCTGCGCGCCGGATCAATCAGCCAAAGCCATGCCGCGCCGCCCATTCGGCCCGCGTCATCTCCCAGACGAGGCTTGCCCGCGTTGTCCCGTCCGGCCGTGTGCTGAGCGTTTCCCCCATCCGCCGGAATCCCAGCCCGTCGAGCATCCGCTGCGTCGGAACATTGTCCAGCGCCGCCGTCTCGCACAGCAGATCCAGGCCCAGCGCCTCGAACATCCAGGCAAAGCTCGCCGCCGCCCCGCGCCCGCCCGCGCCCTTGCCATGCAGCGAGGGATGCAGCGCCCCGCCGAGTTCGCCCGCGCCCCAATCGGGCCAGACCTGGACATCGGAATACCCCATCACCTTCCCATCCTCGCCTTCGCGCACGAACAGCAGCCCCTCGCCCGCCGCGCGCTCCTCAAGGTGCATCGCGATAAACGCCGCCACACTCGCCTCAGTCAGGGGCCGCGGCAGCGTGTAGATCGGAGCATGCACCAATGGATCGGACAGGAGCGCAAACAGGCCGCCCGCATCCTCCGGGCGCGCGAGCCGCGACTCGCCCATCTGCGTCGCTGCGTGCACCGCCGCACGGATCGCCGCCGCCGGCCCGGGCGATACCGCGTTGCGCGTCAGGGGCAATTCACCAGCCATCGCGGATGTCTCCGCCCCCTGACGCTGTGGAATGCAAGAGCCCTCTCCTGCGCTTGACTATATATTTTCACTTTATTAGAAATATTATCGATACATGAAATATCCCGCTGCCGGCGCCCGCGAGACCGGGACTTGCACGCCGCGATTGACGCCGCCTGCCGCCACAACCAATGGTAACGAATGACGATGCCCGCCCCTGCCCGCACGCCCGGAAAGAATGCCTTCCTGTTCGTGGTGGTCGCGGTGGCCCTCAACATGCTGTCCTTCGGCCTGATCATGCCGATCATGCCGGCCCTGCTGGCAGAGTTGACCAACCAGCCCATCGAGATCGCGATCAAGTCCAACGGCTGGCTGGCGGTCGTCTTCGCGGTCGCCAATTTCCTCGCCATGCCGCTGCTCGGCGGCCTGTCCGACAAGTATGGCCGCCGCCCCATCCTGCTGATCTCGATCGCGATGCTCGCCGTCGACATGGTGATCCTCGGCCTCGCCCCGACGCTCGGTATCCTGTTCCTTGGCCGTGCGCTCGCCGGCTTCTTCTCCGGCACCGTCTCGGTGGCCAACGCTTACGTCGCCGACGTCACGGCGCCGGAAGAGCGTGGCCGCGCCTTCGGCATCCTCGGCGCCGCCTTCGGCTTCGGCTTCATCCTTGGCCCGGTCTTCGGCGGCCTGCTCGGCGAGATCCACACGCGCCTGCCCTTCTTCGTCGCCGCCGGCATTGCAGGCCTCAACTTCCTCTATGGCTACTTCGTGCTGCCCGAGAGCCTCGCCCGCGAAAACCGCCGCGAGTTCAGCTTCGCCCGCGCCAACCCGTTCGGCACCGTGAAGCACTTTTCGAAACTGCCGCGCGTCGCCTGGTTCATCATCACCATCGGCGTCTTCCAGATTGCCCATTCGGTCTACCCGACGACCTGGAACTATCACGGCGCGTCGCGCTATGGCTGGTCGGAATGGGAAATCGGCCTCTCGCTCGGCGCGGTCGGCCTCGGGTCGGCCCTGTCGCAGGCGGTACTGTCCGGCTGGCTGATCAAACGCCTCGGCGCCATGCGCGCCGCGATGCTCGGCCTCGGCGTCCACGTCATCGCGATGACCGGCTTTGCCTTTGCGATCCATCCCTGGATGGCCTTCGCGATGATCGCCGTCTCCGCCGTCGGCGGCGTCGTCATGCCTGCGATCAACACGATCACGGCCAATCTCACGCCGATGAACGCGCAGGGCGAACTGCAGGGCGCGCAATCCTCGATCATGGCCTTCACCCTGATCTTCAGCCCCGTGCTGATGACGCAGGTTTTCTCCGCTTACACGGCGCCCGGTGCGCCGGTACATTTTGCGGGCGCCGCCTTCGTGCTCGCCGCGATCATCGCCGCCCTGTCCATGATCCCGTTCCTGATCGGCGTGCGCGCCAACCGCGACGCCGTGGCGGCGGTGGCAAATCCGGCGGAGTAATCCGCCTACGCTTTCCGGATCACCAACCCAGTGAGCCAGGCCGCCGCGCCGCCGCCGATCGCGCCCTCGAGAAAATCCTGTGCATGCCGCATCAGGTCGGGCCGGCCATAGGTCTCACCCAGCATCGGCCCGAGCCCTGGCCCCAGCACTTCGCCAATGCCGATCGCCACCGCCCCATAGTGCGCCGCAACTCCGCCGAGCAGCCCTGCCACAACTCCGGCCGTGGCATTGCCCCTGGCAACGCGCACAAGGATCGGCCCGAACATCGTGCCGCCCAACGCGCTCAGAAGCAGCGCCACATACGCGTCCATTGCGCCCCCCGCCGGTTCAACCCGTGGAGGTTTGCCCGTCGCACGGGCCGGGTCCACCGCCTTCGCCCCACCGGCGAGGATTGCGGGCGCCGCGCGGTTACGCCAAGAGGGGCCAATGGTTGATCACAGACCCGCCCTTTTCCTTGACCGCGACGGCGTCATCAATGCCGACAAGGGCTATGTCAGCCGCATCGAGGATTTCGAATTCATCGAAGGCGCGGCGGAGGCGATTGCCGCGTTCAATGCGCGCGGCTGGTATGTGTTCGTCGTCACCAACCAGTCCGGAATCGCCCGCAATTACTACACCGAAGACGACATGCGCGCCCTCCACGCCTGGATGGAGGCGCGCCTCGCGGACGCCGGCGCGAAGATCGACCGGATCTACTACTGCCCCTACCACGAAGAAGGCGAAAACCCCCGCTACAGGCGCGACAGCTTCGACCGCAAACCCAAACCCGGCATGCTGCTGCGCGCGATGGCGGACTTTCCCGTGAAGCGCGAGCTGAGTTTCCTGATCGGCGACAAGGAAGCAGACATGGAAGCCGCCCGCGCCGCCGGCGTCGCCGGCTTCCTCTTCACCGGCGGCAACCTCGCCACCTTCGCCGAATGGACCCTCGCCGGATTTGAGGACGGCCACCGGGGGTGAGCCGCGCCAGGCTTGGCGGTCGGGTTCACGTGCAATCGAGGCGACCGCTTTTCGCCGAAGACCGACACTACCCCGACGTGCTGACCTGTTGTGTGTGGACGTAGAGCCAGAGCTGGCAGCCGTCAGGTCGTCATTACGACGTCCCAGTCATAACCCAGCGCTCCCTCCGCACTGGAGGTGCCGGCGCGGGCGATCAGCAAGCGGGGATCGGACTGCATCGCCCGGATTAGGAAATCCGTATTGTTGGCCGTTTCTTCGGGGAAATAGCTCTGTGTTGTGAGTTCCCGGCCGTTGGCCGCGATCTTCCAGTGCAAGTGCGGCGTACGAGACTGCCTGGCGACCAGATAGCCGCCGGGCTTGATGGTGGTGAACCGGAACGCGCCATCAGCATCACTTTTGATAACCGCGTAACCCTGGAAGTTCGGATCAAGCGGCGCGGGATTGCCGGCGTCCGCCGAATGGGCGTAGCGGCCAGCGGCGTTGGCTTGCCACAACTGCACTCGCGCTCCGGCGATCGGCTGACCATTCGGTCCGAGCACACGCCCTCGAACCTCTATCACCTGTCCTGCTGCCCGTTCGCCGCGTCCAGTTAAGCGCGTGAGATCGACGTCGCTTTCAACGCGGGTACTCTCTGGGAAAAACGGCCCTTCGATTTCGCGGGGCGTCGCCGCGAGCGCGGTTTCATCACCTGGGTCCACTTCCGCAGCGCAGGCGGTGAGCGCGCTCGCGCCAAGCAGCGCAAGTGTCCGGCGTCTCGTGATCATCATGCCAGCCTCCTTCTCTCATAAAACTGCACCCCAGACAGGAGCGGCGTCAATGTGGGAAGTTCACGTGTCGCGTTTGGGCAACTCGGCTCTGATCTGCATCCTCTGCGAACGGCGAGGTCAGCCCGATCGTGTCGTTCGATCGCCTCGCTCACACCAGGCGGGACATCGCCGATTGCAGACGTTCGGACCATGAGGCAGGTGGTCTGCTGAAGCCGTGGAGACGGACCTTGATTGCACTGATCTCTTTTGACGGACCGGTCTGGCGACTCATTCCGGAAGCTCTGGTCGCAACACCTTGCGAACCCGCGAAAGCGCCGGAGGGTCGGTTCCATCACTCGGGACAGATTGCTGCCTACGCGTCGCTGACCGCCGAAGGCGCCCACGTGGCGATCAAGCGCTACATCGAGGACGGCGTGAAGCGAGAACTCGTGTCGGTATGGCTGAAGGCCGATCGCGTTGCCGATCAGCGCGGGAACAAGCTGGCCTCGATCGTCTGGCAAGATGTGCGCGCCGCTGGTGCCCTTTCACCCACTTGGGCGTGGTCCGACGCGGCCCGCGAAATGGGCGCGCAGGCGATGCTCTATTCTTCAAGATCGCGGCCGGACCTGGATCACGTTGTCGTTTTCGAAGCCCGTTGCTTGACAACAATCGGATGACTGCATGCGGGCCCGTTCGGGCCAGATCGGTTCTGATCATCAGGTTCGGCGTCCGGCACGGTCACCTCGGTCCAGTCATTCGGCTGCCTCTTGGGAACCAGGCCGGACTTCGCCGAAGACGGACACTAGTGGCTTGAGGGCGGCTGACCGCTTTGGAGATATCCGTGCTTCGTCCATTCGGACCGAACTCTCACCCCAAACGGAGGAGTTATGGGCGCCCACAGCACTTTTCGCCGATATTTTGGCTTGCGTGAGACAGCCAATCTCAGACACTGACCGGCGGTTTTGCCACAAACGGCATTCAGTCCGTCTCAAGAGTAGAAATCTTTAGGCGCCCTCTTCTGTTGGGGGAGTATTGCCGCAAAATCTCCAGGCGATCTCCTCACCCCCATGGAAGGGAACGATCGGAATGCCTGCTTCGATCATCTGTACGGGAACAAGCTGCGGCTTGCGCTCGATGGTGACGAACTCTGAGTTCAGGGGAAGGCCGTAAAAGCGCGGGCCGTTCTCTGACGCGAAAGCTTCAAGGTGGTGGAGCGCGCCTTCTTCTTCGAACACACTCGCGTAGCTCTCCAGAGCAAAGGGCGCGTTGAATATGCCTGCGCACCCGCACGCGGATTCCTTGTCGGTGACAGCGTGCGGCGCGGAGTCTGTGCCGAGGAAGAATTTCGCGGAACCAGATGTCGCGGCCGCACGCAAAGCGAGCCGATGGCCCTCCCGCTTGGCGATCGGCAAGCAGTAGAAATGAGGGCGGATCCCGCCGTCGAACATGGCGTTGCGATTGATCGCCAGATGGTGCGGCGTGATCGTGGCCGCGAGATTTGGACCAGCGGCTTCGACGAACGCGGCCGCTTCGGCGGTCGTGATATGCTCGAATACCACCTTGAGCGCTGGAAAGTCAGCGATCAGCTTGGTCAGGATCCGGTCAATGAAGACCGCCTCCCGGTCAAAGATGTCGACATGGCGATCTGTGACTTCGCCGTGCAGCAGCAGCGGCATGCCGATGCGCTCCATAGCCTCGAGCACAGGATAGATCTTTCTTATGTCCGTGACGCCGTGATCCGAATTGGTGGTGGCGTGAGCGGGGTAGAGCTTGCAGGCTGTGAAGACGCCTTCAGCAAACCCGCGTTCAACCTCGCCGGACTCGATTGTGTCGGTGAGATAGCAGGTCATCAAAGGCCTGAAGACAGCGCCCGGCTCAAGGGCGGCAAGGATGCGGTCGCGGTAGGCGGCTCCGGCTGCAGTGGTTGTGATCGGAGGGCTGAGATTCGGCATCACGATTGCCCGCGCAAACTGCCTCGCTGTGTAGCCCACGACCGAAGCGAGCAATGCGCCATCTCGCAGATGAACATGCCAGTCATCAGGGCGCCGCAACGTGAGCCGGACGGGCGCCTGTACCGCGCCTCTCTCAGATGTTTGCATAGACATGTTCCTCCACGGCAGCTGCAACATGGGTCACGGCGTCGTGCCGGGACGAAACTAGATTAGGGGTGGTCAAACTTGAATTTTTCAGTCGAGCACCATTGAACTGCATGAAGCGTCGACTCCGGTAGTGAATAGTCAGATCGTACAGCATATCAATTGCCCAGAGCTTGGACGAAGCGATTAAGCCAACCGGATCGACTGCCTCGCCGTTGACAAACAGGTCAGGGATTGCAGCAGGGGCAATGCGCCGGATCGGCTTCTGTTAGGCCGTCTGAGCGTGGCTGGCTTGCTTGGTTGTCACACATGAAACATCCCATAAGCTCGTGCAGTATCCACGCTGTCGGAGCACCACACCAGCTGCAGGGCAAACCGGCTTCGGTGCCCTTCACGCCCCAGCCCGGGGCGCTGCAACTGCGACAGGTCTGACAGAGACGGTCAGCAAATTTCTTCGCGAGCAACTCGATGGACATCATCCTTTTGGGATTGAAGTGGGCGCGCATGTCGGTCTGAACGAAGGCTAGGCCATCGTTCGAAACAACGGCCGCTTGCACGATCGCCGCTTCCAGGGTTTCGAAAGTCTGCAGGCCCTTTTGAACGATAGCTCGGGGGCCGTTGTTTGGCCGCACGATCATCGCCTGATCGGGAAATCCGGTTGCTCGGATCTGATCTGCAATATCGATCATGCGTCTGGTTTCCCAGCTTGCGTAGCAGGGGGTCAGATCGACGCTGTGCTCCATCGCGACGAGACCGCTTTTCGCATCGATCAGCACGAGTTTTTCGAGGCCGACCGGGAAAAAGGGCATTTGAGGATGCGGCCCGAAGCTGCCTTCGCTCGCAATAGCGAGATCCAGCCCGGACACTTTCAATCCAAGCCGGGCCTTCGCGACAAGCACCTCATCCATGCTGCCTGCTCGCTCGATTTCACCTGAGAACGTTCCCAACTGGTCTGTATCGAGATCATCGGGCACTTCGATGGCGATGCCCAAGATGTCCCGAAACGCCGGCACTATGGCGCGGTCCTTGCCATGCATGGTGGCAAGGACCGCGCGGCGGCCGGCAAAGGCAGATGCAGGGCCTTGCATCAAAAATATCCGTCACGCTTCTGATGTTCGAGGGTGCCATCGTCGCCGATCCGGCCATTTCGTTCGGATCGATTGCTTTGAAGCGTCTCCCTGACCACAGCCGCCAGCGTCTCGGCCCCCGAATCCGTTGCGGCAGTGACTGGCCAGCAGCCAAGGGAACGGAACCGGACCTTTCGCGGCTCCCGCGCGCTTAGTCCCAGCCTCTGCGCCCTCTTCGGATCATCAATGACGATCCATTGCCCTTTGTGCGACACCACTGGACGCTCCGCCGCCAGGTAGAGCGGACACAGTCCGATGTTGCGGGTCAGGATCCATGCCCAAAGGTCGAACTCGGTCCAGTTCGAAAGCGGGAATACGCGCAGGGTCTGATCGGGCCGCCGTCGCCAGTTGTAGTTGTTCCAGAGTTCAGGGCGTTGCTGCTTTGGATCCCAGCTATGACCTCGGTTCCGAACGGAAACGACCCTCTCTTTCGCACGGGAGGCTTCTTCGTCGCGGCGCGCACCGCCAAAAATGACATCATACCGGCCGGCGTCGAGCGCTTGTTTCAAGGTCTCTGTGCGCATCACGCTGGTATAGTGCGATCCATGTTCGATGGGATTGAGGCCAGCCTCGCGTCCCTCCTCGTTGTGATGGATCACGAGTTCAAAGCGGTTGTCTGCAGCAAAGCGACTTCGGAAATCGAGCACGTCCCGGAATTCCCAGGTCGAGTCGATATGCAGCAACGGCATGGGCGGGGGCGACGGATAAAAGGCCCGAAGCGCCAGGTGCGCCAGCACTGTCGAGTCCTTGCCGCCCGAAAAGAGCAGCACGGGCCGTTCAGATTCTGCCACGCCCTCACGCAGGATCTGTATCGCTTCGCTTTCCAATTGGTCCAGAGACGACGGCGCTTTCATGCGGCACAACGACCAAGGCAGGCTTGTCCGATCCGGCCATCTCGGCGTTGGGTGCGGCGAGGCCGCCAACGAATACTGGCCGATCTGGCGGAATCGCAATTTCGGTCATGGTAACGCAAGCTCTTTTTTCCCTTGCAGTCATCAAGACACTCGCGTTTAGAACTTCGAGTATTGATTGTCACCGAGCGAACCGGCCAGTTCATCGTATCTTAATCATCCCTGAAGCTAGCCGGCTTGATAAGTTGAATTGTGATGCCGGTTCGCGGGCCGTGAATATCTCAGTTGCTGAAAAACGTGCCGTTCGTACGCCCGACCTTGACCGGCGATTTTGGGCAGCTAGAGCGTTTTGATCGCAACGAGAGTCGATTTGGGATTCCCATATCGGGCGAAGTCTGATTCGATTCCTTCTGTCGGAGTTACAGGAGGAGGGTATGGGCAAGCCTTTGGATACAGATCTCCGCCGCCGCGTGGTTGCG